>JAQBPY010000376.1 GCA_028287285.1 Gemmatimonadota bacterium
TGCCATCCGGACCGTGTTGCCGATGCGTGCCGATCCCTCGTTGCCTCCGCCCACGATCATCGTTTCGCTCATCACGGAGGCGCCAGCCGACGTCCCACAGATCACGCCACCCGAGCGATAGATGTCATGCACACGCTCGCACAGCGGCGAGCCGCCCAGCAGCATGGTGATCTTCAACTGGTCGCCGCCTGTAAAGAAGACGGCGGCGGCATCGTCGAGGATCCGGCGCTTTTGCTCGGAGAACGCATCCTCACGCGATTCGATGTCCAGCTTGTACAGGTGCCTTACACCGATCCGGCGGAAGATGCGCTCGTAATCCTCCCACAGGCTGTCGGGAACTTCGGACGCCACCGTGGCGACCACCAGCTTGCCCTCCCCGACACGCCGCGACACTTCCTTGAGGATGAGCGGATTGTCGTCCTTGTTCTCATGCCCGCCAATGATGATGAGCGTGCCCGTGCGACCTCGTGCCATGTGTGCTCCATGCGTGTTGCATGTGTGTTGCGTGTGTGTTGCATGTGGTGGTCGCAAGGAGCATTCCGTCGACAGTGCGTGACTGAACCGCGAAAGTCGCTGGAATGCCTTTTGCCCGATGGGCGAACAAAGCATTGTTCGCTTTCACGCACCCACCATGACCAGCACCCTCGCGTCCGAGCCCGAGACCACCGGGCACCTCGCCGACGACTTCCAGGTAACTCGAGTTCGTGCACTCAGGGGGCCCAACTACTGGCGGCTTGCCCCCGTGATCGCCTGCGACGTACGCCTCGGTGGGCTCGAGCGCACACTCACCTCGGGGCTCGACCGTTTTGCCGATCGGCTGTACGCCGGCATGCCCACACTTCAATCGCACCCGTGCAGCCGTGGTGAGCCCGGCGGGTTCATCGAGCGCCTGCACGAAGGGACGAGTCTGCCTCACGTGCTCGAGCACGTGGCTCTCGAGCTCCAGACGCTTGCGGGGTGCGACGTCTGCTTCGGACGCGTGGTGCCATCGGGTGAAGACGGGGTGTGGTGGGTCATCCTTGAATACGAAGAGGAGGACGTCGGCGTCGAAAGCGTGCACGAAGCCGCCCGAATGATTCGCGATTGCATTCGCGGCGGCGCCATCGATGCCGAGAAGGCCGGCGTCGAGCTTCAGCGCCTGTACGAAAGCGTACGGCTTGGACCCTCCACGGCAGCCATCGTCGAAGAAGCGCGTCGGCGCGGCATTCCTGTAAGACGACTCAACTCGCGCTCACTCGTGCAGCTCGGGCTTGGCCGCAACCTGCGCCGCATCCAGGCCACCGTGACCGACAGCACGAGCTCCATCGCACTCGATATCGCGCAGGACAAGGACGAGACCAAGCGTGTACTCGGCAACATCGGCCTTCCCGTACCGCAGGGCGACGTCGCCCGTTCCCTCGACGGCGTCGTCAGCATTGCGAACGAAATTGGATTCCCCGTGATCCTCAAGCCGCTCGACGCGAGTCACGGCCGCGGAATCTCGGCGCGCATCAACGACGCCGGTGCGCTTGCCCCTGCGTGGGAAGCGGCCAGCGAATATGGGAGCCGCGTTGTGGTGGAGTCCTTCGCCACGGGCCGCGACCACCGTGTGCTCGTGGTCAATGGCAAGGTCGTCGCGTGCGCCGAACGGGTGTGCGCGCACGTGGTGGGCGACGGACGCAGCACGATACGTGCGCTCGTCGAAGAAGCCAATCGTGACCCACGCCGCGGCGTGGGCCACGCGAAGATTCTTACGCATCTCCCGCTCGATGCGCAGACGGAGGTGTTTCTGGCGCACCAGGACCGGACGGTTGAGACCATACCGGAGCAGGGAGAGATCGTCTTCCTCAGGCAGACGGCCAATCTCTCCACCGGCGGTACCTCCGTCGACCGGACGGACGAGATGCATCCCGACAACGTCACCGCGTGCGAGATGGCGGCCAATGCCGTTGGCCTCGACATCGCCGGCATCGACGTCATCACCGACGACATCGGCGTGCCCTTTCGCGAAAACGGCGCGGTGATCATCGAGGTGAACGCGGGTCCCGGCATCCGGATGCACACCCACCCCACCGAAGGCAAGAAACGTCCGGTGGGCGCCGCGATCGTGGACATGCTCTATCCGCCTGGGGTCGACCCTACGGTGCCCGTGATTGCCGTCACCGGCACCAACGGCAAGACCACCACCACCCGGCTCATCGCGCATCTCTTCCGCAACATGGGCAAGACCGCGGGCTTTACCACCACCGATGGTGTGTATCTCCAGAACCGTCTCGTCATGCAGGGCGACATGACGGGACCATTCGCCGCGAAGATCATTCTTACCAATCCCACGGTGGACGTGGCGGTGCTCGAGACAGCGCGCGGCGGCATTCTGCGCGCAGGCCTTGGCTTCGAGGAGTGCGACGTGGCCGTCGTCCTCAACGTGAGCGCCGATCACCTCGGTCTCCGGGGCATCAACACCGTCGAGGAGCTTGCGCGGGTAAAGAGCGTGGTGCCTGCAACGGTCCGCCGCGATGGCCACGCCGTGCTCAACGCGGATGATCCGCTCGTGTACGCGATGCGCGAGCGCACCGGCGGCGACATCGTGCTCTTCTCCGCGCAGGAATTCGGGCAGAACGAGGTGGTCGAAGACCACGTCGCGCGCGGAGGCATCGCTGCCGTCATCGAGCGCGATACCTTCGTCATCAAGCGCGGACGTCTCTCCATTCCCATCGCCGCCGAACACGACGTGCCCCTGTCGCTCGGCGGCGCGGCCACGTTCCAGCGCGAGAACGTGCTCGCCGCCATTGCGGCGGCGTACGTGCAGGGCATGCGCTACGACGACATTCGCGCCGGCCTCATTTCATTCCATCCCTCGCCCGGCATGACCCCCGGCCGCATGAACATCATTCGTGTGGGCAAGGGACGCGTGCTCGTGGACTACGCGCACAATGCGGCTGCCATCAAGGGACTCACCCAATTCGTGTTTCGCCTTCCGGCCGCAAAGCGCTACTGCGTGCTCACCGTGCCCGGCGACCGGCGCGACGACGACATCAGGGAGGCGGGAAGGCTGTGCAGCGGATTCGATCGCGTGATCATCAAGGAGGACATCGACCGCCGCGGCCGCGCCGAAGGTGAGATTGCCCGGCTTCTCACGGAAGGGCTCATCCAAGGCGGCATGTCGCAGGATGCAATCGAGGTGAAGTACGAGGAGAACGAGGCGATCAACCGTGGCCTCGATCTCCTGTCGGAGGATGACCTGCTGGTCATTCATGCGGACAAGGTGCCGTCGACACTCGCGGCAGTCAGGGAACGGGCGCTCAGGACGGGGGAGGCATGACCGCACCAACAGCCGAGGCGGCAACGGAGCTTCGCATGACGATGCTCCACTCCACGCGCGGCAAGAACTTCTGGTCGCTGCGGCCCGTGACGCGCATGGACTTGCAGGTCGGCGAATACGAGGACGTCTCGTCAACGGATGTGAAGGGCGTGACGGATCGTCTCGTTGCCGCGATGCCTGGCCTCATCGAGCATCGCTGCTCCATCGGCGAGCGCGGCGGCTTCATCACTCGGCTGCGCCGAGGCACCTATGCGCCACACATCATCGAGCATGTCGCACTCGAGCTCCAGAACATGATGGGGCACGACGTCGGCTTCGGGCGCACGCGTGGGGGAGACATTCCCGGCGAGTACACCCTCGTGTTCGAGCACATCCACGAGCAGGTGGGCCTCCGCGCCGCCGCCCTCGCACTCGAGGTCGTGCAGCAGGCCTTTGATGGATCGCTCGAAAGCGTCGATGCCGCCGTCGCCGAGCTGGCCGCGCTGGGCGAGCTGCCAGATATGCCTCGGCTGCATGCGCAGGTGCTCTGTGGTGTCACGGGCGGTGACGGACGAGCCGAAGCGCAGACGTGCCTGCGGAATCAACTTGATGATCCTGATCATCTCGTGATTGACGTTTCCCCGAACTACCTCCTCCAGGCCGGGCTGCCGTACTCTCGCTCGAGAATCGCGATCATCCTCGACACGCGCCTGACGGATGTGCCCGAGCGCTATCAGGAACAGGAACATGCCGAGCGGCTCGTCAGCGTGTTGTGCGACGCCGTCGAGAGAGACGGTCTCGTGATCTGTCCTGCCAAGGCGTGGGAGATTCAGGACTACGCGCGCGACTCAGGATGTCGCGTTGCCGTCTTCGCGGCAGACGACGACGTCACTCGGCGCGATACGAAACTTGCACGTGCCGTGGCGATGGTGCGCGACGGCCGTATCGTCATCGATGGCTGTGAAGGCGTAAATGATGCAGGCGCAATTGACCCGTCCGTCGCCGTTGGTCCGCAGGTGGCGGCCATGCTTGCGGCAACGACGCTGAAAAGAAAATGCGTAAAACTTGCCTGCGCCGCCGCGCTGCTCGGCGCCGCATCTCTTCAGGCGCAGACCCCGCCCAGCCCCAGGGCGCCGCAAAGCCCGCCCACCTTCGAGAACGTTGCGATAGCATGCTGCCGTCCACGTATGGCCGTCGGCGCAACGTCCACTCAAGGCAGCAGCGCTACGCCGACGGCGCGAGCACCGGTATGCTCGACGGTGTCGTCATGTACGTCCGGTCGAGCGCCGCGCGCACCGTCCGCGCCAGGTCGCTCGCCGAGAACGGCTTCTGCAGATACGGCGTGCCCTTTGCCAGCAGCCCGCGGTTCGTGCTCACCGTGGACGGATACCCTGACACGAACATGCATGTCAGATCGGGACGCAGCCCGCACAATAGCTGGCACAGCTCCGTACCATTCAACTCGGGCATCACCATGTCCAGCAGCGCGAGGTGGATCGGCCCCGGATGCGACTCGACAAAGCGCAGCGCATCGGCCGCACCCCGTGCTGCATGCACATCATAGCCAAAGCTCCTGAGCATCCGCACGGTCAGCTGGAGCACCTGCGGCTCATCCTCCACCACGAGCAGCGTCTCCACCCCGCCGAGCACGCGCAACGGACTCTCACCCGGCGCGCGCTCGGTGAGTACCTCGGCGTGCCGCGGAAAATAGATCGCGACCGTGGTTCCCGTTTCCCGTGTGCTCTCCACTGCAACGAAGCCGTTGTTCTGCCGCGCAATGCCGTACACCATCGCCAGCCCCAGGCCCGTTCCCTGGCCGGGCGCCTTCGTGGTGAAGAACGGCTCGAAGATGTGCGCGAGCGTCTCCTCGTCCATCCCGTGACCCGTGTCCGTCACCGCGAGCATCACATACTCGCCTACCATCGCATCGGGATGTCTCCGCACGAACGCAGCATCGGCGACGATGTTGGCCGTGCGAATGGTCACCTGGCCAACGCCGTCCACTGCATCGCGGGCATTCACCGTGAGGTTGGTCAGCACCTGATCCACCTGCGATGAATCCACGTTCACCAGCCACGTCGACTCCTGCGGCTGCCACGCAAGATGAATGTCCTCGCCGATGAGACGATGCAGCATCTTGAGCAGCGAGCTCACGGTCTCGTCGAGCCGCTGCACCGAAGGCGCGATGGACTGACGTCGCGCAAACGCGAGCAGCTGGCGTGTGAGGTCCGCAGAACGTCGCGCCGCGGACTGCGCCTCCTGGAGATCGTCCTGCAACGGATGATCGGCGGGAAGGTCCACGAGGGCGAGCTCGATGTAGCCAAGGATCACGGCAAGCATGTTGTTGAAGTCGTGGGCGATGCCCCCGGCAAGCCGCCCCACCGACTCCATCTTCTCCGCCTGCGTAAGACGCTCGAGCAGCCGCGCGCGGTCCTCTTCGGCGTTCCGGTTCGCGGTGATGTCCCGCGAGCCGCCCACCGTCCGCCGCGCCGTGCCGCCGCTGAAAAATGTTCTCGCATGCGATTCCATCCAGCGCAGCGTCCCATCGTCACGAACGATCCGGAACTTCACGTTGAACACGCCGTCACCGGCTGGATCATGCGCCGCCTGCATGGCGTTGATGAGCGCTTCCCGGTCGTCCGGATAGACGCGGGCGATGAAATTCTCGACGGAGAGGACCTCATGCTGATCCCAGTCGAACAGCTCGCGCGCCACCGGCGACCAGTACACAGCGTCCGTGAGGTGATCGTGGTCGAACACGCCGATCTGCGACACGCGAACCACCTGTGCCAGCTGGTCCTCGCGAAATGCCAGCGTCTCTTCCGCCACGTGCCATGCCTCGGCCGCCGCCCTCAGCTCGGTGATATCCGCGAACACGCCGATCATTCCGGTGGGCTTGCCGCAGGTGTTTCGTGTGACCGAGGTGGAAAGCATGGCGAAGAACGAATCCCCATCCTTGCGCACGCACTTCACCTCTCCCGACCACAGCCCGCGTCCCGCGAGAATGGACGCGATGGTCTCGTCGGCAGACTCCGCGAACTCCCGTGCCGGGCGCCCCACCACTTCATCCGCGCGCAGGTACCCCCACATGCGCACGAAGCACGGATTCACGTACTTGACCACGCCGGTGAGGTCGCAGATGGCGATGGGATTGGGGGCCGCCTCGACGGCCTGGCGTTGCTGGTGCAGCAGGTCATTCGCCAACTCTCGCCGCACGTCGCGCACCGTATTCAGCAACATCCCGCTGCCGAGCGCACGCGATTCCATCTTGGCGGGAATGTCAGCGATACATGTCCCGATGATCGCGTCGCGCCTTCTGCCGGCAATCACGCAGCCGGCCGCATTCACGTCCTCGATGACGCCGCCGCCATTCGAGACGAACATGCCGCGCGGCGACTCGTCGAACAGGACGCGAAAGTGATCGCTCTCGCCCGGCCAGCCGGCCATCACTGCGATCCTTGCGCCATTGCGTGTCCTCTGCGCTAGCCGAGGTGAAGCGGGATGCTTCGCAACACATGCGCTACAGCACGCCAGTGCACAAAGTACGCCGCTCCCACTGGTGAGCAATATTGAAACATCCGCTAACCGCGCAGGCGCTCGAACGAGATGTCCTGCGCCCCTTCCCACAACACGCGCCGCCCTACTTCCGCCAGTTGCTCCGCACCTTCGACAATCGTGAGAAAATGATTGCCCGCGAGCTGGCCCAACTTGCTCGAGAACATCGTGCTGCCATACGGAAAGAGGATCTCCGTTTCGCTGAAGCCACCCGGATACAACAGGATCTGGCCGGGCGCTGGATGGCTCGTGGCGTTCTCGAACCCCACGCCGAATTGCAGTTCACCCAGCGGAATCCACGCGGACTCGCCACTCCAGCGCGCCTGCACCAGACGGCTGTTGAAGGGCAGCGCCGCGGAAAATGCGGCGCTGCTGTGCGGCGCGCGCGCCTGCTCGAAGCGTGCGACGAACCGCAGATCGCTGCTCACCATGATGAGGATGTCGTCCATGAGGTGCAGAATGTACAGTGCTTTTGGTTGCGCCGCTGATACCGGTCTTTATGACACAATGCATTGTACCTTCTTGCGCTCCATCATCATTCCGCACCGGCGGTGCTGCCGCAGAGAAATATCCGGCTCGATGATATTTTTGACTATTCAGTACAGAACAACTATCGTCCATCCATGGCACGGCCACGGGAGTTCGACAGGGACGAGGTGCTGGCGCGCGCGGTGAAGGTCTTCGCCAGTCACGGCTTCGGGGGTACCTCTACTGTGGTGCTGCTCAAGGGCATGAAGATCAGCCGCCAGAGCATGTACGACACGTTTGGCGACAAACGCCATCTCTATCTTGAAGCACTCCGACGCTATTCCAGCGACAGCACCGCCAACGTCATCGGCGCCATGCACTCGCACGACTCCGCACTGCAGGGAGTGGAGACGGCCCTGCGGTCAGTCGTGGCACGCCCGGCAAATGAGGCATGTCTCGGCGTCAGTGCCACCATGGAATTTGGTCGCTCGGATCGTGATGTCGCAGCAATCACCGACGCGGCCGGCGCAACAATAATGGCGGCGTTCGAGCGCGTGGTGCGCACGGGGCAACGGGAGAAGGAGTTTTCTGCCCACGTCGACCCGCGGGCCGCCGCCATGTTCCTGGCGTCCGTCCTCGCGGGCCTGAAGGTCACCGCGCGCTCCGGCGCGACGCGGGAAACGTTGCGCAACGTTGTCGACATGGCCCTCCAAAGCCTGCTCTGAGCAGCACGGGGGCAGTGCGGCGTGGCGCATTCTGTCACGGACTGAATAGTCCGAAATAAAGAAGAGCTTCAGTACTCACGGCACTCTCACGTGCCGGGTCACTTCGTGACAAAGGGAATGCTTGCCGTTCCGATGGAGCTGTTGGTCTGCGCGTCGGTCAGCCGCACGGCCAATGTGACGGTGCGTGCGTCCTTGTCCATTGCTTCGAAGTAGACGAACCCCATCGCGCGGCCGCCGGGTGCCAGTACACCCTCCGGCAGTGCGCGCTGCACCATCTCCGCAGTGGGAAGACGTACGCGCTGGTACTGCGTGTAGTACGGGGAGTAGTAGCTGTCGTCGTATGCGAACGTGCCGCCAAAGCGGCTGAAGCGCGGGTACCAGCGCGACAGGTATGGAGCAACGGTGAAGTTGCTGAATCCGTAATATGGATTCTGCACCGTGTAGGCCTCGGACAGCGTGCCCTTGATGTCGTAGGGCGGCATCGCGTTGAAGCGGTGGCCGTCAGCGTCCGTGAGCGTGATCTGATTGTAGCGGATCAGGACGGAGCGGCTGCCGTCGTTCTGGAGCTCGAGGAGAAGTGGCGTGGCTTTGGTCTTGAGGTCGGGCGGGTCCCACTGCCAGGCCTCGGCACTTGCTACCACACGCACACCATCGACCGTGGTGGCTGCGCCGTTGCCCGGAGCGCTAGCGGCGGATGCGCCGGGAGCCGGATGCAACGTCGCGACCGAGCTGGAGCATGCGGCTATGCTGCCGAACGCTGTAAGAAGTAAGAGGTATCTATGCTGCATGAGGAAACTCCGTGAAGGTTACTCATAGCAGACGGAAGATTCGCACCGCAGGATCAGCAAAGTCCCGAGGTACCGGTTGTGTTCGACGGCATGGTGCGATTCCGCACAGAGTGACAGTATCTCCCGACAGTTGCTTCGCTCCTGCGGGATGACAGATCTTTGTCCAATTATCGCCGGTCTGGCGAATCAAAGAATGGAGGACAGTCAGTCTTGTCATCCCGGCGCCGCGAAGCGGCGCTCGGGAGATTCTATTCATGCCAATTATCGCCGGTCAGGCGAATGAGACCGACACGATCTCCCGACAGTCATTGGCAACGACCGCTGGTCCGGCCACTACTGCAGCCGCATCACCGCCATCCGAAGGTTCGTCGTCGGCAACCCACCCCCGTTCGCCTCCAGCCGCAACAGCTGCGACTGCGACGACGTGCCCGTGAGCTCATACCAGAGCACCCCGCCACCGCGAAGCGTCGTGATCCCCACCGGCGAGAACGCCCCGAACGTCCGCGCCTGCGGCACGAGCGGGTACGGGAGCGTGTACGTCGCCGGAAAGTCGGCATTCAGACCGGCGTAGATGCTCCGGAAGTTCCAGCTGGCGAACTGGATGTCCGCGTTCGCATTCGCCGCTCCGCCAAAGTTGTCCGCATACAGCGCAAGCGCCCACCGGCCCACGAGATCGTCCAGGCCCACGCCGGCTACGGTCGTCAGGTTCGGCACCCCCGACGTGGAGGATTGCGTCAGCGCCGTGAAGAACGCCGCTTCCGATGTGCCATATCGGTCGTTCGCATGCCGGAGCAGCGACCACGACACACCCCAGAAGTAGCTCGCATTGTCGCTTGCCGTCGGGCCAAACGGCGAGAGCAACCGTGCGTTCGTGCCGAACAACTCGGTATAAAGCGACGTGAAGTGTGTCTGCACGGTAAGAGTCGGACGCCGTGGGTTCGCAGCGCATTCCGCGAAACCCGACGGCCGGACGTCGCAGTAGACACTGATCGGATTCGAAAACGAGCCATACCCCACGTCACCCTTCCACGACTGGGCATCCACGATGAGGCGTCCCCACATCTCCTCGGCGATGCGTGCGGTGCCCTCCTCGAGCCAGGACGCCTCGTAGGTGGGGGCGTTATTGGCAACGCGCGCGGAATACGATGCCACGTGCTTGCTTTCGTGCACGACTTTCGCGCTGACCGTCCGTAGCCAGTTGTCGACGGTGTTCGCGGAAAAGCCTGAGCCGGCCGTGACCGGCTCGTAGAGATAGACAAGCTGGCCAAAGTTGCTCGCGCCGTTGGTGGACCCGGCAGACCCGGTGTAAGGCCCGCCCGCCGCTGGAGCGCTCGCGTCGTCGTTCGGAAATTGGTCGCACGTGGTGGAGAAACCCGCCACGCCGGAAAACGACGTATTCAGACGCGGTGAGATGACGATCGAGACGACGCCATCATTGTCCGTCACGGCATCGCGGCGCAACAGGTCGCCGAAGTTGTTCCGGATGAGCGGCTCCACGTCATTGTTGAATTGACTGCCGAGCTTGGCATATGCGGCAGCGACCGCCGCATTGAGATCCGCCTTGAACGCGTCGGGCGTCGCGTTGTCCTCGTAAATCGCCACCGTCGCGCCGAGGTACTTTCGCGTGGCGTCGATCACGTAGAAGCTGTTGCAGGTGTTGTTCGGCGCGGTCGCATTGAGGTTCGAGAGTCGAAACTGTCGCGTGGGAGCGGGATCCATCTCGTAGCGCGACTGACCGATTCGCGCACGCGAGCGCACACTGGCGGTCGTGCCGAAGCGCGAACGCAGGTGCGTGTACTGGCTGGCATTCGCATCGAGAAGGGCGCCATGACGCCGATCGCTCGCCGCGGTGGGCGAAATAGTTGGAGCGTTCAGCGACTCCGTTGCCAGGGGGCCTGCGCGGAACTGTGATGCGACCGACACCCCCGCGTCGCCGGAAAATTGCATTGGCGCGTTGGAGCTCGGAGACGTGTTGTCGCTGAAGATGCTGACGACGAATCGCGCCGCGCCGCCAGTTGCGGGGAGCTCGTTACAGTACGAGTCCAGGGCCGTACCGAGCACGATGGATTCGCCAGCCGCGAGCGTGCGCTGCGTGACTTGCAGGGGGTGTCCGAAGTTCGCGCCCTGCAGACTGCCCGACGTGACATTCACGTTGGCAATGCCGCTCCTCGCGCACGGGACGGTCACCTGGAGACTCGTCGTGGTGCCCCCTGTGACCGTTGCACGTTGCCCCCCAATGAAGACGGTGTTGCTTGCGGCCGTTGCATTGAAGTTGACGCCGGTCAGCGTCGCGGCCCCGCCCGGAACGAGCGTGGCTGGGGTGATGGAGCTAACCTGTGGCGCCGCCGTCTGGGTGGCGGCGACCGTTGGCGTCTCCGTGCTCACGTACACGGTGAACTCGAACGTGGTGATCGTGGCGGGCATGTTGAACGTCCAGCTCTTGGCCGCGGACACCTCGCCGCTGGCGAGAATTCCGTCCGCACCGAGCTCGCTCTGGTCGACGCCGCCAATGCTTCCGCCGTACTGGAAGTAGTTCTGGTTGCTGGCGGTAAACGTCCCCTGGCCGGTGGCATTCGCGATGCTCATCGTCCCCGCGCCGCCCGTGACAGTGGGACCATCCGCAAAAAAGACCACGACGCCGTTGGCGTGGCGTGTCGCACCGTCGGACGATGCCATGGCGTTCGTGCTCAGATTCTGCACGGTGACGTTGAACGAATACGTGGACGAGCCTGCCGAATAGACCACGCCCGACGACGTGAGCCGGACGTAGACTCCCTGCCCGCCAACCACGTGCGGGTCGGCGAGGGCATTCACACCATCCGGCGCCGAGCCCTCCGGGCCACACGCGAACGACTGGGCAGCCACGTCGGCCTTACAACGCATGTGCGCCACCACGTTATGCGGCACGGGTGACACGACGGGTGTTGGAACGCCCGACGTGCTCTCACCGCACGCGATGGCAAACACGATGGTGCCGGCGGCGACGAGTGTCGCGACGGCCGAGCGGCCCTGTGGCATGAAGATCATGAAAGTACGCGGGACGGGGGGAGGGAGGTTCCTCGAGGGGCAGCCAGGTCCATGGTCCGGATACCGGATCATGTATCGACAATGATATACGAATACGGGAGAATATTGCTGCATGGTCTTGTCTTGCAACATCCTGCGCAAGGCATCCCCCTAGAGGACTAGCGAGCTCATTCATGCACGAAGTCAGCATGTTGTGTCATCCACGCAACAGGTGTGCGGAGTGGTGGTGTGAATGTAAGTGCTTATATAATAGAGAGTTACGCTGTTAATTGATCTGGACCGCTATTTGCTCAAGGCGTGACCGGAGCGATGCTGGCACAGCCTCGCTTGCTTGGCCCCCTGTACGCCTGGACAATCTCAGCCGGAGCCGTCGATGCACAAACGTTTGATCTCCGCAATTCTTCCCCTGGTGTTGTTTGCTGCGCCGGTCATGGCGCAGACCTCCATCAACACCGGTATCGTACTGCCACACTCCGGCATCTTCGGCGGCTTCCCGGGCGGCACCAACCCGACGCCGTGTTACGGCTCACCCTCGTGCAGCATTGCCACAGGGAGCTCCATGGTCGGCGGCGCCGGCAATGCGATCATCGCGCTGTCCGCCACGCCCCGCTACTTCAGCGATCCCGTCACCACCGACGGCGCAGGCACCTACTACGCCAACAGCGGCCTCAGCACCGGTTCCCCGAGCTGCGCCGCCAACTGCGCCGCATGGAACTTCGACTGGTTCGTCGGCAACAACGGCAACTCGCAGGCGAGCTTCTTCTACCTGCTCGTCGACAACAACGCGGCCGCCAACTCCACGATCTTCGACGCATACCAGATCACCGGCACGCAGAGCGCCAACACCGCGCTCACGCAGGATTCGTCGAACCTCTACTGGTGGAGCTCCCCGTTCGATCCAACGCGCGGCGGGTTCAGCCCCTACGGCAGCGGCGAGTACAGCTTCATCCTCGCCCAGTGCGCCACCGAGTTCTGCGCCACCAATGGTGAGTTCAGCGTGGCGAACGTGGAGTCCTACGTCTCCATGGACGTCGTCGTCTCCACGCCGGAGCCCGCATCGCTCGTGTTGCTCGGCACAGGCCTCGTTGGCATCGGCGCCGTTGCGCGTCGCCGTCGCAGCGCCTGATCATCAGCTGCTCCAGGTAACACGCCCCCGAGACCATAGCGGTCTCGGGGGCGTTCTGCATTCAGGAGTGGCCTTCGCCTTGCCACTGAATACGGCATGCGAGCGCATGCACTCTTTCTCCTGCTGTTCTGCTCGATAACAGCTGGGGCGCAGGACGCCACCGTCACGCTGGGTGGACGCACTGTGTCGCTCTGGCTGCCGGCGAGCCGCGAGCCCGCGCCCGTAGTCATCTACTCGCATGGCTTTGGCGGGTGCCCCTCGCAACCAGCCTATCTTCTCGAAGCACTCGCCGCCCATGGCTACGTGGTGGTATCGCCACGCCACCGCGATGCCGCGTGCGGCAGACGGACCGCCAGGCCCGGCGTCCCGTTCAGCGCACCTGCCCGCTGGACCGACGAGACGTATGCAAATCGCCGCGACGACATCCGCGCGGTTGAGCGTGCGCTTCATTCAAACGTCCGCTTCAGGCACCGAATCGACTTTACCAGGCTCGCGTACGCCGGCCACTCGCTCGGCGGCTATACCGCAATTGCACTCGCTGGCGGATGGGCGTCGTGGTCCGGTGCGCCCGCGCCTCGTGCGGTGCTCGCACTCTGCCCATACGTCAAGCCGTTCATGCTCCACAACACACTCCGCAATGTGCGCGCGCCCATCATGTTCCAGGGAGGCACGCTCGACGTCGGCATCACCTCGGCACTCGAGCGTGAGGGCGGCGCCTATGACTCCATGCGTGACGCGAAATATCTCGTCGTCTTCCGGAATGCGGGCCACCTGACCTGGGGCGGGCGCGCGAACGATACCCACGATGACATCGTGGCGTATTCCATTGCATTTCTGGATCGGTACGTGAAAGGGTTGCCCGCCACCGCGACCCTCACGGACGCTGGCGAGCTTGCGCAGTTCAGATATGATTCAGAGCTTGGCCGCCGCACGGGAATCGGGCACTGATCGGGCACGCCGTTACTCACGGTGTGCGCAGGGGAACGAAGTCGCGCACCACGAGCTCACGATAGCTTCGCACGTTTCCCACCGTTGCATCGGCGCTGAAGCGATCCATGCGCTGCAGCAGCTGCGTCGCGTGATACTCGGGCTTCGACTCCGGGTGGCCGAATCCCCCGTCGAAGTAGCTACGAATGATGACCGCGTTCGTGTCGCGTGGAAGGGCGCGTACACCCGCCGCATACGCGCTGAAGCGGCCGTCGCGAATGAGGTAGTCCTCCACGTTCGATGCGTACAGCACGGACACACGCTCGCCGTGCTCGCTCAGGTAGCGCCCGATCGCCGGCAGCGCATGAGGTCCGGACAGGTCGCCGGTGACGGGCACGATGAGGTTGCGGCGGTGCAGCGACTTGATGAGCTGGAAGTCTGCTTCGCTCGCGAGATACCCTCGCTGCCGTCCGCTCGCGTCGTGCTCGAGGATGAGTTGCCGCAACGTGGGATAGTATGGTCGCGCCGAGCGTCCTTCGCTCGTGAACTGGAGCGACAGCCCGTCCCTGATGAACGCATCGTGGAAGCGCGCGATGGTTGTGAGGTCCTGCGACGTGAGCGTGATGCCGGACTTTATCACTTCCTCGCGTACGATCGCCTTTGCCCGAGCGATGCTGGCGGGCGTTGCGGCCGCGGAGTCGATCGATGCCACGATGGCGTCGATGGTATTCCGTGCCGCCGTGGGAAGGGGACGTCCCGTCCACAGCGCAAGATACTCACCCCGATGTGCCGAGCGTGCGAAGAGCGCCTTGAAGAGCAGGTGCTCGAGCATGTTGTCGCGCCGTATGTCGACGATGAACGCAATGCGCGGGCGCACGCGCGCGATGTAGGTGTAGCTCTGGTCGGGTCCTACGCCGACGTAGGCACCACCGTGCACACCGAGCCGGTCCATGGCACCAAGGACCTGCTGGTAGCCGCGCTCGTTCGAGATGAGGTTGTCGGTATCGAAGTAGCCGCCCGCATCGGAGAGCCGCGTAACGAGCGCGCCCAGGTCGGAAATGCTGTCGGGCACGGCGCGCGGCGCGGCGACCTGGGCGCTTGCCGGAGCCGCGACGGCGAGCGCGAATGCGAAACAACGCAGCAATGATCGGGGCATCGTGAGACGTGGTCGGGTGGGCGTGTTCGCGCTCCTGGCAAGGTATGGACGTCGCCGCAGGCGCGCTCAGTCGACTCGTCGGCCCGTGCGACGCTCGAGCACCACTTCGCCGTTCACGACCATGTACTTGATGAGCCGGTTCACTGCGTCGGGAAATGCCTTCTGCCGGTCGCGAAAGCGGTCGTTCGACACGATGGCCGAGTCGAACTCGCGCGCGAAGCTCAGGATGAAGTAGTCGGCGTCGGTACCGGCGGGGGCCTGCCTGATGAGTCCATTGTCCACCATCCGCTCGTACTCGGCGCGGTTGTCGATCTGGTGGCGCAGGGCAGCGTCGGCGAGGACGACGGGCTCGTATCCTTCTGCTCGGAGCTTGTCGCACACGGCCACGATGTTGGAAAGCCACACTCGCTCGCCTTCGCTCGAGTGCGCGACGTTGGATCCGTCAACGACGACGACGGTGGGACCGTGTTTCACGTCACGCGTGGGGCGCACAGCGGCTGGTTTCGTCATGAATTCCTTTGCGGTAGTGCTCAGCCTATCTCAAGTATCGAGCCGGGCTGACCTCGCTACTGGCACGTGGCATGCTCAGGCGTGGCTGGTTGCGTAGGCGAATGTCATTCCCACATGAGCGCAGCGATGAATGTCATCCCACAGGAGCCCAGCGATGAATGTCATCCCGCAGGAGCGCAGCGACTGTCGGGAATACTGTACGAATCATTGCGCCTGCTTGTCCACGCCCTAACGCACATCCAGCCGCGGCCGGTCGTCCGCATTCGCTGCAGCCCACCCCGTTGCATACATCCACCGCGTCATACGCGCGAGCTTGACAATGTCCACCCGCTCGGCCGCATCACGCGGCGTGTGATAGTCGGGTGCCAGGCCGGTGGAGAAGTAGATCACCGGAATGCGCTGTTGCACATACGGCCAATGGTCGCTGCGCTGGAACAATCCCTCCGGATGCGTGGGCGCATCGAGCGACGTGTCGACCACGAACCTGCTCACGCGTGCGTTTGCCGCAAGCGCCATGTTGGCAAGCACGCGCGAGTTCCTGTTCGGCGTCACGACACCCATGAGCGATGCAGTATCAGCGGGGCCGCGTCCAATCATGTCGCCATTGATGACGGCCGCGATGGAGCTCGCAGACACGGTTGGATGCAGCGCATACCAGCGTGAACCGAGCAGTCCCAGCTCCTCCGATCCGTGCCACACGAACAGCACCGACCGCCGGGCAGGCGCAGCCCGAAAGGCGCGGCCGATCGCAAGCAATGCGACGCTCGTGGTCGCGTTGTCGTCGGCACCTTTCCAGATGGAGTCACCGTCCCATGCATAGCGCACTCCAAGTCCGTCGACGTGTGCGCTGTACAGCACGTGCTCATCTCGTCGTGCGGGGTCAGTGCCGCGCACGCGCGCCACGACATTCACCGATGGCACGACGAAATCGTCCGTCGTGACGGACGCAGTGAGACGAGCGTTCCGCATTTTGTCGAGCAGCGCGCGCCGTACCCAGATCACGGGTGCGCGTGGTGGCCGCGCAGTGCTCGT
>JAQBPY010000394.1 GCA_028287285.1 Gemmatimonadota bacterium
GCGAGCGGCGAACGCAACGTGAAGGACGCCACCTCATTGGCAACGTCCTCGTCGCTCGGCGGTGAGGACACCGATGGCAGGGTGACCCGGAACATGGTGCCGGACGGCCCCGTTTCGACCACCTCGATCGTGCCGCCGTGCGCGGTGACGATACCGTAACTCACGCTGAGTCCGAGGCCGGTGCCTTCGCCCTCGCTCTTGGTGGTGAAGAACGGCTCGAAGATGTGCGCGCGCACTGCCGCGGGGATGCCGGTGCCGCTGTCGCTCACGTCGAGCCGAACCGCGCCGTCCACCAACGACGTTCGCACTCGCAGCTCGCCACCGCCCGCGGAGCCCATCGCCTGGACGGCGTTGGTGAGCAGGTTGAGGCAAACCTGCTGCAGTTGGCGTGCGTCTCCAACGACGGACGGCAGCTCATCCGCCAGCTCGGTTTCCACGCGCACGCCGGCCTCGGCGAACTGATACTGACGCATGCGAATGGTGCGGCTCACCAATCCATTCACATCGAGCGGCTCGCGGTGCGGCTCGCTGCGACGCGCAAAGGCCAGCAGATCCTTCACCACCTGGCTCGCGCGCGTCGTCTCGGTGCGGATGACGTCCACGGACTCACGCTGTGACGGGGTGAGCGTGGTCTCGCGCAGGAGCAACTGTGCAAACGCGCTGATGCTGCTCAGGGGATTGTTCACTTCATGCGCGACGCCGGCCACGAGCTCACCGACGGCGGCGAGGCGGTCCGACTCCATCAAGCGCACGCGCAACTCGCGGTCCTGGGTCATGTCACGGCCGATCAGGAGCACACTTGGGGGGTCCGCTTCCGGCAGCCGGCTCGCAGCCAAGGCTACCACGCGCGTGTTACCTCCCGGGAGCGTGACCTGCACCTCCACGCGTGCCGGCGTGCCGGCAAAGGCCGCGGTGAGGGCGTTCTCCAGGGTGATGCGATCGACCGGCAGCAGGAGCTCCAGCAAGCGCTTTCCGATGATCTGATGCGGCTCCAGGCCGAATACCTCTCGCACCGCATCGTTTGCCTCACGAATGCGACCGGTGGGATGCAGCACCGTCAGCACGGCGTCGGGAGCCGCACGAAACAGTGTGCGGAAGCGCCATTCCGCCTGCTTCATGGTCTGGAACAACTCCGCGTTCGCGAGGGCCACGGACAGGAGGTCTGCCATCGCCTCGACGCGCTCCAACTCCAGCGGAGAGAAGGTATGGACCCTGGATGACACGATTGCCACGGCCCCAATCCGTTCGCCGCGGCGCTGCACGGGTACGATGGCCATTCCGCGTATCGCTTCGCCGCCGAGCCCGTCCCATTCGTCGCTCACGAGCTCGCGATGCTCCCGAATGTCGGAGACGCACCACGTCCCGCCGGATCGAATGATCCGGCCCATGGCCGTTCCGGTGAGCGGAATGCGCGAACCCGCACTTGCCTCGAGGATGCCGCTCGCCGCAGCCACATCGACGAGGTTGTCCTCGATGAGCAGTCCGAGCGCGGCACCGTCCGCCTGGGCAACGTCAGCGGCGGCCTCGAGAAAGCGGTCCAGCACGCGTCGGGGATCGAGCTCCAGCGTGATCTGTTGGCCGAGCCACCACATGCGGTGCAGGACGCGCTGGGCGTCGTCGAGCTCCAGCGTGCGCTGCACGACACGCTGCTCCAGGGATGCCTTCATTTGCTGTTCGGCGTCGACGAGGCGCTCCAGGTTTTCTGCGGCCAGACGCTCCGCAGAAAGGGAGTAGCTGCCGTACACGGCGAGCAGTGCGTTGAGCGCCGCGATCGCAACGGCGAGCTCGAGACTGGTGACGTTCTGAAGAGCCGACGAGATCGCGGGCGCTGGCGCGACCAGCATCCATAGCTCGTCGAACCCGATGAGCATCGCGAGTGCGGCGAAGGCACCGAAAACCATCTGGACGACGCCATGCGCCACGCGCGCGATGGAGAGCGCGGCGATGGCGAACGCGGTGCACGACAGAATGAGTGCAGTGCCCAGAATGGGCGACGTCGCCTGCCAGGGGGCGAAGAGCAGCGTGCCAAAGAGCACGACGCATGCGAGTTGGGAGCAGGCGATCAACCGGGAGGTGAGCGTCACCGGTGTGAGCGACGCCAGCTTCATCGGTGAAACACCGCGTGAGCCTGGCGCGCCGGTGCCGCTCCCGGCGAGGTCAATGAATGCGCGTCCCGATGCGTCCCCACCGGATGTCGGTGATGAACGGAAGTGGGCGATCGGTCTCGTCGCCGCTGCGGTAGCTGTAGTAGACGAAGCTGGGCCGGCCGCGAATGTTCTCGCGGGGGACAACGCCCCAGAAACGGCTGTCCTTCGACTCGTAGCGGTTGTCGCCCATCATGAAATAGTGCCCGGTGGGAATCACGAGCGGCCCCCAGTTGTCGAGCTGCGGCTGCGCGGGTGCCGCGCCGAATCGCGATTGCCTCAGCGCATACTGATGCTGCCACTGAAACAAGGGATCGCTGTCCGCCGGTTGGACTCCGCGTGGTGACGGCTTGCTGACGATGCCGAATCCCTGCCGCTGCGCGACGCCGTTCACGTGGAGCAAGCCCGCGCGCATGAACAGGGTGTCGCCGGGCATTCCCACCATGCGCTTGACGAGTGTCGGCGTGGGATCGTTGCCGCGGCCGGCCTCGTCCGCCTGATATGGT
>JAQBPY010000008.1 GCA_028287285.1 Gemmatimonadota bacterium
AGCTCCCGACAGTCGCTTCGCTCCTGTGGGATGACAGTCTAAAATATTCTTGCGGCATGACCGCCTATAATGCTCCTGCGGGATGACGGTCTAAGGTATTCTTAGTCCGTGATCTCCACGGTTGACCCGAACTTTTTGCCGAGATCCTTCAGGTAGCCGTCTATCGTCGCCCGATGACCGAAGACGAATTTGGACATGAAGCGAAAGACCGGATTGTAGACCTCGCCGTCTTCGGTGATCCGCAACGCGGTTCCGCCAGACGTTGGCGTCAACTCGTATGTCCACGTGCCGCCAAAAGGAAGCTTGTCGTCCGCAATGCGCGTCACACGCCGCACAGGAGGAGCAGCCGACTCGACGACATAGAGAATCGCGCCATCACTGCCCTTTTCGCGAAAGCTCTGCTCACTCAACACCTCGACAGACTGGACCTTGGAGCGCCACGTTGGATAGTCCCGAACATTCGCGATTGCCGCATAGACGGACTCCGCTGGGCTCCGGAACACCGCCTGGCGTGACGCATGATGCTTGACGGGTAAACCATACCCCACCACAACCACGATCACTACTACCGCGACAATGACGCCGAGTACCATGAGTGCGATCTTCATTCGCTGATCCCGTTGTTTCGTGTGGAGCGACGCGCCAACCTAGGTGCCAGGGCCCGGTTCGTCAAAGCACACCGCATTCATTTCACATAGCTTTCGTTCACATGTCCAGTATCTCGCGCGACCGGTTTCCACCAGGATTCTTCGATCTGCCGCACGGTGTGGGCGGGTCGCTCCCGCTGGAGATCATCGCCGAATGGACGCAGGGCACGCGAACGGCAGACGCGGCCCGCCGCCTGCTGGCGCCCTATTCGCTCCGCGGTATCGTCGTCTGCAGCGATTCATCCGGCCTCACGCGACTCGGACGCGAGCGGCCGTTGATCGAGATTCTCGCGATGATCGGAGTGCCAAAGGAAATCATTCACGCACATGGCCGAGCGATTGGCGGCCGCGCCATCGGGGTGTGGGCGGCAGACAACACCGAGATGTTCTACGGCGCCGGCATCGAGACGGCACGCGTTGTCGCAATGCTCCGTACAACGGCAGAGCGCATGGCGGCCGACTGCGAGTTGGGCATCGGGATGGCAGCGCACGCCGGCCAGTTCTACGAGCTCGCCGGCGCGGTGTACGGAGCCGATGCCGACCGCGTGGAGAAGGTGGCCGAGGAGCATACGGGCGCTGGTGAGCTGCTCGTTTCGGACTCGGTAGTGCGGGCCCTGCCCGATACGCATGGCTTCGAGCTCGCGAAACGCACCGACCTCGGGGACTTTCTGCACGTGGTGACGGGACCCGTGCTCGAGGGTCTGGACGCTACGGACGTGGACTATCCGGCGCCGTATTCCTCCGATTTCACCCAGAGTCTCGCGACATACTCGCGCACGCGGCGCGATTCACGCATGCCGAAAAAGGCGTACGAGGATCTCGCCGTGGTGCTCATCGAGCGTGAGCCTGAGTCGTCCGAGGTGCCGGAGGTTGCGGTGCTGGAAAATCTCGCGCTCATTGCCGCCATGAAGCGCATTGGCCTCGCCCTCCTGCCCGAGCATGCGGGGCATGAAGTGAAGAACGCGGGTCTCATCGGCATCTATACATTCACGGACTGCGGTACGGCCATCGCGTTTGCGCAGGATTTCAAGCACTCGCTCGGCGAACGCGGACTGCGCTGCCGCATTGGCATCGATGCTGGACTCGTGCTGGTGTTCGAGCTGGGTGGCGGCATGCACGACATCGCCGGCTCGCCGGTAAATGTCGCGTCCAAGTTGTCGCAAGACGTCGGCGAATACGGGATGATCCAGATCAGCGACGAAGTTGCCAAGCGGGCGAACCGAAAGCGCGAGCGTCCCACCCGGACATTTCATGTCTCCGGCGTGGAGCTGCGAGCGTACGACGTGTAGGGGGTTTTTGGCGAGTTGGAGATTTGTCTCCCGACGCTCAGGACGACAAAAGAGTGGTTCACCTGTCGTCAGTTCAGCCAGTACGCCATCTTGAGCAGGAACGTGTTGTTCGGATGCAGCGCAAAGAGGTCGTTGTAATCGGCCCGCAGCCCGCGTTCGCTGAATGCCGGATCGTACCCGTCGCGGCCGTGCGTCCACACGGCAAAGAGCGTGGAGCCTGGACGGAATTCCCAGCGCACCAGGCTCGTGGACCGCAGCTGAAGTACGTCGAAGCCCAATGACGTACCTGCCGGCGGCGTATAGGCGATGAACTGGCTGTCGTAGTTCATCGAGCGCGGATCAGCACTTAGCTCGCGTACGGCGGAATACTGGCCGCGGCTCACGAAGGGCGCCGTATACACCTGCAGGCTGAGCGTTGGCGATGCGGTGTAGCTCACCCGAACGCCCAGGGAGCGCGTGTGCTGCTCGAGGCGTGCGAACGAATAGTGCGTCAGCCCCGCTCCCTGAAAATTGCCGAACCACTGCGTGTGGTCGTGATTCACGTACCAGTCGCCCGTGATGTCGAATTGCAGCTGCGACATCGGAACGAGCTGCAGCTCGGGGCTGATGTCGAGATAGTGCGAGCGTCCGCCGTCGCTGTTGCCGGCGTTCACGAAGAGCATGGGTACGACGTGACGCCTGTCGTCGCCTTGCCAGCCCACGTTGTAGTTGTACTGTGGCATGATACGCACTGCCGGCCCGCCCCGTGCGGCATTGTCGCTGTACGTCGATCCCAGCTTGTTGATCGTGCCGCCAAAATGCACCCACATGTTGTTCTGGAGATTGACGTGCCAGTTGGTATTCACGGCCTGTTCAATCTGCAGGCCGGAAATAGTCCAGTATTCCCACGCATTGATGTTGGCCGTCATCGAGCGATACACACTCGTGGGCGTCCGGAAGGCGAACTGCATCCAGTTGTTGAACGTCTGCTGGTTTGCGCGGCGCAGGTAGCCGAGGTCATTGATCTCGTAGCCGGCCGACCGGCGGTCGTACGCCGACTGGAAGTGGATCATGTTGCCGCCGAACTTGCCGAAGGTGATCTGTTCTTCATCACCCGTGAGCGACGTGCGGGTTGAATCGAGCACCTGGCCGGCGTCGGCCTGCTGGTACAGGTGAACGGAGTTCGTCTGCGTGCTGAACACCGACTGGCGCGATCCGTTCACCACGCTCCTGGACGCATTCGCCGTGAGCTCGTAACGGCTCCGGCTCCACCGGTGCGTGAGGCTGCTTCCCACGACATACGCATCGCGGCGCAGATAGGCATCGGACCACTGGTCGAGTGCGCGATTCACGCCGGTTGCAATGACGCCCACGCTCGTCTGCCCATCGCGCAGGTCCTGCTGTGCCCGGAGTACCGTATAGCTCGTCTTTGGTTCAGTGGTGCGTCCGAGCATTCCTTCCACCCGGCCCGTGACCGCCTCGAGCACACCCACGCTGAATCCGTTGCCCACGCGGCCGGTGAGCTTGCCGGCACCAAGAATGGGTGACGCGTTCGGTGATGCCGCGTCTGCATAGCGGTTGAACAGCTGTGGCGAGCGGCCGATGCGCCGCGAGTAGAACAGGCCCTCGCTGTTGCATGTGACGATGCTGCAGTTGATGCCGAAGTTGTACAGGCCCGTGCCTTCCACGAAGAACGGACGTCGCTCCTGGAAGAAGCTCTCGAATGCCGTGAGGTTCACCACCGATGGATCGGCCTCCACCTGGCCAAAATCCGGATTGACGGTAGCGTCAAGGGTCAGGTTCGGAGTGATGCCGTATTTCACGTCTGCACCCACCGATCCCTGCTGCGATCGCCCCCACGGTGATTCACTCGCGGACGCGGCGGTCTTCGCAACCGAGACATTCTTCGCCACGGCGTATGGAACGACCTCGAGCCGATGAAAGGGCGTGATGTCGCGAATGCCCTCGAGCTCACCCATCTGCGATGACATACCCGCCTGCGATGAACGATACAACGGCCAGCTCGTGCGCTCCTTGAAGCGCTCGATGTCGCGCCAGATGGCAAAGCCGAACACGTGCTCCGACGCATTCGCGTACCGCAGCTGTGAAAATGGAATCTGGTACTCCGCCGTCCATCCGAGCGAATCGATCTTCGTGGAGGCATTCCACACGCCGTCCCACGCCTGATCCTCACTGTTGTCGTTGTACATCGCGTAATCGCGCTTCACGCCGTTGGGGTTCACGGCGAACTCGAAGCCGGAGCGCTTGTCGTTGTATGAATCGATCATGACCTTGAGCTGATCCGACGGGCCGCGGACATCGCGGCGGGTGAGCGCGGTCATGATGCTGTCCGGGTGCGGATCGAACGCACGAATGAACACGTACAGGTTGCGGTCGTCATACGCGACCTTGAACTCCGTCTTGAACCTGGCGGCCTTGCCTTCGGTGGGCTGGAACTCGAGAAAGTCGCTGTTCGCAGACGCCCTGGTCCAGACGTCGTCGGTATCGGCACCGTCGATGACTGGCGGCTTGTCAGCGCGGATGGCGCGGGCCTGCTGATACTTTGTCGTGCGGGACGGTGCCTGCTGCGCGTGTGCGGCGGCGGCGGCAACCAGGAGGAGAAAAAGACGTGCGAGACGCATGCGAAAGGCTGTCGGTAGGTGAGAAGGTCACGAGACCTCCATCCTGTGACACCCTGCGCACGCGAATAGTTGAGAGGTCATCCCTGCGAACCGCCCATCACGGGAATGATGGCACCGGTGATGAACGACGAGCACACCGGCGACGCGAGGAATACGTACGTGGGTGCCAACTCCTCGGGCTGCGCGGGCCGCTTCATGCCGCTGTCCTCACCAAACCGGCTCACCTTTTCCGGTGTTTGATCGGCCGGGTTAAGTGGCGTCCATACCGGACCGGGCGCCACCGCATTCACA
Organism: Gemmatimonadota bacterium; assembly: GCA_028287285.1. GTDB lineage: Bacteria > Gemmatimonadota > Gemmatimonadetes > Gemmatimonadales > Gemmatimonadaceae > AG11. Next base: position 4,849 of record JAQBPY010000008.1, read on the forward strand.
CGAATGTCACGAGGCGCGAGGTTCGCGGCGAGCGCCATGGTGAACGCGTGAATAGCACCCTTGGTGGCCGAATAGTCAAGTAGCTGCGGTGAGCCAAAGAGGCCCGTTTCCGATCCCGTGTTGATGATGCTGCCCCCCGCGGGCAGGTGCGCGAGGGCGGCGCGCGCCATCTGCACATACCCGTACACATTCGTCTTCATCGTCATGTCGAGATGCGCATCGGTCAGCTCGTCGAGCGATGTGACATGCTCCTGAAACGCGGCATTGTTCACGAGCACGTCGAGGTGGCCAAATTCCGACACGGCCTGCTCCACGACGAACTCGCAGAATGCGGAGTCGCGCACGTCGCCCGACATCACGATGCAGCGCCGGCCTTCATTCTCCACCGCGGCTTTCGTCTCCGCGGCGTCGTCATGTTCGTTGAGATACGCAATGGCGACGTCCGCTCCCTCGCGCGCAAAGAGCACCGCAACCGCGCGGCCAATGCCGCTGTCGCCGCCGGTGATCAGTGCGACCATGTCCTGCAGCTTGCCCGAGCCCTTGTAGTCCGGCGCAGAAAATCTCGGCCGCGGCTCGAGGTCGGACTCACGTCCGGGCTTGGTCTGATGCTGTTGGGGCAAGGGCAGCTCGGGCTGCGTGCGCACGCCGGCCTGCGTTGGCGTCTTTTCCTCCGGCGCCTTGTCCCTTTTCCTGTTCTTCGCACGCGAGTCGACCTCGGCCTGAATTCTCTGCTGCTCCCGCGCCGTGTCTTCGGCGGCCTTTCTGTATCTCGCAATTGACGCGTCGGCACGACCTGCCATGTGAGCCTCTCCGGTAGCGTACGCCAGTGGTTACCGGGCCGACACAGAGCAATCGACGCGCCAGCGCCTACGGCTTTTCCTCGTCGCGCTCGGCACGCGTACGCCGCCACTGGGCAATGGCGCGCTGCTCGTCGAGAAGAATTTTCCAAGGCAGCGTGGGCGGCGTGAGGCGAAGCGCGATGCACTCGTCGTCCATCCACACGATGGTGCCTTCTTCGGTGATGGGCTCGCCATGGCTGAGCGTGATGGTGACGGAGAGTGTATCACCTACCGCTTCGGTGCGCGGCGCCGGCAGCCTCACGCGCAGCCCGATCTCCGACCAGTCCTCCAGCACCACGACGCGGTCCGGGTTCACCACGATGCGCGGCAGGAGCGAGCGCGGATAGTTCGCCGGATACCGCACGCGATAGGATTCTCGGAGGTCGGGCCCACCCGACGGCGGCGTGTTCGTCATCACCACAATTAGCCAGTGTTTCGCGGACTATGCCAGTGCCTGCAACGGCCGGCAGGGCCTTCCGGTTCTGCGCCGGCCGTACCACGCCGAAGTACACGCTCAACGCTCCAACCGAACAGATCGACATCGTAGCGGTCATCGCCACGGCCGAGTGTCCGTCGAACAATGCGGCGGCAATGGCACTCGATGCCGCGCCCACGATCATCTGCAGGCCGGTGAGTACCGCGCTCGCCACGCCGGCAATTTCCGGCATGGGCTCCAGCGCCCCCTGCATGGCATTCGCCCGCATGATGGACTGGCCAATGTGACTGATGACGATGAGCGTGATCAACAGCGGGGCCGTAAGTAGTGCACTGGCCGCAAGACCAAGCAGCACCAGCGCCACCGCGGAGATGACGACGAGGCCAATGGCGATCAACTTCGTGTGCGAGACGCCTCGGCGATTGAGCCATGCATTGCCGAGCGCTCCGCCCACGAGCCCGATTGACGTTGCGGCGAAGAGCGCGCCATACGCGCGCTGCGACACGCCCATCAAGCCGATCAACACCAGCGACGACCCGGACACATAGGCGAACAGACACCCGAAGCCCAGGGCCACCACGACGGCGTAACCCATGCTGACAGGATGTCGCATGACGCGCAGGTAGTTGGCGAGCGTTCCACGCGCCGTGAGGCTCGCACTCCTTGCCCGTGGCGTTGCATCGCGCAGGTACAGTGCAACCAGCGCAAACAGCACCACCCCACCGCCAGCCAACGCGCCATAGATCGCGCGCCATCCGCCAAGCGTGGCAATCCACACACCGAGTGTGGGCGCGATGATGGGTGCGATGCCGGCCGTGGTGCTCACGTACGACTGCTGCACCCGCGCTTCGGCACCGGTAAAGTGATCCCGCACGGTGGCGATGACGAGCACCTGCACCGTGCCCGCACCCACGCCCATGAAAAACCGCCACGCGAGCAGCGCCGGGAGGCTGGCCGCGAACGCGCCGAGCACACCGAACAGCGAGAACGTGGCGCACCCCATGAGCAGCAGCGGACGCCGGCCGTGGCGGTCCGAAATGGGGCCCATGACGAGCGGGCCAAAGGCAAAACCCGCCATGAACAGGCTCATCGTCAATGCGGCGGTTGCCGGCGCCACGTGCAGCGACGACGCCGTGGACGCGAGCACGGGGAGGCCCATGTCGGTGGCGAACGACGCCAGCGTCACGAGTGCCCCGAGCAGCAGGGTGAACGGCAGCGAATGCGACTTCAGGACTCTCATGCCACTGAAATTACGCGGCGGCAGTCATTCCGTCCAAGACATTGATTTCCTGTATTGATAAGTAAATCTTATCACATGGAACTCCGTCACCTTCGCTACTTCGTCGCCGTCGCCGAGGAGCTGCACTTTGGGCGCGGTGCGGCGCGGCTCAATGTCGCGCAGCCGGCCCTCAGCCAGCAGATCAAGCATCTCGAGGAGGAGCTCGGCGTCATGCTCCTGGAGCGCACCAGGCGCCACGTTGCGCTCACCGAGCCGGGCCGGCTGTTCCTGCATGAGGCCAGACGCACCCTGGCACAGGCGGCCACTGCCACGGCCGTGGCACGCCGCGCCGCGGCGGGGCTGGTTGGGCGCCTGCGAATAGGATACGTGGACTCGGCACTCTGGGGCGTGCTGCCTGGCGTGCTCGCCGCATATCGGGAGCAGTATCCGGCCGTGCAGCTCAACCTGCTCGAGCGGCTTCCCACTCAGCAGCTCCCTGCCCTGCTCAATGGCGATCTCGACGTGGGCATCGCGCCGCCGCACGCCGTCCCGATGGGATTCGAGACGACGCCGCTGTCGCAGGAGTCGGTGGCTATTGCGCTGCCTGCATCACACCGGCTGGCCAGCCGCAAACACATCTCGGTTGCCGATCTCGCCGATGATCCCTGGGTGTTGGTGCCGGCACGAATTCCGAGCCGCCTGCGCGACCTCGCCGTGGCGGCGTGTGCCGCCGAAGGTTTCGCGCCGCGTGTAGCACAGGAAGCCCGACAGCTGGATGCGCTCGTCGCGCTGGTGAGCGCCGGACTCGGCGTCACGTTCGTGCCGAGCAGTGCGCAGCGGCTGCCGCGCGATGGGGTGGTGTACCGGCCGCTGCGCGGACTGCATCTGAAATTCCGGCTCGTGGCACTCTGGCGCGCCGAGCATGCGCCGCCTGCCCTGGGGACGTTTCTGGAGGTGCTCAGAGCGGTCGCCCGCTAAGAGATCTGCTGTCGCTATCACACCTTGTGTAACAATCCGCTAGTCTCCCACCGTGGGAACAACCTCGTGATGTACCGCGCGCTTTCCGCGGAACCGCGCACCGAGCTTCTCACGCCAGTCGTCGAAGATCTCGTAGACAGTGGGAATCACGAACAACGTCAATACCGTCGACGTGATCGTCCCTCCGATGACGGCACGCCCCAGCGGCGACCGGAAATCCGCACCTTCCCCTCGGCCCAGCGCCACGGGAATCATGCCCGCGATGAGTGCGAGCGTGGTCATCAGAATGGGACGCAACCGAATCGCGCCGGCCTCGATGAGTGCATCACGCATGGGCACCTGTTTCTTTTCGTGCGTCCACTTGGCAAAGTCGATGAGCAGGATCGCGTTCTTGGCCACGATGCCCATGAGCAGGATCACGCCGATGAGCGACATGATGTTGAGCGTGTCGCCCGTGATGATGAGCGCGAGCACCACACCAATCAGCGACAACGGCAGCGCGCACAGAATCGCGAGCGGATCCAGGAATGAGCCGAATTGCACCACGAGAATGAGATACATCAGCATTACGGCAATGCCGAGTGCGGTGAAGATGGAGCCAAAGACTTCGGCCTGGTCCTTTACCTGGCCACCGTTCACGATCTGATAGCCCTGCGGAAGCGTGAATGAGGCGAGGCGGTTCTTCACGCCCGTGGTGACGTTGCCAAGCGAGCCTTCGATGTTCGCGCCAATCGTGATGACTCGGCGCCGGTCGAGGTGGTCGATCTGCGCGGGGCCTGTGCTCGACGTGATCGTGGCCACCTGGCCCAGTGGGACCACGGATGACCCGGGAAGAACGATAGGCAGTCGCGCGATGTCCGCGGGACTTTCGCGCAGGCCTGCCGGAAGCCGTACATGTACGTAGCGCGTTTCCCCGGTGGGGTCCACCCAGTTGCCTGCGTCCACACCGGCGAATGCAGGGCGGAGCGCCTGCGCAATCTGCCCGACAGTGATACCGAGCGAGCCGGCGAAGCCGCGGTTGATGTTGATCTTGAGCTCGGGTTTTTCTCCCTTGGTGGAGAGGCCGACGTCGACGGCACCTGGCGTGGTCCGAACAATTTTCGCGATGGAGTCGGCGAGCCGGGTGAGAACCGCCTGGTCATCGCCCTGCAGCTGGAGCTGCAGCGGCTTCATGCCGCCGCCCGGACCGCCTGCCTCGAGCAGGTAGGCATTGATGTCGGCACGTGAGCGCAGCTCCTGGCGAATCATGATCCCGAACGCCGTCTGGCTCATGTGTCTGTCGACTTTCGGCACGAGGCGCACGTAGACGGAACCGACGTCGACACTGCCGGAACCCGAGGCGCTCCCCACGGTGGCATAGGTGTACATCACTTCTGCCTTGTGCGCGCGGATCTGCTGTGCGACCTGCTCGGTGACCACGCGCGTGAACTCGAGGCTCGAGCCGGGAGGTGCTTCCACGCTAACCGTGAGCTCGCTGCGATCGCTTTCGGGCACGAAGCCGAATCCGCCAAAGGCCGTTTGCAATGCAATGGCGCCGACAAACGACGCAACGGCGAGCGCAATCATCGTCTTGCGGTGGTCGAGTGCCCAGCCGACCCCTGCGCGATAGCGCTGGGATTGGCGGTCGAACCAGGTGTTGAATCGATCCAGCGCGCGCGCGATGGGATTGCGCCGCTCGTGCGCCTCGATCTGTGGATCGGGCCAGTATGCCGACAACATTGGATCGAGCGAAAACGACACGAACAGCGAGACGAGCACCGCTGCGGCGATGGTGAGCGCGAACGGCTTGAACCACTGGCCGGCAAAGCCGCTCATGAAGCCCACCGGCACGAACACGGCCACGATGGAGAATGTCGTTGCCGCAACGGCGAGCCCGATTTCCTCGGTGCCCTCGTGCGCGGCGGTCATGTGATCGGAGCCAAGCTCGATGTGCCGAACGATGTTCTCGCGCACCACGATGGCATCGTCGATGAGGATGCCGATGGCGAGCGAGAGACCGAGCAGCGACATGGTATTCAGCGTAAAGCCGAAGATCATGAGCGGGATGAACGATGCCAGCACCGACACCGGCAGCGCGAGTCCCGTGATGACCGTGGAGCGCCACGAATTGAGGAACAGGAAGACCACGAGCACGGTAAGGAGCGCCCCCTCCACGAGCGCTTCCTGGACGTTGCGCACGGAGTTCTTTACGCGCACGCCGGCGTCGCGCACGACTTTGATCTCGGTGCCGGCCGGGAGCGTCTTCTGTAGCGCCGGCAATCGAGCCTGGATGGCGGAGCTCACCGCGGTGGTGCTGTACCCCTTTGATTTCACGAGGTCGAGGCCGATGGCTTCGATACCGTTGTAGAGGGCCGCCGAGCGGCGTTCGGCCGCGCCGGCTTCGACTTTCGCGACGTCGCCGAGCCGAATGGGCACGCCGTTCCTCGTGGCGACGGTAATCTGCTCGAACTCTTCCGGATGCTCGAGCCGGCCCTCGATGCGGATGGCTCGTTCGGTAACGGGCCCGGTCACCTGTCCAACGGGTGCGGCAAGGTTCTGCGCGCGCAGTGCGGCCACCACCTGATCGACGCCAACCCCTGCCGCCGACAACCGTTGCGGGTCGAGAATGACGTTGAGGGTCGCACTGTCCGCGCCGACCACGTTCACCTGCGCCACGCCGGAGATGGCGCGAAGGTCACTGCCGATGACCTGGTCGCCGATCTGGGTCAGCTGCGCGGGAGAGAGCGTGTGTGACGTGAGCGCCAGCGAGACGATGGGCTGCGACGACGGATCGAACCGCTGGATGATCGGCTCGATGATCTCCGTGGGCAGCTGCGCACGCACCGCGGAGATGGCATCGCGCACATCCTGCGTGGCCTGGTCGGAGGGTTTGCCGAACTGGAACTGGGCAATGATCTGTCCGAATCCGTCGGTCGACGTGGAGCGCAAAATGTCGAGACCCGAGATCGCGGCAATTCGCGTCTCGATGCGGTCGATGACTTCTCGCTCGACCTGGTCAGGGGAGGCGCCGGGATACGCGATGCCGATGAAGACGATGGGTGCATCGATGTCTGGAAATTCGTCAGTCTGCAGGCGCGAGAGTGCCGCGATCCCGAACACGACGAGCGCGATCATCGTCACAACGGTGATGATCGGGCGCCGGATAGCGAAGTCGGAGATGAACATGTCTAACTATACGCGGAACGAAGTCACTCCGCTTTGTTGCTCAGACCGCCATTTCCGCGGGCTGGAGAACTTCGTGTCGCAGCGTCAGCCAATCGGTGCGCACACGGTCCCATTCCTGGATGAGCACACCATGGTGCTCGAACAGCCGGCGAATCCGCCGGTGGTCGTAGCCCAGGATGTCCTCGAACACCGGGACGAGCACGCTGAGTGCGTCGTCGCTCATCACCGTGCGGCGCGCGAGCGCGGAGATGTGCCGCGCTTCGGACGCGGCAATGGTGAGGCCGTCCGAGCGGTTGACGTGCAGCATGACGTGGACGTCGGAGCTTCCATCGCCAACGTAGACGACGCGCTCGCCGGGCACGCCAAGGCGCTCGCGCAGGGCATCGACCGCGGCGACCTTGCCATAGCCGGCAGGCACGCGAAGAATGGAGGCGATCTCGCCGGTGTGCTCGTCGTAGCGAAACCTGGTGCCGATGATGCGCTCGGGAGGTATCAGCCCCTCGAGGGCGGAATGCACGACATCTTCGGGCGCGGCGGAGACCACGTAGAAGTCGAAGCGATGACCATCGACGCCGTGCTGGAGCAGCTCGGAGAGGAGCGCGATGTTCCGCTTGAGCCGGATGCGCTTGCCCACTTCGACGAGGTCTTCCTTGCGCACCCGCCGAAATTCGGGATCATGCAGCAGCAGATACGACAGCTCGGCGCCCGACTGCACGAGGTTCAGCTGCGACAACCCCGCAACTCGGCTGAGGAAATCGTGAATGCCAAGCATCTCGCTCAACACCAGCCCGGAGTCATTGAAGCTCAGGGTCTGGTCGAAGTCACTCACGAACAGGTATTGCTTGCGCTCCACGCCCAACTCCTCCGTCATGTCGCCCGTGCCTATGGATGTTTAACTCGTTCATCGCGCAGCGCAACGGCCTGGTGATTGTAATTGCTGCGGACAAAATGTGTGGTCACGCTTGAAAGGAGGTGGGATGCGCTGTGTGCGTCGTGTGCGAAGAGATCATATCGGTTGTTTCCACATTGAAACATCCTTCGAGGCGCGTGAGGCGCCGGCTCGCGCACCACCACTTTGCCTAAGGAATTTGGACGAGCGCGTTGGCGGCTTCCGCGTGACCCTCGTACGAAGGATGAAATCAGATTGCCTTCATGTGAAACGAACCGACACGCCCAGCTTGCCGCGAGGCGTGGCGTACGTGGTGTGCGCTGTGTCCGTGGCATGCGTGGCAAGACAATCCCGTGCTGTGAGTAAAGATCATCGCCGCACCCCAGCCACCGCTCGCAATGTGGTCACGAAGCGGTCACGAACCGGCGATCGACCTCCCACCTTCCACACCGCAAACAAGGACATGCTTACCGAAAGATCGCGGACCGCCCGATAGATGACACCCGCCTGTTGAAACTGTGTCAGCGACCGCGGCACGAATCCGATACCGACGCCGGCACTCACCAGGCTCGCGAGGGTATGCCACCCCGTCGCTTCCTGCACCACGCGCGGGCTGAACTTCGCCGCACGGCAGCGCGCGATGATGTCGTCATACATGACGGGATCCACGAACCGCGGAAACAGCACGAACGGCTCTGCCGCGAGGTCCGCAAGCGTGCATCGGGCGCGGCCCGCGAGACGATGCGCCTTGGGCACCGCGAGCATGACCTTCTCGCTGTAGATTACTTCGACCTTGAGCCAGCGGTCCGCGTCCAGAGGTAGACTATTCAGGATGCCGACGTCGATGCGTCCGTCACGAAATGCATCGGCCTGTTGAAGTGCGTCGAGCTCGAACAACGAAAGTCCGATGGCCGGCAGATGCATGCGAAAGAAACTCAACACGTCGGGCAGGATTCCCGTGTGCGTCGCCGCCTCCACGAAACCCACCCGCAGCCGGCCCGTCTCACCGTGCGCCGCGCGCATCGCGGTTCGCTGCGCACGCTCGGCCTGCGCCAGTGTCAACCGTGCTTCAGGCAGAAACGCCGCACCCGCGGCCGTGAGCTCGACGCCACGAGCAACACGATCAAAGAGCAATGTCCCGATTTCGCGCTCCAGGTCGTGGATCTGCCTGCTCAGCGGCGGCTGCGCAATGTTCAGACGCTCGGCGGCCCGGCCAAAGTGGAGCTCCTCCGCAACCGCCACGAAGTAGCGGAGATGCCGCAGCTCCATGTCTACGTCCCGCGCTTCTTGCGTGGTGGATGCCTGGCCTGTGGTGCTGCTTGCTCGACTGCCACACTCTGGTCGGCGGGCACGGCACCATACTGCGTGGCGACGTACGCGCCCATGAGGTTGGCATGCTGCAGAAGCGAGGCGTCGTCGGATCCGGAGAGGAGGCCCGCCAGGAGCACCGCGAGAAATGCATCGCCCGCGCCAACCGTATCCCGGACCTCGACAGTGAAGCCGTCATGCTCCGTCCACACACCATCGTGCAGCAGCACCGCACCATCCTTTCCACGCGTGACACACACCACGGAACAGTCGAACGTCGCCACGAGTGCTTCCGTTTTCCGTCGCAGATCTCCACGCAGGTCGAACCAGGCCGCCAGCCGATCCAGCTCGGCAATCGCGAGCTTCACGACGTCTGCCCTCGAGAGCGATTCACGAACGATATCACGGTCTTCGAACGGCGGGCGGAGGTTCACGTCGAAGACCTTGAGCGCCGGAGTGTCCCACAGCCGCCTGATGGTCGTGCGGGATACGGTACTCCGCTGCGCCAAGGTGCCAAAGACGAGGGCACGCGCATGCGCGGCGCGTGCGGCCAACTCCGATGTCAGGGTGATGTCATCCCACGCGGACGGCTGCAGGATCTCATAGGCAGGAGTGCCCGCAACGTCCACCGTGACGCGGACAAAGCCCGTTGGCAGCATGTCGTCCACCTGAATGAGGTCTGTGCCGACACCATACCGCGCTGCTCGACGCAGCACTTCTTCGCCAAGGCGATCGTTGCCGACCCGGCTCACCATGGCCACTGCGGCACCGGTGGCACGCAGGTGACAGGCCACGTTGAATGGTGCGCCACCAAGGAAAAGTCCTTCAGGCAGCCCGTCCCAGAGAATTTCACCGACACAGAGTATTTCCGTTCCAGGCATGCTGGAAGGTAATACCTTTCAGGTATGGAGTGTGCCTGGCTTGGCGGGCCTGCCCTTCCCCTACATCCTACTCCTTCCTGCTACTCCTTCCTGACACGAATGATTTTCGCCAGCTCAGCCACCGTCCATGGCGTGGTACGCGACGCCGTCGCCGCACGAATGGCGGCAATGCTCGCCGTCGTCACCGGCGCGGCCGCGTTACCCCACGCGCTGCGAACGTAGGTCGCGACCGCGGCCACGTCGGCATCTTTGAGCATTGCACCCCAGCCCGGCATCGCGGATGAAATGGACACACCCGCAACTTCGACCGGCCCCATAAGACCGTGTAGAATGATCCGAATCAGCTTGGCATCGTCGCCGGTGACCCACTCGCTTCCGGCAAGCGGTGGATACTTCTCCTCGATGCCGTCACCCGATGCCTGATGGCACACGGCGCACGTGGTGGTGAACACACGCTTGCCATCCACCTGCTGGGCATGTGCCAGTTGCGCCGCAAGGAGGAGCACCGCGGCACGCGTCAGCATCGGCCCGCCACGCTGCACGCTTGCAGCTTTTCGGTATACTGGCTCTCGAGCCGCATGATCCTGATGGCTTGCGCCAGACTCACCGCCGACGCGGCGTCCGTCCACGCAGCATCGATCACTGGTACCACCTTGTCGCGCACCGCCAAGGGCGTTCGCGGCGCACGAATGTTCTGGACCAGCACTGCGAACGCGAGCGTGCGCCGCGATGCTTCACCAGTAGTTGCTTGATCTATGAAGTAATCCAATTCTCCTGCTCGGCGACGATCGCCCACGAACCGGCGCCACGCTGCGTCCAGGGGATCGGCCGTGGTACCTGCGGTTAACGCCGAGGGCGCCGGGTTCATCCATGAGAACACACGTGCGGCCGCGTCGAGTCCTTCCTTGCCTGGCAGCTGGCCCATCGCTCCGAGCAATGCAGCGCGCACCTCCAAATCGATTCGCATGTCGAGTATCGCACTGCGGGCAAGCGGAATGGCCGCAGGGATTAGCGCACCTTCTCCCGCCAGGAGCTGCGCGACGGGATTGTGCATGGAGAAACCTTGCGCATCGAGTGGTGTCGCCATGGCAATGACTTCGTCGTCGACGCGCGTCTTCCCTACCATCGCGCCAATGATCTGAGCGCGGAGCGGATCACGATTGGCCGTCACGGAAACAAGCAGTGGTGCTGCGCCGCGCGGCAGTACCTGGTTCCGAACAAGATCTGTTACAAGGCTCGTGAATGCATCGCCACTCGCCGTCGTCAGGGCGTTCACCAGCGCCATGCGAATGCGCGGGCTCTCCTCCCACGGCGAGGGATCGAAGTAGGGTCCAAGGTGCGCGGGCCGAGTCGTCCACCAGTCGCCTTTCCACTCCGCTTCGCGGTTGTAAAGACGTGCAAGCGCATGGAGAACCGCCGCGCGGGTGTCTGCATCCGTCGTGCGGCCCGCATTATCGATCAATGCGGAGACGGTTGCGGCGTCGTGCATCATGGCGAGCGCTCGCAGAGAACCAGCACGCACAGCGGGTGTTCCATCGATCCCCTTCAACGCCGCCTCCGATGCCTGCAAGCTCACCAGCGCACTCACTGCCAGGTGTGACAGTGCCTGGTCACTGGTGTCCGTGAACGGAACAAGGAGCGCGGCAGCATCACGTGCATTGGCGCTCGCGAGGCCATGCATGGCCTGCACCTTGACCTGCGCGTCAGGGTCGCTCAGTGCCTTGGCGAATATGGACGTGCTTACACCCTGCGGCGCATCGGCCAGCGCGCGGAGCGCGGTCTCACGCACGCGTGCATCGGCTGATGACGCTGCCGCGATGAGCGCGTCGTTTGCCCTGGCGCCTGCGAGTTGTTTCAGTGTGAACAGCGCCGCGGCGCGGGCGTCGGAAGGTTTCCGCTCGTCGGCGATTGCCTGTCTCAAACTTCTTTCGACGACGGCGCTGGTACCGCGACGGAGCAATTCCTGCTGTGCATGCAGCCGGCGCAGCGCGTTGCCGGAACCAAGCGTGGAGAGCAGCTGCACGATCGTGGCTTTTGACACGGGCCGCTCGTGCAGCAGCGTGGCGCCGGTGGGCCTGATCTGCACGAGGTAGCCAACACTGTCGCCAATGTACGTGAACTGGCCGCCTGCGAGGCTCGCCACGTACATGTTGGAGCTTCCGTCGAGCGTCACGTCCGCGGGACGCAGCACACCAAGAAAGTCCTCCTGCGTTATGTCGAAGATGGCGCCTTTGGGAGTCAGTGCATGCCGGAAGATTTTCTGGATCGCCCAGTCGCCCGTGTACAGCGTGTTGTTGAAGCCTACCGGCCACGCCGGATCCTGGATCCAGACACTGCCAACGCCTGCGCCCGCTCCATAGTCGGCGAGTGATGGAAAATGCTCGGCGCCGAAATTCTGGTAGCGCGCCGGATATCCCATGTTCGCACCAGGCGCCATGTAATGCAGGCGCGTGTCCCAGCCGTCGCCGTCATTGGTGTTGTCCCGCGCGAAGATGCGTGCATATGGATCGAGCGCGACGTCGTAGATGTTGCGGGTACCGTCCGCGACGATCTCGAGATGGCTGCCATCCGGCCGCACGCGCACCACGGCGCCGCCACGATGCCGGATCGTTCGTCCGTCGCTGCCCGTGGCATTCATGAAGCCGTAATCGCCCACGGCGACGTACAGCCATCCGTCGGGACCGAGCTGAATATTATTCGTGGTGTGGTCGGCGCCGCGAAAGTTCAGGTCGAAGCCGAGTCCCGTGACGATGTCCCTGGACTCGTCGGCAATGCCGTCGCCGTTGGTGTCGCGATATGCGGTCAGCAGCGGCGGATGCATGACGAATACGGTCCTGCCGTCGGAGGCGATCCCGCGCGGACTGTCCATCTCGGCGAAGGTGGTATAGCGGTCGGCATGTCCGTCGCCGTCGGTGTCGACGAGGCGCATGATGCGGCCCACGCCTTTCAGCTGCGAGAGCGACAGGTTGGGATCGACGCACACGAATACCGCGCCGTCGGGCGATTCACCGACACACGCGGGGTACATCGCAACCGGCGGTCCGGCAAAGAGCGTGGCCGTGAAGCCGGCAGGCAGCGTGAGGTCGGAAAGCATCTGCTTTTCGAGCGCTGGTGCAGTGGGGATGGGGCCGCTTTTGGGGATGGGCTGTGGCCGCGGTGTCTGGGCTGCCATCCGGCCCGTGCCCGGAAGCGAAAGCATGAGGACCGTTGCGATCCGCAACCGGGTCCCGGTGTAACAGGCGAGTTTCATGGGTCGGCGGATGTGAAACGGATGAGTCGGCCTCGTTACTTTCGCGTCTGGATGCTACTCTTTGAAGGAGCGACTGGACAGGGTTTGCCCACTTCTGCCTCCATCCCCATGCACCGCCGAGCATTGATCAAGGCCGGTCTTGTCACTGGCGCCGCGGCTACCACGGGCTTTCGCGTACCGGAAAGCGCCGATTCGCGCCGCCACTACGAGCTGCGAAACTACGAGCTGCGCAGCGACGTAAGCTCCACAGGCCTGCGCAACTTCTACAAGGATGCGGTGCTGCCTGCCTATGCACGCGCCGGTGCCGGCGCCATCGGGCTCTTTGCGCCGGAAACCGGATTTCCTTCACAGTCACTGCTGGTGTTCATCGAGTATCCTTCGCTTGCCGCGGTCCAGGGCATAGCAGAAAAGGTCGCCGCCGACGGGGAGTTCATGGCCGCGCAAAAAACCATGGATGCCGGCGCGGACCTGCCGTACCTGCGGTACGACGCACAGCTCATGCGCGCCTTCGAGGGCCATCCGTCGGTCGACGTGCCGCCCGGACCGGCCACCCGGCCTGCACGAGTCTTCGAGCTGCGCACGTACGAGACGCGTACGGCCACCGCGCTCGAGCGCAAGATCGCCATGTTCAATGAAGCCGAGATCGGGCTGTTTCGCTCCATTGGCATGACGCCTGTCTTCTTTGGCGAGAATCTCTTTGGCACGCGCCTGCCAAGCCTCACGTACATGCTCACCTTCGAGGACATGACGGCGCGGTACAGGGCCTGGGCGACGTTTGGATCCCATCCCGACTGGCAGCGCATCAGCAAGGACCCGAAGTACGCGGCCGTTGGTACTACTACGGTATCGAACGTCGCGTACGTGAAGCCACTGCCTTTCTCGCCAATCCGGTAATCATCGCCCTGTGACTGACGACTCCACCGCCGACGATCTCTTTCTCGCGTTCCAGCGCGCTGTCATTGGACGGTATTCACTCGAGCGCGAGCTGGGACGCGGAGGCATGGGCGTGGTCTACCTCGCGCGCGAGGTACGGCTGGACCGCCAGGTCGCCATCAAGCTCCTTCCGCCGGAGTTTGCCGACAAGGCCGACTTGCGCGATCGCTTCATGCGCGAGGCACGAACCGCAGCCCGGCTCTCGCACCCATACATCGTTCCGATCCACGCGGTCGAGGAAATTGGCGGCTTCGTCTTCATCGTGATGTCGTACGTGGACGGAGGCACGCTCGCGCAGCGCGTGTCCTCCCACGGACCCATGCCCGCACACGACGTCACCCGCATCATGCGTGAAGTCGCGTGGGCGCTCGCGTACGCGCATGCACAGGGCGTCATTCACCGTGACATCAAGCCGGCGAACATCCTGCTCGAGCAGGGCACGGGACGCGCGATGGTCACGGACTTCGGCATCGCACGCCTCACGGAATCCGACGGCGATACGGCCGTCGGCATGGTGCTCGGCACGCCGGAATTCATGAGTCCCGAGCAGGCAGCCGCCGAGCAGCTGGACGGGCGAAGTGATCTCTATGCGCTCGGAATCGTGGCGTACTACGCGCTGACCGGAACGCTGCCATTTACCGCGCCGTCGGCGCATGCAGTGCTTGCGCTTCAGCTGACCAGGGCGCCGGTTCCCGTTTCCGTTGCTGCGCGCGGGGCGCCGCGAGCGCTTGCGGACGCCATCGACAAGTGTCTCGAGAAGAATCCGTCGGGACGATTCATCAATGGCGAAGCACTTGCCGATGCCCTGGAGCTCGGCAAGGAAAAGCGCGAGGAGATTCCGGTTCCGGTGCGGGTATTTCTCGACCGCCGCCGGATGGCGATGCTGATTGCACCCATTGGCGTAACGTTCAGTGCGGGCGCGGGCGTGGTGGCGAGCCTCGCACGCAATGGCGTGGCAGGGTGGCCGTACATTGCCGGCGCGGCGGGGTTCGCGGTGGCCGTCGGTCTCCCTCTCGGAATCCTCATTGTTCGCCTGCGCCGTCTGCTGAGACTTGGCTATGGCCGCGAAGACATCATCAGCGGTCTGCGGCGGTCGTTCGAGCGCGCGCGCGAGGAGTTCCAGTATGAATATGGGATGGTGCCGACTGTTCGCGAGAAGGCGTTCCGCATCGCGGGCATGGGGGGCATTGGCATTGGTGCCGTTGCGCTGGGCGGGGCGGCGCTGGGGGGCGCCGTCATGCCCGCCCTGGTTCCCATTGGCTTCGCCGGGTTGTATCTGGGCATAATCGCCACGGCCATCAGCGCCAAGTGGCGGCGCCTCCGCCGAGCGGACAGTTCGGTGTGGTTGCGCTTCTGGTCGGGAAAGCTGGGCGAAAAACTGGTCGGGCTCGCGAGCATGAATCTTGGGCAGCGCGCCGTGCCTGCCGACAGGCCCACGGAGCTCGCCATTGCCATGTCCGCCGAAGCGATGTTCGGCACACTACCGCGCCCCGTACGTGATTCGCTCGGTGACGTGCCCGCGGTACTTCGCGAGCTGGAAGGTCACGCCCGTGTTGCACGAACGCGAGTTGCGGAGCTGGATGCCGCCATTGCCGAAGCACAGCACGGCCGTGCCGCGGGACGTACGGGAAGCTCCGAGCGCCAGGACGCATTGGTCGCAGATCTGGCAGCGCGCCGCACACAGGCCGAAACACGATTGTCCGAGCTCGTTACCGCACTCGAGAATGTCCGGCTCGACCTGCTCCGCCTGCGTACCGGCGGTGGCTCGGTCGAGGGTGTTACGCGCGACATCGCAGCCGCGCGCGCCTTTGGCGAACAGGCCGATCGTCTGCTCGCCGGTGGGCGTGAAGTCGAGGAAGTATTGCGCGCGCCGAGTGTAAAGTGAAGCTCGCGCCGCTCTGGATTGCCCTGGCCGTCATTGGCACGGCGCTCAGTGCGCGGGTGGAGCCGGGCAATGCCAAGCGGCCTGTTGTCTTGCTCGTTCACGGCCGCGGCTATCTCACGCGCGATTCGGCGGCGTTTCGGCGAGAAGCGCTGACGTCCCTCAGGGAAGGCGCGTTTCGCGCGACGGGTGATTCACTGCTCACCGACGGCGATCTTCGCATCGTCTGGTACGCGGACCTGATGGATACCCGCCGTCGCGTTGTGCAGGGCGCGGCCGCATGCGCAAGCGCGGAGAAGAAGCAACCGGACGGTGCGCCGGCGCCTGTGATTCAGATACTCGCAATGGTGGCGAGCGCGCTCCTCGATGCCACCGCGCAGGACAGCGATACGACCGACGCGCGCGACCTCGCCGGCGATCTGCGCTTCTTTGGTGATCCCGCCACTCGCTGCGCCACTGAAACGCGCATTCGCGATGCGCTCGTACGCGCGAAAGACGACGGACGCCCGGTGATACTCGCGGCGCACAGCCTGGGCGCGCTGGTGACGTGGGGGCATCTCATGCATCGCGACACGAGCAAGGCGCCGGACGTTCGCCGTCTTGTCACAATGGGATCGCCCATTGGAAATGATCAATTGCGCGAATTGTTCTTTGGGCGCTCCGGCATCCTCGCGATGCCGCGCGGCGTCCGCTCGTGGGTGAATGCGCTGCATACCGACGACCCCTTCGCCGCGAGGCTCGTGACCCCTGATTCAACGGGCAAACGGGCGGTCGACATCCCCGGCATCAGCGACCTGAATGTTGGTCGCGTTGACGGAGATCCGCATGACCTGCGCGGCTATCTTCGTGATACGGTTACTTCGAAATCGATACTTGGCGCGTGGTGCGAGGCCATGCCCGACACAAAGTCGCGGCCGGCGGGATGTGCGGTGCTTCTCAAGTAGAAGATGCCGTGTTGGTTTCCCGACAGCGCTGCGGCGTCTGCGGGATGACAGTTGATGGCGACCTAATTGTCATCCCGCATGAGTGAGCGAAGCGAACGCCGTACCTTCTCTCAGCCAGAATTGCCCCGTGAACCAGCTTGGCTTCTTTGAATCCGCGCCGGCCATGCCGCCGGGATTCATCTACCGGCCCAACGTACTGTCGAGCGCAGAAGAGACCGAGCTCATCGAGCGCATTTCCGTATTGCCGTTCAAGGCGTTCGAGTTTCATGGCTACACCGGCAAGCGTCGCGTCGTCTCCTATGGATGGAAGTACGATTACGATGCCGAGGTCGCGCGCCCCGTAGACGACATTCCGCCCTTCCTGTTTTCACTGCGCGACACCGCCGCTGGCGTCGCCGGAATGGAGCCGCAGCGGCTCCAGCAGGCGCTCATTACGGAATACGAGCCAGGCTCGGCGATTGGCTGGCACAAGGACAAGGCCGTTTACGGCCAGGTGGTGGGCATCTCGCTGCTTTCGCCGTGCAACTTTCGCCTGCGTCGCACGGCGGGCGACAAATGGGAACGCATGTCGCTCATCGTGGAACCACGCTCGATCTATGTGCTGGACGGTATTGCACGCAGCGAATGGGAACACAGCATCCCTGCGGTCGGCGCACTCAGGTATTCCATCACGTTTCGGAACCTGAAGGAGCGTTGAGCACGCCACTTGCGGAGGTCCAGGTCATGTTCAAATCACTTTCCAGACTCGTCGTCGCGCTCCTCGCAGGCGCGACGCTCACGCCGCGCATCGCGCATGCGCAGCTGCCCATTCCGTCCCTCAGCGTGGTGGGCGGAGTATCCAGCTACGATTTGTCGGGAACAGGAACCACGCCATTCGGGGCACTGCGACTCGAGGTGCCGCTCATCTTCCTCATCGCCGAGGGAAGCCTTGGCGTAATGCGACCATCGGAAGGGAGCGGTACACACACGTACATCATTCCCGAAGTACAGGCACAGTGGCAATTGTTGCCATTCCTCGTGAAGCCGTACATCGGCGTGGGCGGTGGGCTGTTCCGCGCGATTTCCGGCCCCGGAACGCACGCCAACACCATCACCGGCTCTGCCTCTGCCGGCGTGCGTGTGGGAGTGCCGTTGATTGGCGCTGGATTTCGCGCCGAAGCACGCGTGCGCGGAATAGGATCCGGATTTGGAGGAAGCGCAGTGGAATACACCGCAGGAGTGAGCTGGTAGCATTCCAGATGCCGGTGAGTTGAGCTAATGTTGCGCAGGAATCCTTCCTCCCCTTTCTGCGCAATGATGTCCGATCTCCTTCGCGACGCTGCCGGTCGTTCCATCGCCTATCTCGAGAGCCTTGCCGAACGGCGCGTTTCACCGAGCCGCGAGGCGATCAGTGCGCTCGCGTCGTTCGACGTAGGCCTTCCCGAGCATTCCACCGACGCCTGCGCAGTGCTCGCGCAGCTCGACGAGATCGGCTCACCCGCAACCATGGCGATGGCCGGCGGGCGGTTTTTCGGATTCGTGATTGGCGGCGCCTTGCCGGCGACCGTTGCCGCGAGCTGGCTGGCCACCGCATGGGACCAGAACTCGGGCCTCTACAACTCCACTCCGGGCACCGCCGTCCTCGAGGACGTGGCGCTGCGCTGGCTCGTGGACGTGCTGGGATTGCCCGCGGGAACTTCCGGCGGATTCGTGACCGGAACCACCGTTGCGCACGTCACCGCACTCGCGACCGCGCGTCACGCGGTGCTCGACAAGGTGGGCTACAATGTGGAAGCGGACGGCCTGTTCGGCGCGCCGCCCATCACCGTCATCACGGGCGCCGAAGCGCATCCCACGCTCTACAAGGCGCTGGGTGTGGTTGGACTGGGCCGCAATCGCGTGGTGAAGGTACCTGTGGATTCGCATGGACGGATGCGCGTGGACGCGATGCCGCGCATCGACGGGCCCACGATCATCTGCGTGCAGGCCGGCAACGTGAATACCGGCGCGTTCGATCCCATCGGTGACGTGTGCGACATTGCACATGCATCGGGCGCTTTCGTGCATGTCGACGGTGCCTTTGGACTCTGGGCGCGTGCGTCGAAGGAACTCGCGCATCTGGGTGCCGGCATCGAGCGCGCCGACTCGTGGGCCACGGACTGCCACAAGTGGCTGAACGTTCCGTACGACAGCGGCGTCGCATTCGTGCGCGACCGTGATGCGATGCGTGCGGCCATGTCGATCACGGCGGAATACCTGCCCACCGATTCCGCGGTTCGCAATCCGTCCGACTTCACGCCGGAGCTTTCACGTCGCGCGCGCGGCGTGGACGTCTGGGCCGCACTGGCGTCACTCGGCCGCGAAGGTGTTGATGAGCTGGTGACGCGTCATTGCCGCCAGGCGCGGCGGTTCGCGGAACGGCTGTCGGCGGCCGGCTTCGAGATCCTGAACGACGTGGTGCTGAATCAGGTGCTCGTGGCGTTTGGCGATGCGGAGCGCACCAGGCGCATTATCACGGCGATTCAGGACGAAGGCACCTGCTGGGCAGGCATCACCGTGTGGCAGGGGAGAACCGCGATGCGCATTTCCGTCATCTCGTGGGCTACGACGGACGCCGACGTGGAGCGTAGCGCGGACGCGATGATCCGTATCGCGAGCGGCATGGCATAGGATGGTACGGAGGTTGCCTTTACGCCGTGCACTCAAAACGGAGTGTACCGTGTTGTTCACCATCGCAATCGTTCTCGTCATCCTCTGGGCGCTCGGCTTCGTGGTCTTTCACGTCGCCGGCGGCCTCATTCACATTCTGCTGCTCATCGCGCTGATCGTGATCGTCGTGCGACTCGTGCAAGGCCGCCCAATCAGCGGGTAGCCAGGTGAGATCAGCGCGGCTCCGGCCGCCGCGTCCCTGCCGCGGCGGCGTCTTCCTCTCGACGAGACGGAAGCGACAGGCAAAACAAGCTGCCGCCGTCTTCCGGGAATTCCGCCCAGACACGGCCGCCAAGCGATTCGATCGTGTCCTTCACGATGCTGAGCCCGAGACCCGTGCCCTCGACACCGGTGACGGTGCCGGCGTGGGCACGGTAGAACTGCTCGAACAGCTTCTCGCGGGATCGCTCCGGTACGCCAAGTCCGTTGTCGCGCACACGTACCGTCAGCTCACCGGCACGCTCCGCCGTGGAAACCGTCAAATCTCCGGAAATCGTCACCCAGCGCGCCGCCTTCGACTTGTCCGAGTACTTGATGGCGTTCGACACATAGTTGCTTAGGGCGAGCTCGACCGCCGCGGCATCGACTTCCACTGCCGGCAGCGAATCATCAATGCGTACGGTGACGTCGGCGAGTATCGCCCCATCGCGCAGCTGACGGACGATTTCCTGTGCCGCCTGCGGAAGCAGGACGTTGCGCTGCTGGCGAGAATCCCCATCCAGGCGCGAGAGCTCGGTAAGATTCTCCAACACACGCTGGAGTGCCTCGCCGTTCTGCGAGATGATGCGCTGAAAGGTGGCCGTCTGCTCCGCGTCGATCCATGTTTCTCCAAGCAGCGCCGACGCACCGCGAATGGCGCCGATGCGGTTCTTGAGCTCGTGTGACACCATGCGGTTGAAGCGCCGCAACCGCTCCTCGCGCGCACGCACCTGTTCCGCCGACAGACGCAGGAAGTGCGTCATCGTAGTCTGCCGAATACGCTCGGTGGCATCGGCCACGCGCTGCCAGCAGTAGGCGACTTCGTCCGGCGCAACCTCGTTTGCGGGCAATTCCGCGAGCGCGACGCGGAGCCTGTTGAAAAGAATGCCCGAGAGGATTTCGTGCTCCTTGAGGATCTCGTAGGCATCGAAGCCTTGCTCGTAGCGCAGGACGCCAAGCTCCATGGCCTTACCGTCCACCGCTGTGTTCCCTTCGGCAACGCTACTCTCCGACGAGAGATATTCCGCGATGCCGTCGATGAGAAGCGGAACGTGGTTGAGCAGCGCCTCCGTTGGAAAAATGCGGTTCTCCGCCACGGTGACGCGTGCCACGATGCGATCCAGCCAGCGGCGTACGATCTCGGTGCGCGAGGCACGAAGGACGTCGGCGAGCCGGCGGGCGAGTGTAGGAGTCGAAGTAGGCACGGGCGAAATCTAGCGCATTTTCCTGCCTGATTCACTCGATGAGCGGGAACTCATCGGTCTCCGGGCGATGCGGTGTGCGATTCACCACATAGATGCCCAGCAGCACGAGTCCGCCACCCAGCACCTGCAGCACAGATAGGGGCTCGCCCAACAACGGCACGGCAAGGATGGCGGTGATGGGCGCCTGCCCGAGCAATGCGATGGACGTCACCGACACCGGCAGCTTGCCCAGTGCATATGCAACCGACAGGTGCCCCATGATCTGCGTCACGAGCGCAAGCCCGATGAGCGCTGACCAGCTCTTTGCCGAGTAGCCCCAGAGCGGTGTGCCCAGCACGAGACAGATGACGAACAGCGTCAGCGCCGCGGCAACGCCGGAAACCGCGCTCATGCTCAACGCATCCATTGTCTGCCGGCTCCGCCGCACGAACAACAAATAGCCGGCGTAGCACGCCGACCCCGCGAGGGCGAGGGCATCGCCGAGCCCAAGCTGTGGATGACGCACGAGGTCCATGCCGACAATG
Organism: Gemmatimonadota bacterium; assembly: GCA_028287285.1. Taxonomy (GTDB): domain Bacteria; phylum Gemmatimonadota; class Gemmatimonadetes; order Gemmatimonadales; family Gemmatimonadaceae; genus AG11. The sequence goes on from JAQBPY010000008.1 coordinate 26,188, forward strand.
GCCAGCATGCCGCAGAAGCTGATCGCAAAGCCCGCCCAGAAACGCCTTGTCGGCGTGTCCCGGTAGAGAAGCCATGCGCCGAGTGCCACGAAGATGGGCGCATTGGTGCCGAGCAGCGTGGAGTTGGCCGCGGAGCTCATCATCACGGCCGTGTTGAACAACGCGAGGTCGACGGCGAAAAACACACCGGCAATTGCCGCATCGCGCACGGCAGCCTTGCCCGGCGCTGGCCTGGACGATCGCGTTGCCAGTGCCCAGGGAACGAACACGATTTGCGCCAACGCCAACCGCCAGAAGGCAGACGTCCAGCCCGGTACTCCGGACCACCGAACGAACAGCGCAGACCACCCGATGGCAAATACACCAAGGGCCAGGACAGCATACGCTCGCGTTCTACTTATTTCATACCCAATATGCCGCTCAGCTCGCATTTCTCATAAGTCTTTGTAAAACAACATCTTGCCGTGCCAATGTACATGTTACGCCCAAGAACACATTCCACTAATATGTTACATATTTCCACATATTATAACATGTCGTATTGACGTGTTATGGTGGGTAACGTATACTCCATTCATGTTACAAAAACAGCATAATCGTAACACGAGAAAAGCGTGGCACCCGGACCAACCCTACAACACGCTGCCCATGCTCCCCGTGCCGGCAGCCGTGGAAACGCACGACGTCCTGAAGCAGTGCGTCCGCTCCAGGGCACTGCTCGCCGAACTGAAGATAGCGGCATCATTGATTCCAAATCCGGCAGTGCTCATCAGTACCCTCCCGCTCCTGGAGGCACAGGCGAGCTCCGAAATCGAGAACATCGTCACGACGGCGGACAACCTGTTTCGGCATCTCGAAGCGGATGACGATGCGGACCCCGCCACACGCGAAGCGCTCCGTTATCGTGCCGCCCTTCTCGAGGGTGTGCAGGCGCTCACGGCCAAACCGCTGTCGACCGGCACAGCAGAGATGATCTGCACGCGCATCAAGGGCGTGGAGATGCAAGTCCGCGTGCAGTCGGGCACACGCATCGCGAACAGCACGACAGGGCAGGTGATCTACACGCCGCCCGAAGGCGACGACCGCCTTCGCACGCTGCTCGGCAACTGGGGCAGCTTCGTCCATGCCGTGGACGGGTCTGAATCACTCGATCCGCTCGTTCGCATGGCGGTCGCACACTACCAGTTCGAAGCCATTCATCCATTCACCGATGGAAATGGACGAACGGGGCGCGTCATCAACAGCCTGTTTCTCGTGGAGCAGAAGCTGCTGGCACAACCCATTCTCTACCTCAGCCGCTACATCATCGCCCACAAGTCGGATTACTACCGCCTCCTGCTGGAGGTCACGCGCGACGGCGCGTGGGAGCCATGGATCCTCTACATACTTCGCGGCATCGAAGAGACGGCGGCGTGGACGCTGGACAAGATCGCGGCCATTCGCACGCTCACCACGCTCACGACCGACTACCTGCGCACAAGGTATCCCAAGCTCTACGACCGCGACCTCGTGGACGTCATCTTCGAGCAGCCGTATTGCCGCATTCGCAACGTCGTCAACCGCGGGCTCGGCACGCGGCAATCGGCGTCACGATACCTGCACGGCATGGTGAGTGCCGGCGTGCTGCGTGAAGTCCCATTCGGACGGGAAAAGCTCTTCCTGCATTCGCGGCTGCTCACGCTGCTCACGCAGGACGGAAACGACATCGCGCCCTTCGTTACGCGCCGGCAAGCCTGACCAACGCCCGCACGTCAATGCCCTTCCACAACCGCTCGCGCATGGCGGCTGTCTCGGCAAGCGCCTTGGCGCCCGCCCTGCGCAGCGCAAACAGCCTTCGCGACGGACCGTCACCGTGCGTGCGAGTGGACGACAGCAACCTCTTTGCCTCGAGACGGTCCAGCGTGGCATAGACCGCCCCGATTGCCAGGTCGCGTCCCGTCACACGCTCGATTTCACGACGTATCTCCATGCCGTAGGCGTCGCCGGCAGTGCGAAGCACGGCCACGAGAACCTGCTCCTCGAATACGCCGAGTGGAGGCGAGGAGGCAGGGCTCATTGTTCGCGAAGCACCAGCGCCGGATCGACGCTGCCTGCCCGATGCGCCGGTATGAACGCCGCCATCGCTCCAATCACGAGCAGTATTGATGCCGCCGCCGCGAACGCAACGGGATCGACGCTGCTGACGCCATAGAGGAACGACGTGAGCAGCCGGGACAATGCCACCGTTCCCACCGCGCCGAACGCGACGCCAACGGCGACGAGCGCCGTACCCTGCCCCACGATGTGCTGGACGACGCGCGAGCCGGGAAGACCGAGCGCCACGCGGATGGCCCAGTCGCGCTTCCGTCTCGCCGCGAAGTGCGAGATCACACCATAGATGCCAATGGCACCCAGGACGAGCGCCAGTGCGGAGAGAATCGCCAGCAGCGCCATGATTTGTCGTGCGGGACCAACGGCCGCATCGAACACACGCGACATCGTCGTGCTCTCTTCAACGGCAAAGTCGGGTGCCATGCGGCCCACCGTGCGCCGCATGACGTCCAGCATCCCGATCGCCACGGCATCGTTCGACGTGCGAACCACGAAGCTCGCATTGCTCCCCATCCAGAAAGTTCGGTCGCCCAGATAGTATCGCACCGGCTCCTCGTCATCGGTGAGCGCTGCCTCTGCAACATTGGCCACGACGCCAATCACCTGCCATGTGCCGCGAAAGCCGCCCATGATCCGCTTGCCGACGGGATCCTCGCCGGGAAAATATTTCTTCGCGAGCGCTTCGTTGATCACCACGGGCCCACCCGTCGTGTCCGATTTGTCGGAGAGGCCGAAGATCCTGCCGCTCTTGAGATGGATGCCCATCGTCTTGAAGTAGTCCGCAGTCGCCACCCTGAAATACGTGTACGATGACGGCTCGTTCTCGCGGCCCTCGATGGTGATGTTGAAGCTGTCGCCCTTGCCGCGCAACGGAAGCTTGATCGCGGCCGCTGCCGAGTGCACACCGGGAAGCTCGGCCAGTGCGGCACGCACCTCCTCGATTTTCTGGCGACGGGCAACGCCGGTCATCTGACCACTCGAGAGCACGTCGATAACGGCGATGCCCGGCGTCTCGATGCCCGGATTGATGTCGTACAACCTGGACACGCTCCGCACGAGCAGCGCGGCACCCGAAACGATGAGCATCGCGAGCGCGACTTCCATGATCACGAGTCCCTGCTCGAGACGTCCGCCCCGGCCCTGGATTCCTCCCGTGCGAGCGCTGCCCATGGCGCCGCGCAAGTCTCCCCGCCACAGTGAGACGGCCGGCACGAACACAACCAGCAGTACCGTTCCCAGCGAGATCGCGAGCGCAACGACGAACATCGTCCAGTCGAACATGGTGCTCTTGCCCCACACGCCAATGGGCAGCGCCGTTGCGAGCAGGCGGAAACCGGCCGCCGCGATCAGGGCACCGGCGATGCCGGCCGCCATGCCAACGATCAACGCTTCCACCACAATCTGTTGCACCAGGCGCACTCGGCTCGCGCCAAGCGCGGTGCGCACGGCCATTTCCGTGGCGCGTCCTTCCACCTGGCCGAGCATGAGCGCGGCAACGTTGGCGCATGCGATGAGGAGGATCAACGCCATGGCGGCGAATGTCGCAACCACGGCCGGGCGCATGGATCCGAGCAGGCGTTCACGCAGCGGGATGACCTTCGGCTCGCGGGTCTTGTCCGCTTTTGCGGAATACTGAAAGCGCTCGTGCATCACCGTCGTGAGTCGCGAGAGCGGCGTCGCCATGTTGTTCACGTTTTCTCCTGGCCCGACGCGGCCAACGAGCTCGTAGTTTCCATTTCTTCCAGCAGGATCGAGCACCTTGGGCAGCCAGATGCGGACGGCAGGGTCGGGAAACCAGAAGCCGCGCGGCATCACGCCAACAACGGTGCGCGGCGTATCGTCGAGCGTGATGCGCTGGCCAAGGATGGACGGCTTGCCTCCGAGCTCCTGCCAGAGTCCGTAACTGATGACGGCAATCGGCTCGGCGCCCTGCACATCATCACCCGTCTGAAAGCTTCTGCCAAGAAGCGGCTTTGCACCCAGTACATCGAACAACTCGGATGTGACCGTACGCCCCGGGAGCAGCCGCATGGTGCCGTCATCCTGCCGCATCGTGACGTCGCCGGGCCGGTATGCGCCGACTGCGCGAAAGCCGGTGAATTTGTCGCGCAGGTAGAGGAACTCCTCTTCGGTCCACCAGCCCGGCATCCAGAACGTGACCACTTCATCTGCGTTCGCATAGGGAAGGGGATCGAAGATGAGCGGCCGCGCAACGCCGAACACCGCGGTCGTTCCACCGATGCCCAGTGCGAGGGTCACCACGGAGAGCAGCGTGTACGTACGTCGTGCGCGGAGGCGGCGTGCCGCGTAGCGGGCGTCGGCAAAGAATGTCTTGAGCATGAAACCTCCGGGCTGATACGTGTTGGCGCGTGGCTCGAAACCGGTAATGCTGCGTCTCCAGCTCCATCCCAGCAGTGAGGGCGCCGAATGAAGCGCCTGGCGCCAGAGCCATTGGCCGGCGACGCCGCGTCCTGCCGACGCGGCGAGTACGGCGTGTTCCTTCAGGAGATCCGCGAGCAGCTCGTCGCGCTCCGCGCGCGGGAGACAGGCGCGGAGCAGAGCGACAGGCATCCGCGGCGGTGGGGTGCAGGGGGGGTGATCCATATATATCTACAATGTAGAAAGGACAGCTGCGGCGAGGGCTTGTCAAGGATGGACAGCACGAGGCCTGGAAAGGTTTGTGCCGCGCGTTCAGGGCTGGACGTCGAGGGCCCCGCGCACCGCCTGGATGAGTGATGCACTCTCGAACGGTTTCGCGACAATGGGGATGGTTGCATCAACCGGCGTTCCGCCCTGCAGCGATTCCGAATACCCCGACATGAACACGATGCGGATGTTCGGCAGCAGCGCGCGCACGCGCGCCGCCAGCGTGTGGCCATTCATCTCGGGCATCATGAGGTCACTCAACAGCAGGTCGATGGTGCCGGGGTGGCCGGCGATCATCGCGAGCGCATCATTGCCATGGCGCGCCGGCAGCACCACGTATCCGTGCGAGCGGAGAATGCGGGTTGCGACGTTGCGAACCGCATCCTGGTCCTCGACGAGCAGGATGGTCTCGTGTCCTTCTCTTTCCACGCGTCTCTCACTCTCTTCATCGGCGGTGATTGTCCTGCGCTCCGCGAGCGGCAGGCGAACACGAAACGTCGAACCGGCGCCCGGCGCGCTTTCCACGGAGATGCTGCCCCGCGCGTCCTGCACAATGGAGTATGCGGTCGCAAGACCGAGACCGGTGCCCTTGCCCTGCTCCTTGGTCGTGAAGAACGGCTCGAAGATGCGCGCACTCGTGTCCGCATCCATGCCGATGCCGGTGTCGCTCACGGTGAGCAACGCCTGCGGCACGTCGCCGTCGGTCACGAGGGACGTTTCCACGACGAGTGCTCCTCCATCGGGCATCGCATCGCGTGCATTGAGTGCGAGGTTCATGATCATCTGCTCGACCTGCGCGGGATCGGCATAGACGATCACGGGCTCGCGGGAGGTGACGGCCACGAACTCGATGTGCGACCCGATCGTCCGCCGCAGCATGCGCTCCACGTTGCGCAGCTTCACGTTCAGGTCAAGCAGCCGGCGCTCCGCCACCTGCTTCCTGGAAAAGAGCAGCAGCTGGCGCGTGAGCGACGCTGCACGGTCGGCCGCATCGCGAATGGCCACTGCATCGTCGCGGAAGGCATCAGCGAGCCCGCCCTCCTCGAGCAGGAACTGCGTGTGCACGGAGATGACGGTGAGCAGGTTGTTGAAGTCGTGCGCCACTCCACCCGCCAGCATGCCAACGACTTCCATCTTGTGCGCACGCCGCAGCTCGGCCTCCATGCGCGTGCGCTCGGAGACGTCGGCAA
>JAQBPY010000024.1 GCA_028287285.1 Gemmatimonadota bacterium
GTCGGAGCTTCGATCATTTCTCACGCTCGACACATTTCCAAAGGAACTGAATCGGGAGGCCGTGCACGAATATCTCGCGCTCGGCTACGTGCCCGACCCCGCCTGCATCTTCAAGGGTGTGTCCAAGCTTCCACCCGGTCACGTGCTGACGTGGGACGCCATGCGCGGTGTCGAGATCTCGCAGTACTGGACGCCGGTGCGGCCGGAGACGCCCATTGCGGACGAGCGCGAGGCGGTAGAAGAGCTTCGCCGGCTCCTGGCCGATGCGGTGGAATCGCATCTCGAGTCGGACGTCCGCCTCGGCGCGTTTCTTTCGGGTGGCATCGACTCATCGACGGTCGTGGCGCAGATGACGAAGTTGTCGAGCACGCAGGTGGAGACCTTCTCCATTGGTTTCGAGGAGAAGGAGTTCAACGAAGCACCGCACGCCGCGCTCGTCGCAAAGGCGCTCGGCACAAAACACACCGAGTTGATCGTGCGCCCCGATGCGGATGCGCTCGTGGAGCAGGTGGTGCAGATCTACGACGAGCCATTCGGTGATTCGTCGGCGCTGCCCACGCTGCTGGTGTCGCGCATGGCGCGCGAGCACGTGACCGTTGCGCTTTCGGGCGACGGCGGCGACGAGCTGTTTGGCGGGTACACGCGCTACGCGCAGATGGAGCGCTCGCGCGAATTGCCGCATGCAGCGCTTCGGTCGCTCGCGCGCGCCACGGCAACCAGGCTTCCACAGTCCGCGTTCGGGCGCAACAAGCTGCTGGATCTGTCGCGCTCGAAGCGCGCGCGGTATGCGGCCACGGTGGCGCAGTCGCTTCCCATTCGCGAGGGGGGCGTGTTGCGGGATGCCTCCGAGGCGCACACGCTCGACCGCCTGCTCGACCGCTGGTTCGACCCCAGCGAGGGCCGAGACTTTCTGACGCAGATGACACTCGTGGACATGGCGAGCTATCTGCCTGGCGACATCCTGACCAAGGTGGATCGCGCGAGCATGGCGGCGTCGCTCGAAGCGCGGGTGCCGCTGCTCGACCACCTGATGGTGGAGTTCGCGGTGTCCCTGCCCGGCACGCTCAAGCGCAGGGACGGAACCGGGAAATGGATTCTTCGCGAGGCCGGGCAGGGCCTCGTGCCGCGCTCCGTGTATGAGCAGCCGAAGCGCGGCTTTGCCGTTCCGCTGGTCAAGTGGTTCAAGAACGAGCTGCGCTATCGGCTCGATACACTCGTGCGGGAAGACCGCCCGGTGTATGCATACGTCGATCACGAGAGCGTCGTCCGTCTGGTGAAGGAGCATACCTCAGGCCGGCGCGATCACAGTCACATGATCTGGCGCATCCTGGTACTCGACCTGTGGATGCAGGCCCTGAGTGCGGGAGTGCTCAGCCGGTCGTCGCTGGACGCGGTGGCGTTAGCGGTGTGACGCGGTGCGCTCGAGCACGCGATAGAAATCGTCGGCCACCACCGACCAGTCGAAGCGGGATGCGGTCGCGAGCGCGGCACGTCCCATTGTGTCGCGCTCGTCCGGATTCAGCAGCAGCCGCACCACAGCATCGCTGAATTTGACGGGATCGTCGGCGAGCACGATATCGTGACCAGTGCTGACGTCGAGCCCTTCAGCGCCGACCGTGGTGGAGACAACGGGCAGCGACGCCGCCATCGCTTCGTAGATCTTGAGGCGCGTTCCACCACCGATTCGCAGGGGAACGACGAAGACCGTGGCGGCATGGAGATGTGGAAGCACGGAGACAACGCCGCCGGCAATTTCCACGGATGCGGACGCGAGACGACGAATGCGCTCGGGCGGATTGCGGCCCACCACCTGGAACCGGGCGGATGGAACCGCGGCCAGAATGCGCGGCCAGATCTGCTCGCAGAAATATTCCACGCCATCGATGTTCGCAGGCCAGTCCATCGAGCCAAGGAACATGACCGTGGACGGATGTTGATGCGCATCCGCCGCACGGCTGTGCTTCGCGACATCAACGCCTGTAGCAACCACCGTCATTGCCGTATCAGCGGACATGTCTCTCATGAGCGCGCGATCATTCTCCGAGACGGCCACGACGTGCGGAAACCGTGAGAGCGCCGCCTGCTCATAGCGGTACATCTTCGCGGATTCGTATGCGAACACCGCCCGTTTGAGCGGGTTGCGCTCGTACCGCGTCTGTCGTTTCCACAGCGCGCTCTCCACGTTGTGCTGGAAGAGCAGGGTAGGCACGCGCGCCGTGGAGGGAAAATTCCACGAAGCCGCAAGAAAATCACAGACGGCTACATCGGGCTTCTTATCCTCGATAAGGCGCTGGAGCGTGCGGCGCACCGAACTGCTGGTGTACTTGCTGACGGAATACGGAACGGGCAGCGGGAACCGGAGGGCATAGTGGAGCAGTTGCTTCACGACGTTGCCGCCGCCGCCAATGGGCACACCAACAGCGCCCGGAAACTCCTTCTGCAGCTGCTCTTCGTATGCCGGGTCCTTTGCGCCCAGGTAATACGAGAGAAAGGTGACCTCGTGGTGCGCGGCGAGATTTCGCAGGATGTTGTACGACCTGATTTTTCCGCCGGTGTCGACGGGAAGAATCTTGCCGCCCTTCACCCAGAGAATTTTCATCGCTACCAGGCGACGCCCTGATAGGAACCGGAGGATGTGCGTGCGCCAAAGGCGCGCACCAGATCCACGACCATCTGTCCATCGCGAAGCTGCGGCTGGATGTCGCGGAACTCCGGCGTGCCGTTGCCTATGACGACGACGTCGCCGTAATCGATGACCTCCTGGATGGTGCCACGCATCATGGACCAGATGTGCGGAATTTCCTTCTCGATGTATTCGCGGTTCGCGCCGATGAGGTTTGCTTGCGACACATGTCCATCGTAGATAGCGAGCTGCATTCCTTTACCAATCAACTGTTCCACGAGCGTCACGATGGGCGACTCGCGGAGGTCGTCGGTGCCCGCCTTGAAGGCAAGGCCGAGCATGCCGACCTTTCGCGCGCCGGTAGCGCGAATCATTTCATACGCCCGATCGATCTGCTTCTCGTTGCTGGAGAGTGCGCCCAGGAGCACTGGCGTATCGATGTCCAGCTGGCGTGCGCGATAGGAGAGCGCACGAAGATCCTTGGGCAGGCACGAGCCGCCAAACGCAAAGCCCGGGCGCAGATAGTATGGCGAGATATTGAGCTTGGTATCCTCGCAGAAGATCTTCATCACCTCATGACTGTCCACGTTCAGCGCCTTGCTGATGCCGCCGATCTCGTTCGCGAACGCGACCTTCAGCCCGTGGAAGCTGTTGCACGCATACTTGATCATCTCCGCGACGGCGAGCTGCACCACGCGCACCGGGGCGTCGAGTCCTCCGTAGAGCGCACCAACCGTGTTTGCCGTACGCTCGTCTTCCGCGCCGATGACCGTGAATGGCGGGTCGTCGAAATCACGAATGGAGGTGCCCTCTCGCAGGAACTCCGGATTCATCGAGACGCCAAAGTCGACGCCCGCTTTCTTGCCGGATGCTTCTTCGAGAATGGGGGTGATGATCTCCGCCGTGGTGCCCGGCAAGACCGTACTGCGAATGACCACCACATGCCACGCACTCTTGTCCCTGAGTGCCGCACCGATTTCCGCGGCCACACGACGAATGTATCCGAGGTCGAGTCCACCATTGGCCTGACTGGGTGTTCCAACACACACCAGCGAGATCTCGGTCCTCGCCACCGCGTCCGCCACGTCGGTGGTGGCCGAGAGGCGGCCGGCGGCCACCATTTCCGCCACGAGCTCGCCGATGCCATTCTCGACAATCGTCGCCGTACCGTTGCGGATCATGCCGACCTTGCCGGCATTGACGTCCACACCGATCACGGTGTGGCCCTCCCGTGCGAGACACGCCGCGGTGACACAACCCACATACCCCAGACCGAACACGCTGACGGTGCTTGACATTGCTCAGAAGTTGAAGAGTGCTACGCGGATAGCGCGAACGGCCTGGCGGCAGGACCAGCAACGGCGGCGCGGAGATCGTCGATGGATTCGTGATCGAGCCGCATGCGCTGCCACATCTCGAGGTTGATGAGTGCCCAGAGACGCTCGGAGTGATTCATTTCACCAGACGCGTGGCTGATGACGATGCGGCGAAGTGCCGCCTCGTTGAACAGCCCGCGGGCGAGGGCACGAGGACCGATGACGAATTCGTCGAGCACATGGCGATATGGTCCACGCAGCCAGGCGCCGACCGGCACCGGAAAGCCCATTTTCTTGCGCGAGAGAATCTCGGCTGGAAGGATGCCTTCCATGCATTTCCGGAGCACGTACTTGGTGGTCAGGCCACGTATCTTCATGCGCTCGGGCATGCGCGCCGCAAACTCCACGAGTTTGTGATCCAGAAACGGAACGCGACTCTCGATGGAGGCGGCCATGCTCATCTGGTCCTGCTTCATGAGCAGTTCGTGCAG
>JAQBPY010000170.1 GCA_028287285.1 Gemmatimonadota bacterium
GACGTGGAGGACGTCTGCCTTCGTTCATGCAGCTGGTGTCGGTCAAGGTGAATGGCGCGAATCACGCTGGACGTGCTCGCGTACTACTCGCGTGCTACTCGCTACAGGTGCGTTGGTACGATCGCGTCGCGATGGAAATGAAAATCACATGTGGGGGCCAAACGGCGGACTGCCATTCGGAACACGCGATGTGACGGAGTGGTGCGATGCGACTCGGTGCTCTGCCTCGTACGCCCGCCAGCGCGGAACTCACACGCGGGGCCGGACGATGTTACTGCAAAGGGGCGCGGCGCTTCATTTCGCCTCGTGCTCCCGCCACAGACGGGACACAGGGGATTGCCGCGGAACTACGCTCGACAGGTCGGATGCGAATGGCACTCGGACCGCCGGACGCATCGAGTATCGCCACGGCGCTCCATTCGCGCAACCCACCCCCCCGTCTCCGCGAACTTCATGCCGGGCGCCCATCCCTTACTTTCTTCACATGATTTCCCCTGCATCAGACGTCAACGCTGCCCTCGCGGCCGCCGTCCAGGAGTACCGCACCAACGGCGACATCGCGGCATTGTTCGACCGCATGAAGGTCCTTTCCACCGCAGCCGACCCCGACGCGCTCATCTCCGCGTCCAAGGCGTATCTGGACCTGCCCGAAGTCGTCATTCCCGTCTACGAACGGGTCGTGGCGGCCCGCCCGGCCGACGCCCAGGCCATGGTCGTGCTGGCCAACGCCTACTGGCTCACGGGCCGGGGATCCGACGTGGTCGGAGCACTGGCCACGAAGGCCATTGCCGCCGACGACAGGAATCGCGGTGCCTGGCACCTGTGGTCATTGAGTGAATCAGACCCGCGTGCCCGCACGGAGCGCTGGCAGAAAGTGGTGGAGCATTTTCCCGGCGACCAGCTTGCCCGCGCCGCACTCGCCGACAATGCCGCCAGCCTTGCCGGCGCCGAGCACGACCCCCTTGCCCTGGAGCTGGCCGTGCGGACGTACGAAGGACTCTGGGCGGAAGCCGCGCGCGACGAAGAGCGAAAGGCGCTCGAGGAGACGATCGCGAAGCTGAAGGGCTGGACGCTCTAGCTCAGGCGCTCTGCCCCTGCGCGTCGCGGCCCCGCTGCGGCGCGAGCTTTTCCACGGCGCTGATCAACTCGCGCAGCTCGAACGGCTTCCGCACCGACGGGCACTTGCACGACAGGATCAGCTTGTGCGCCCGCTCGGAGATGTCGCCCGTCATGAACAGCGTCTGCAGCCGGAGGTGCGGCTGGGTGGCGGCCGCGAGCTCGAACACCACGTCGCCGCGTGTGTCCGGAATGCGAAGGTCGATCACCATGACGTCGATGTGCTCGGAGCGCACGATGGCAAGCGCGCTATCGCCCGACTGGGCGGTCACGACCTCGAATCCTGCACGCGTGAGCGCGATCGTGAGCGCGCGGCAGATTGCCCGCTCGTCATCGACCACCAGCACTCGAATTCCTTCAGAAATCATCACGCCCTCAGCCTCGCACATCGACCGGCCCCCGATCACACGGGTTCGACCGCATCCTCTTCTGGCTCGGCACCTCGCAGGTGATCTGCAAGCAGCCGCACGAACACTTCTGACGGAACGGAGCGCCGGATGTCCTTCGGCGCATGTCCCGTCCACTCATGCAGCAGGTTGCTCAATGTATCAGGGTCGGAATATCCGAGCTTGACCGTGATCTCCTTCAACCTGCTTCCCGGCGCCCGCAACAGCGTATACGCGCGCAACAGCCGCGCACAGATGATCAGATGCCTTGGCTGCAGTCCCGCCGGCATCATGTGCCTGTAGAGGGACCGCGGGGCCATACCCGCCAGCCGAGCCAGCTCCTGACTGTTCTTCACTCGTGCCGGTGACCGAAACAACTGCTCCACCGCTCTGGCGACGACAACCGGCAGTGCCCGCAGCGGCGTTGCCAGCTCCTGCAACATCAGCTCGGCCATGGGGTGCGCCGGTACCCGCTCGATCAGGTCCAGAAACCGTCGAGGTTCATCATCGAACCGGTTCAGCACGACGTGATAGACGCCGAGCCGGGCCAGCCGCACCACAAGCCGCATCGCCGAGGGTGCCAGTGTCGTGTAGACCACCGCCGGCAGCGCAGGATGCCGAGCGATCATCTCCTCGATGGCGTCAGCGAGCCTTCCCTCCTGCATCGCCGGATCGACGATGAGCAAGTCTGCAGCCTCATCGCGGAGGAGCGAATACAGCTCAGCCGCATCCGTCGCCGTGTCGAGGGTGTGTGCGTCCCCCAGCACGAAACGGAGATGTTGCAGAAGATTTCTAGGAAGAAGAGCTACTACATGCAAATCGAACCCGGTAGGAATTTGGCGCAAAATCCCGGTTTTTGGTCACAAAATGCCGGTTTACGCAACCTACCGCGACCCTAGCCTTCAAGGAGCGGTTCTGGCGAACCGTTCCCTCCCCCCCAACGAGCCGACAAATGTCCCGTAAACAAATCTCCCTGGCGCTGGTCCTGATCGCATCCCTCGTTGTCACTGCCTGCGGAACATCGCCCACCGCGCCGAGCCGTGATGGCGAAGAAAAGATCGTCATCGTCGGCTCCGGCGGCTGATACACACCGCGCTTCAGGCCGGACTACGTGTTCTGCACCTGAAGCCGCAGCTCCGTCAGCTCTTCGGCGATCAGCTCCACGTCGCGCGGAATGTCGAAGGGTATGGTGTGAACATGAGTTGGTGTGTGGCGCCGTGCAACCTGATTGTCCGCCAGCGCCGCTTCTGCAGCGAATACGAAACGATTGTACGAGTGGAGCGACGCGGTTTCGAGTGCGCGCTCCAGCCATAGGCCGGCCGCGTCCCGATATCCCAGGACCTGGTAGCCGAGTCCCACCTGCAGCTCGAATTGCGTGCCGAGGATTGGAGGCAGATCCGTGGCGGCGAGCTGCTGCCGGTACCGCTCGAACTGGAGTTCCGCGCCGTCCTCGGCCGAGAGCTCCATGAGATTGATGGTGGCCGCCCAGCGCTGGTATTGTTCTCTTGCGGTTGCTGCCAGGATGAGGAATGCATCGCGCGCGGCGGACTTGAGCCCGAGCATGTAGAACGAACCTGCAAGATCGTTCAAGATGCGATCGCGCTCCGATTCGCTGACGTTGTGCTGCATTGCATCATACGCGAAGCGAACGGCGAGGTCGTACTGGCCGCGGGCATAGGCGATGCCCACCCGATCGTGCGTCGCCATCGACCGCACGGCGCGAAGGTTGTGCTTCGTCGCGAGCTGTACCGTCTCGTCGAGAATCGCATCGGCCGCCGGCAGGTTGCCACGCGCGACGACGATCTTTGCCTCTCCGATGCGCGCCCGCAGCGCCCCGATCATGTCGCCGCTGTGATGCGCGAGCTCCGCGGCGGTGTTGAACGACTCCGTGGCGTCCGTAAACTGTCCGAGCTCGCGAAGACAGTGGCCGCGACGCAGGTGCGCGTTGATCGCGATCTCGCTCTCTTCGTCGGGATGTACATGCGACGTGATGGTTTCGTAGACGTCCGCGGCGAGCGCCCACTTTGCATCGAGGTCGAGCGAACGGGCGTACGCCATGAGGCGCGGCGCCACCGCGTGCATGTCGCCACTGGATGCTTCGGTGAGCGCCGACAGGACGCTCATGAGAACTCCGCGCGCAGGGATGACCACGGGCACTTCCTCGATGGCGGCCGCGACGGAGCGAACACCCCATCCATCGGCAGCAACGACACTCGCGCCCTCTTCGATCCACGCGTCGACCAGACGCAAGAGGACCAGGCCTGCGCTTACGGCGCGCCACGACGGATCCGAATCCTCGAGCGAGGCCTGCGCTGTAAAAAACGGCACATGCC
>JAQBPY010000092.1 GCA_028287285.1 Gemmatimonadota bacterium
ATGCCCGGCATCTGCACGTCCAGGAAGACAACATCAGGCGTGTGAGCGCGAATCGCGGCCAGTGCCTCGGTTCCATTCCGCGCCTCCGCCACGATCGTCACTTCGCGCTCGGCTTCGAGCAGCGACCGCAGCCCTGATCGCACCAAGGGCTCGTCATCGACGATGGCCACCCGAAGGTCAGCCATCGGACGCCTCCAGGTGGAACGGAAGGGTGATGCGAGCAACACATCCGCCGCCCTCAGCGCGTTTGACGGTCAGGGACTGAGCGTTGCCGTACAAGTGCTCGAGTCGCGTGCGCACCGTCGAAAGGCCGACACGCTCGCGCAGTGGCGCGTTGTCTGCCGGTCCAATACCCGTATCCACAACTTCGACCACAAGCATGTCCACGTCTCGTCGCGCGCTGATGCACACCTTGACGCAACCCGTTGACGACCCGATCCCGTGCTTGATCGCATTCTCCGCTAGTGGCTGCAGGACGAGCTCCGGCACCTGGGCCTGCATCATGTCAGGGGGTACGTCGAACACTATCGTCAGGCGATCCTGAAAGCGGACTTGCTCGATCTCGAGATACAGCGAAAGGAGATCGAGCTCCTCTCGGAGGGACACCTCCGCTACAGTCGCGCGTGAAAGGGTGTGCCTCAACAGGTCACCGAGCAGGGTCACCATCCGCGTTGCCACGGCGGGATCTTCCGCGATGAGCACGTTGATCGCGTGCAGCGCGTTGAACAGGAAATGCGGCTGCACCTGCATCTTGATCGCTTGCACTTGCGCTCGTGACAGGTCCGCCTCGATTTGCGCGGAGCGCACCTCGCGCTCGCGGAGACGTCGCTGGGCCGTGAGCGCGAAGGCGACACACACGACGGCCGTATAAGTAATGGTGCCACTGCCCAAGCGCGCCGCCACATAGATCGCCGTGAGCACGAGGCGAGATCGCCCCTGTGCTGCCACTACTCCGGTCGGCGGCAGAAGGAACAATGCGAGCTGCGCGTATGCGGCTTCTACGAGAACGATCGCTACGAACATCAGCCCCAGGTGCATCAGCACCGTGCGCGCAATGCGATCGCGCGAATACGGTTGCGCGCTGGCAGCAAAGATCAGGGGAGTCAACGGCACCCAGAAGAGCGACCGCGGAATCTGCGCCAGGGCCCAGAGCCATTCGTGACGCAACTCGCCATGTGCGGCCGATGCGGCCGCCTGGTGAAGCGCCGCCGTCGTACCAATGGCGAGCCAGATCAACAGGCCGATCCCCCACGACCTCGCATTCAAGGAGGTCGTACTGCCGACTAACTGCAAGTCGTCCTCTCGCCACCCGTCCGAGATCAAGGCAAAAGGAGCGTCATGCTCCGAAGTTTGCACTATCAGGGTTGCCCAGTGAAACGCGGAAGTGACGACCAGTCGTTAAGTGGCAGATGCATGGCCGCGAATCGTTCGGGCGTGAATCCCGCTCGTTGAGTCGCCGCGACAACCTCTCGAGCATACGTTGCCGCAAAGCTGTCCGGTCCGCCGCCTTGCATGTAGTCTCCCGCGTACAGGAACCGCTCTCGAGGCAGGAACGCGATGAGCGCTCCTTCGCTCCCTACGCCGTCAATTGCCCGGAGCTCGATGGCGCCCCCTGCAAGCGACAGCGAGCCACCCACGGGGCGAAAATTGAAATGCACAAGTGATCGGCGTCCCTCGAGTACGTCAGGCTGTAGTGTCCACTTCCTTTCGAGCACACGCTTGAGAAAAGCATTCGACGTCGAATGGGACACCACCGTTGCACCTTGACTCACCCAATAACGGACGCCCGCGATGTGCGGCCACGCCAGGTCGGTCACGATCAGGACGAGGGGATGCCGCCCGGGAAAGAGCTTTCCGATCCATGCCGAGTCGCGCTTGGCCCGCTCCTCTCCGAGTTGGGCGTCGAGGATATAGACGGTATCGCCTTGCAGCGATACGACATTCGTATACGCACGAGTGACGAGGAGGAATGTGTTGGACGCAACGCGCACGGTGTCCGGCATCGGCAGTGGTGGTGCTTGCACCAGCGTCGCATTGGCAGGCAGAGACAACGCACCAACGCTGTCGCGCGGCACGGTGGCGTACTTCTCGAGAATCCGTTGCTCATCTGGCACACCGTCCACCAGTCGAAACGCAAACTGTGGCGCCAAGGCGTGCGATCCCTTCACCGGACTCCAGATTGACCAGAGATACTCGGCCAGCACGTCCCCCCAGAGGTAGTGTGACTCGCGTCGTTCCAGCTTGATTGGGTATCCAGTCTTGGGGTCCACATAGAGGCGCTCCATTCCTTCCGCTGTTGTTCTGCTGAGGACCGTGCGCCAGTAATCCCGGAAGATGCACTCTTCCACTACGCGCAGGTCGGCCGCTTGGTGCCAGTCCGCGAGCACCGCCCAAGGGTCCATCGCTCGTTCATCCAGCAGGCCCACCTGTCGTTGTGAGACTTGGATGGCGGCACGAGGCGAGATCACCCCGCGGAGAGTCCCATCACTGACGAAAGCGATCGTGTTCGGCGCAGTGCCTTGCTCCGATCTCTGAGCGCCGCTGCCCCACTCCAGCGCCAGCCGCAGGTCACGCGTCGCCCAGAGGAATGGGGGATACGGCCGATCGGACTGGTATGGCATGTTGAGCACATCCGTGACGGTAGATGTGCGCACTCCTGTTCCCATCGAGGCCAGTCCAAGGACGCCAATAGACCGATCCACGATCGCGCGAGCGTCACCGTCCTGTGAACGACGACACGGCTCCGGCGCAAGGGCCGATGCGAGTGAAAGCAGTAGTGCGAATTGAACTGTCACCGCGCGCTCGTTGTTGGAGGAAGGGGCAGAAGGTGCCCGCGATAGCGTGGTCGGCGCAAACGACTTGGGGTGGATCGCGGAAATGGGGGGCAAACAACCAGAGACGAGGGAGTGGGTTCGCATCGCTGCCGAATGCTATTATCGAGCACAGGGCGCGGAGGCAGCGCCAGCGTTGGCACAGGGACGGCTGAGCAGTACGCAATAGGAGACGGCGCGGTATAATCGTGGTCCGCGCAACCCATGGAATATCTAATCAGAGAAGTGCTCTCGTTTCGAGGAAGCGCTGTAAGAATGCCAGCTCTCGTGGTCGCACTCCTTCTCTCGCTTCAACGCTCGGCGACATCGCCATGTGTCGGCGTGCCCGCCCACGCGCCGGGATTTACCTGGCACTACTCAGTTATGCGACTCGCGGGCGGTCGCGCAGGAGTAGCCCGCGTTTCCTGGGCCATGTCTGTAGTCGATACCGCGTCCGCGGGTCGAGCAACGCTACTACTCGTCCGGGGGTTCGTTACGGAAGTGGCGCCGTCAGAGCCGCCAGCCTCACCACGACTGTCAATCCTCGTGTGTTCCGCCGGGAGCCTTTCTCAATTCAAAGGCAGAAGCGACGAGGAGACGCGCGCCGCCTTCGCACAGTGGGATGATTCCTTGGCGATTCGATCAAGAGTGTTTCTGCAAGCGGCTCTCTACGATGGTCAGGTATTTGGACAGGATCAACCTCGGCAGGATGTCCTGTACGGTTGGGAGGTTGAAACGCTCGCGAAGTCGCCGAGATTGCCGCGTTCCTGTGGTACCAGCAGTGCGAACGCCTATCGTTTGACCTACCGGACGAATCCTGATATCACCGTTCTGGACTGGCTCGACGGAGTCGGAGTAGCGCGCTACACATACGATCATCATGGCAGCCCGGGCAGAGTCAATGCGCGGCTGGTTTCGTGTACTCGTAGCAGAGCGATGACGCCGAAGCTCAAGTAGACCGCTCACGACTGCCGTGGGATGGCCGGGGCGCGGACCGCTAAGTCTGAGCACGCGGGCGGTCATTCACCCCGTTTTTCCGCAACCCGCACCAGTTCGATGGCGCCGGCGGAATCCTGCTCACAGTGTTCGGTCGCGGAATACGCTCGCCCGCCAGCTGCCCGTCGGCCACCACGCGACGCACACACTCCATCATGATACTCCACGTCCCCGCAGGCAGCCCCTGGTGGCTCTTCGCCGCCGCGAACGTGATTCTCTTTCTTCACATCGCAGGAGGGACCGTAGGAATCATCTCGGGCATGATCGCATTGTTCGCCCGGAAGGGTGGACGCCTGCATCGCGTCGCGGGAACAGCATTCTTCGCTTCGATGTTGATCATGACCACGATCGGCGCGACAGCATCGCCCTTCTTGCCTGTGCCGTCTATGCCCAACGTGGTGGCCGGTGTCCTGACTTTCTACCTGGTCGTCACCGGATGGATGGCGGTCAAGCGAAAGGCAGGCCACATCGGGCGGCTCGAGAGATTCGGGCTTGTTGTCGCTCTCGCAGTCGTCGCCGCGGGCGCATCCTTCATGGTCATCGCGGCGAACAGTCCGACCGCAAGGCTCGACAAGACGCCGCCTCAAGCATTCCTCGTGTTCATAGTCATTGGCGCAATCGCCGCGATCGGGGACTTCGGGTTGATACGGCAGGGCGGAGTTTCAGGCTCTGCACGGATTGCGCGGCATCTGTGGCGCATGAGTACCGCGCTGTTCATCGCGTCGGGCTCGTTCTTTCTCGGACAACAGAGGGTGATGCCGGTCGCCATGCGAGGCTCGCCCTGGCTCTTCGTGCCGGTGCTCGTTCCCGTGCTACTGATGATTTTCTGGCTGATCCGCGTGCGATTCAAATCTGGCATGCGCGTGTCGTTGGCACGCGCGATTCCATGAAGTCACATCACCGCATTCTGCGGCGCTGTCTTTGGGGCCTGACGACTATCAGCGTCGCGGCCGCAGCACTTTTGATGTACCTCCTCTATACGCCCGAGCCCGAGAGGCCACCACTCACGGGGGCGTTCACCAAACACATCATCGCGGTGAACGGGCTCACGCGGACGTACCGGACGTACACGCCGCGCGCGTTGGCGCGAGGTGCTCCCTTGGTGGTGGTGATGCACGGCTCGTTTCAAACTGGTGCGCGAATCCGAATGGAGACGGGGTATGGGTTCGATCGCCTTGCCGATTTACATGGCTTCGCAGTGGCCTATCCTGATGGCTACGAAGGTCAATGGAACGGGTGCAACATCGTCGGGGACTACAGCGCGAACACGCTCAACATCGACGACGTTGGGTTCCTGACTCGGATGGTCGATACACTCATCTCGGCAATCGGCGTCAATCGGGACCGTGTGTTTGCGGCCGGCGTCTCGCGCGGCGGGAGTATGGCGTTGCGTCTGGCGCTCGAGGCGCCATCGCACTTTCGCGCGGTTGCCGCTGTGTCGGAAAACGAGCCGGTGTCGGACAACTTCAAATGCAAGCCGCCCGAGCGCGGCACCTCGTCCGTCATGATCATGAATGGCACAATGGATCCCCTGGTGCCGTTCGATGGTGGAGAGGTCAGTCTCTTCGGATTGTTCATTCGGCGCGGAAAGGTTCTGTCGTCACGAGAGTCGGGGCGGTATTTCGCGAACCTCAACGCCATCAATGGGGCGCCGAAGACAAGCTGGAGCCAGGAGGCCGACGGAGTTCATGTCGAGCACGCGCTATGGCGCAATGATGGCGGAGCGGAAGTGGAACTCGTTGCCATTCACGGTGGGGGACATGGCATCCCTCAGCCATACCGGCGTCATGCGCGTCTATTGGGCCCGTCCCCAGGAGGACCGAACGGACCACATGTGATCTGGTCGTTCTTCGCGCGCCAAACGGCTCCTTGAGGGATGGTTACAGGACGGTGCGGAACGAGCAGTTCGTAGTCCGCCATCGACCACCTCAATAGCCTAAGCGCTCCACCTTGACGGCCGTAGGCGCATCGGAATAGCGCGCGGTTGTCCGCCTGCACACCGCGGCTTCGTCATCGGTCCCGTAGGCAGCGCGGCGCGAGTGCGCGAAAGGCAGCGTACGCAGTCATTCGCCCCGACTTTCCGCAGCCCGCACCAATTCGATGGCGCTAGCTGAAGCCAGCTGGCAGCGTGGCGGCAGCGAATGCCGGGAGTGTTCGATCAGACGCTTCGTCGCGTCCACCATTTCACCCCTCATTCGCGTCTCCCTTTTCCTCCCTCTGGGAACTCCGATGCTCGGTTCACACGGAGCTCCGCCGTCAACCTCAGCGTATCAGGAGATCGCATGATGAGAACGAACCAAGTACTCCGCAGCATATCGCCGATTTGGATTGCGATGGCGGGACTCGCCGCCAGTTCGTGTGCGACCGCTCCTGTCGTCACCGTAGCGGCCGGCGTTCCGGTTGATGGCAATTCGTTCGTTGTGCGAAATGTGCGTGTATTTGACGGCCACCGCGCAATTGAAGGCGTCGACGTGGTCGTAAAGGCGGGTCGGATTGACATGGTCGGCCATGCGACACCGCAGCCAAGCCTGCCTGTCGTTGACGGTGCTGGCGCTGCCTTGATTCCGGGGCTGATAGAGGCCCATGGACATGTCGAAGCGCAGCGAGAACTGCGCGACGCCCTGCGGTTCGGCGTGACCACCGAGCTCGACATGCTCTCGCGCATCGACTTCACCGCGTCGCAAAAGTCTCGGCGCACGCAGATGGAGCGCACTGATCTCGCAGACCTGTGGACGGCGGGCTCACCTGTCACGTCACCACGCGGCTTGGGTACGCAGTTCGGCATTCCGTTCTCGACCATCTCGAAACCCGACGAAGCGGTCGCCCTGGTCAGCGCTCGGATTGCCGAGGGCTCCGACTACATCAAGGTCATGTACGAACCGGGTGCGCCGCTGTTCACTACGATCTCGTATGAGACGATGGCTGCAGTCGTCGCGGCCGCGCATGCCCGGGGTGTGCTCGTTGTCGCCCACATCAGTTCGGTCGAAGGTGCCCGCGGCGCGGTGCGCGCCGGCGTCGACGAGCTCGCGCATGTCTTCAGCGATACGCTGGTCGACGACGCGTTCGCCCGCGAGATCGCTGCCCATAGAACGTTCGTCTGCGCGACGCTTTCAATCTTCGGCGGATTTCAGGGAAAAAACTTCGGGGCCGCATTGGTGGCGGATGCACGACTGTCGCCGTACCTGAGTGCTGCGCAACGCGCGGAATTGATCAAGGTAGGACCTGGTCCCAAACACCCGATGGCGCCGTATCTGGTGCGATTCGATGTCGATCGCGCCATCGAAAACGTGCGTCGCCTCAGGGCGGCGGGCGTTCGGATCCTTGCCGGGACTGACGCGGCGAACCTGACGAGCCACGGCGTTTCCGTGCACGGAGAAATGGAGCTACTCACCCGTGCCGGTCTTACACCGGCTGAGGCGCTCGAGGCCGCAACCTTGGCTCCAGCCGAAGCATTCCACCTTGACGACCGTGGCCGCATCGCGGCGGGCGCACGCGCAGACCTCCTTCTCGTGAATGGGAATCCGCTCGTGGACATCACGGCGACGCGCGCGATCATCCGGATCTTCAAGAACGGGTTCGAGGTTTCGCGGGCGATTCCCGCGGTCATCGCGGCACCGGTCAAGTGAACATTGTGGGCTCTGCCTTTCGCGACATTGACCTCCGTCTCAGAGAGTATCGAATGAAAGAGAAGAACCTGCTGAGCATCCTGTCGGTCCTCTCGACCCTTTTGTTGACGCTTCATCTGGCGGACGACATGGTCCGAGGGTGGTTCCCCCGAGGGATACCGGACCTCGTTTGCGTGCTCGCGACGACGCTCCTGCTGTATGGAGCGCTCGTCCTCGCCGAACGACCGTCGGGGTACCTCATCATGATCGTTACGGGACTCACTGGAGCGGCAATGCCCGTCCTCCACATGAAGGAGCTCGGCGGCGAGTTCGCTAAGGGCAACGGAGCTTTCTTCTTCATTTGGACCGTTCTCGCAGTGGGCGCAACGGGGTGCCTCACCGTCATCCTCTCGATGCGCGGAATGTGGAGCCTGCGACAACGTCAGCGCCGCGAGAGGGTCGCCCGATGACCGAGGTGCCGACGTTCCTCCTATACCTGAAAATACCCACGCAACGTCAACCGTAACGATTCCCGGAGTACACCATGACGCGCAGTCGAAGCGTCCTGATGCCGCTGGCGGTCGGCGCGGCATTGCTGCGCCCTGCGCTCAACGCGCAGTGCATCCTCGCGACCCAGCAGTTGATTGGGAATCGCAAGTAGGATGAGGCACACGCCGAACTCGAGGCGCAACCCAAACGCGCGCCAGGTGACGCCGCCGCGATGGAATGCATCGGGCGCTTGCTCCTCGACAGTCCGGGGGAGCAGCCGCAATACGCTTGGGCACGATTTTGCCATGAGCGAAGACGCTCGTCCCCATCAAATGCCCAAGGCGCGAATAGCTTGTGCGCGTGCACGGCTTACCATCAGTCGCGTCCCATCGTGCATCACCGCGGTCAGCCTCCCCTGCGTTTCGGGGCGAAACGATTTGAGATGATCGAGGTTGACGATGCAGGTGCGATGAATACGGATGAAACGCGATGGGTCAAGACGCATCTCTAATCGCGTGAGTGACAGGTGAATGAGATGCCTCGCTCGTGCTACGTGCGCCACGACATAGTCGCCACTCGACTCCAGAAACGCGACGTCCCTGAGAAGCACCGGGGTGAGTCCGCCGCTGGTACGCACGAAGAGTCGGCTGACCATCGTCGAATCGAACACACTCGTTAACCGATCAGCGACGTCGCTTGGCGCCGGCTCACCGACAGCGGCGCGAATGCGGTCCAGTGCCGCCGCAATTCTTTCCTGGCCGAACGGTTTCACCAAATAGTCCACCGCTCCCAGCTCGAATGCGATGACGGCATGCTCGGAGTAGGCCGTCGTGAATATGACGTACGGGCGATGGTGGACCCGTCGCAGTACATCGGTTCCTTGCGCCCCTGGCATAGCCACGTCGAGGAACACGAGTTCGGGGCGAAGGCGGTCAATCGCCTCGATAGCCGATAACCCATCGGCAACCTCGCCGACACAGCTGAGCCAGTCGAACGCTCGGAGCATTGTTGCGAGCGCTTCCCGCGCGATCGGCTCGTCGTCGGCGATGAGCACCGAGACCTTCACGGCTCACGACCGTCATCGTCCCACGGAACGTGAAGGGTTGCCTCGAACCCTTCGTCCGGGGAAGTCTTCACCTGCAAGCCCGCATCCACGCCGTACATCGCCGACAGCCGTTCCTTAAGCCGACGCAGTCCAGTTCCCGCCTCCAAGTAGTCAGGAGCCGCACCGGGACCCGTGTCGCTTACGCGAAGCAGCAGTGACGTCGGCGTCCTGATCGCGGAGATAGTGACATGCGTCGGCGCTACTTGCGGAGCAACGCCGTGACGTATCGCGTTCTCGACGAGCGTCTGGAGCGCGAATGATGGGACCAACGCGTCGTTGACTGCGGCGTCGATGTCCACAGTAACGATCAGACGATCGCCACAGCGCAACTGCTCGAGCGCGAGATACTCTTCCACGAACGCGCGCTCATCGCTCAACGGAATGAGGTCGCGACCTTCTTCAATCGAAATGCGGAGCAAGATAGCAACGCGCTGGGCTGCGTCGGCCGCCTTCTTCGGATCCAGCGGTATCAAATGTACTACGGCGTGAAGGGCATTGAAGAGGAAGTGCGGCTGAAGCTGCGCACGCAGTACGGCGAGCCGTGTCTGTGCGGTCATCGCTGCCGCGCTCCCGGCCCGTTCCGTCGAATCAATGGCGTAGGACAAGCTCGCGACCATGATGTACAGCCATAGCCCAAAAACCAGAATGGCCGCAGCGCGGTCGCCGAGTGGGAGCGCATGCCGGTGCCGAGTCGCCCACTCAAGAGCGTCCGAGATCATGTACACCAGTAGGGAATACGTCAGGGCCGCGAGTATTTGGCGGCCCGCGAACGCGGCGGTAAAGCGACCCGGCCACGGATAGCGCTGAACGAATCGCCGGACGGCAATCCCGAGAAGCGCGGCAGGCCCCACGATCCGCAGTGCGGCGGCGGCAGCTGCCAGCGTTGATGTGCCGGGGTGCGCGACCGCCACCAGCGCCGCATACAACGCCCAAATCGGAACCCATGCGGCACCAACGGAGATCCACGTCCAGGAGGGCCTGGACGGATATGTCGCGCGGGATGCGATGGGAACCGTCTTCACCGTAAGTGCGATGCGGACCCCGGCTGCCGACTCACCAGTAGTACAAAGTCGGGTTCCTCCCATGTCTGCCCCTCGTCCTCGGAGCGGTCTTGGGTGTAGCGAAATGACGCGGGGCGCAGCTCAGAGAAGCGTCGGCGAATCAACACGCGATCACCTTCGCGAGTGCGTCCCTCAGTAGTTATCACGATGTCCGCAGCGTGACGCCACACGCGCGTCGGCGCTGTATCTGTCGTTGCTCCCTCGTTCACCTTCCAAAGCTTCGAGGAAGCGTCGTAGGTCCGGCTAGCGTGTTTGACGACCCAGGCTCTACCCGTTGCGTCGGTTGCCCGCAAATCATCTTGGATCACGCGACCGTCAGCTCCCCGAGCCGCTTGCCACGTGCCAGTGAGCTGCGGGACACCGTGAAAGCGGGCGACCAACGCGGAGACGCGTGGGGTGCCCGTCACAGTCCACCGGCCGATAAGAAAATCGAACTCTGATCCGGAAAACCCATCTGCTGTGGCAGCTACGGGTCGTTGTGCATGCACCTGAGGTACCACAGCCGCCAACAGCAGAATGAGAAGTGCCACACGTCGGGTCATGAATGCCTCTGGGTGATTTCAGTGGAAGGGGAATTCCCCCTCGTTCGAACTCAGAGTTAACGAGATTCTCGCGCGTTCACCGGCACATTTCGCTGAATTGACATCTGGATGGGTTGAGCGGTTGCGCGAGGCGTGGCGACTGCACTCGCATCGCCCTAGCGTTGAGGAGAAGGGTCGCCATGCGCGCGGCACTCACATCTCTCTCGTCACAGGAAACCCGTGCTCGCTCTCCGTTCGCTCTCAAAGCGCTACGACACTCCCGCGGGAACATTCTTCGCATTGCGCGAGGTGTCGCTCGACGTGATGCCGGGCGAGCTTGCGCTCATCGTCGGTCAGTCTGGCAGCGGCAAGTCAACGCTCCTCAATGTGATTGCAGGAATAGAGCGGCCGACCTCAGGAGAGGTGTGGGTTGGCGATACGCTCGTGCCTTCACTCAGCGAAAGTGCGATGGCACTGTGGCGCGGCCGCAATGTCGGCATTGTGTTCCAATTCTTTCAGCTACTCCCGACCCTGACCGCGCTCGAGAACGTCATGCTTCCCATGGACTTCTGCGCCACATGGCCACGTCGTGAACGTCGGAGCCGAGGGATGGCTCTCCTGGAGAGGCTCGGCGTCGCCGATCAGGCCATGAAAGTGCCATCAACACTCTCCGGTGGCCAGCAGCAGCGCGTGGCGATTGCAAGGGCGTTGGCAAACAACCCAGCGGTCATTCTCGCTGACGAACCGACCGGGAATCTCGATTCCCGAAATGCGTCACTGATCTATGAGTTGTTCGCGGGGCTGGTGGGCGACGGCCAGACCGTCGTTATGGTAACGCATGATCCTGTCGCAGTACGTATTGCCACGCGTGTAATTCAGATCGCGGACGGGCAGGTCGAGCTGCAGCGCGAGACTGTCAATGCTTAGCCCGCGCTGGCGCAAGATGTATCGCGACATGTGGCTCCATCGCACGCGCTCGATCCTAGCGATTCTCGCTATGGTTGTGGGCCTTGCGGGTGCGGGGTCTGTGTTGGATACGTGGGCGTTGCTAGGTGCCGCCATCGATGAAGGGTACCGAGCGACTAACCCACCTTCCGCCGTGCTGCACGTCGACGGTGCCATCAGTGCTGCAATTGCTGCCGCGAAGACCGTACCCGGTGTTCGCTATGCGGAGGGACGTCAAACGCTGGTAGTGCGAGCGTTTGTGAAAGGAGCGTGGCAGACAACGACGCTATTTGCATCACCGACCCTTGGCCGAGAGCGGATCGGGATCGTCAGTCGAGAATTAGGCCAATTCCCAGCGCCCCCGGGATCACTGACACTCGAGAGTTCTTCCGTGGAGTTCTCGGGTCTAGCCATCGGTGATTCAGTTGTACTCCGAGGAGCGGACCATCGCACGGTGACTC
>JAQBPY010000174.1 GCA_028287285.1 Gemmatimonadota bacterium
GGGCGGTGCTCCTGAATCCACGTCATGACATCGACGCCGGTTTCGTCACCAAGCCAGAGGTCCAGAAAAATGATCGCCGGCTCCGCGCGGGCGATGGATTCTCTCGCCTCCGCGCCACTTTTCGCCAGTTGGACCACATCGCCCCGCATGGCAAAGAAGCGCGATACGACCACCCCGATCATCTCTTCGTCGTCAACGTATAGCAGCGTCGCCATGACCCCTTTGCGGCCTGCGGATACCATGCCATACTGCTCGAATGCTCAATATCGATCTCACTGGACGCCGGGCGCTCGTCGCGGGTGTCGCGGACGATGGCGGCTTCGGGTTCGCCATTGCAAAGGCACTCGCGGAGGCCGGGGCAAGCGTTGTCGTCGGCACCTGGCCTCCGGCCCTGAATATTTTTCTCAACCTGCTCGAGCGCGGAAAGATGGACGAGTCGCGCCAAATGCGCGATGGATCCCTGCTTACGTTCGAGAAGATCTATCCGCTGGACGCGGTGTTCGACACGATGGAGTCGATGCCGGAGGAGCTGCGGACGAGCAAGCGCTACAGGGATGTGGGCGACTGTTCCATTGACGGGCTCGCCGCGCGCATCGTCGCCGATTTCGGGGAGAAGCCGCTCGATATCGTGGTGCATGCACTGGCCAACGGCCCCGAGGTGAAGAAGCCGTTGATGGAAACGAGCCGCAACGGGTATCTCGCGGCGATCAGCGCCAGTGCCTACTCCATGGTGAGCATGGTGCAGCGCTTTGGCCCGCTCATGCGCGACGGCGGCGCCTTTGCATCGCTGACGTACATGGCCAGCGAGCGGGCCGTTCCGGGGTACGGTGGCGGCATGTCCAGCGCCAAGGCGGCATTGGAGAGCGACACGCGCCTGCTGGCGTTCGAGGCCGGGCGAAAGTACGGGGTGCGGGTAAACACCATCTCGGCGGGGCCATACGCGTCGCGTGCGGCGTCGGCCATCGGCATCATCGAGAAGATGGTAGCGTACGTGTCGGCGAATTCGCCGCTTACGGCGGAGCTGACCGCCGCGGAAGTGGGCACCGCGATGGCGTTTCTCTGCTCGCCGCTGGCGTCTGGCATTACCGGGACGACGCTGTACGTGGATAAAGGGTATCACTCCATGGGAATGGGCGTGGAGTAAGGCAACAAGGCGCACTTACTTCACATAGCGGGCAAGAAAGGCATCGATTGCTGCATACGCCCGCTGCCGCTCCGGCGCCGAGAAGTTTCCGTGTCCACCGCCCGGAACGGTAATGAGCTCGTTGGGCACTCCAGCCTTGTTGAGTGCATCACGCAGCCGCAACGAGTGTGTATACGGCACTACCCGGTCCGCGTCGCCCTGGATGCTGATAGTGGGCGGCAAGCCGGGCCGCACGTACGTGAGCGGTGACACGCGCTTTGCAATGGCCTCCCGATCGGTGAGACTGCCGAACCAGGCCACCGCATAGCGTTTCTCGTTCGGGCCGCTGATGATGTCGTTCACGTCGCTGATGCCGTACCAGTTCACGATCGCCGCGGGCCTGGGATCTCCCTTGCCCTGACACTGCCGGTCCAACCCTTCCGACACGGGCAGCATGCCCGCCATGAGGGCGAGGTGTCCCCCGGCCGATGATCCGCTCACGACGATGCGCGTGGTGTCGATGTTGTAGGCCTTCGCGTTGCGCCACACCCAGAGCAGTGCGCAGCGGGCGTCTTCTACAGCGGCGGGCGCAAGTGCGGTGGAGGCGAGACGATAGTCGACGTTGACGGCGTTCCACCCCTTGGCCAGGTAGGGCAATACGGCGAAGGCGTGCGAATCCTTGGTGAGGTTGACCCAGCCGCCGCCGTGGTAGAACACCACTGTGGGCTTCGGGCCGTGGGTGGTGTCGCGTGATTCATAGACGTCGAGCTTTGCGTCGTAACCCGTGGCGGTGACGTACGTGATGTTGGAGATGATGCGGTATTCGCCTTCGACGTCGACGGCAAAGCGATAATTCCCGTTGCTCTGCGCGCGCGCCGTGGATGCAAAGGCGAGGATCGCGAGCAGTCGCTTCATCTGAACTCCGTCTCGAGGAGAACGAGCCGCCGGTCGCCGCGAAAGACGATGGCGAGCGGCGCGTCGCCGCCATGCACGGGCGAGTCGATCTTCTTCGTCTCGTTGCCGTTGAGGTGAATCTTCTGCACGGTACCGTTGACGCTGAGGTCCAGGTCAATTGCCTCGGCGACAGGGTTCTGCACCGTGGTCGTCATTGTCGTGCGACCATCGGGAATGCGCAGCCATACACGTCCTTCGCCAATCGCGTTCTTCTTGTCCACGCTGTATGCGCCGCCGGTGGTGAACGTGTACGGACCAAACGGCCGACGTCCGCGGGCAACATACTGAATGGCGGGCTTGGTGTTCCACCCCGATGTTCCGCCCGCGAACCAGAAGCCCTGCGCGTCCACGGTAATGGGGTACTTGTCCCTGATGTCGGCGGGCACAACGGGCACGGTGTTCACGAGGAGTCCGTTGTAGATGCCGGTCACGAGACCGTGCTCCGAGGCGTAGTCGCCCCAGACGATCCGGTCGCTCACGAGCAAGGTGGCCGAGTGCGGCTGATCGTCCGCCATGTAGCCGACGATGTTGGCGAGCATGCGATCGGCGATGGGATCCTTGCCGCTGCGGTTCACGAGATCAAAGCCCGTCACGAGCACCGAGCCGGTACCATCGAACACCTCGGCGAGCGCAATGCCCTCGAGGCCGTGGTCATAGTTGGCGATGACGGCCGCCTTGCCAAGTGTGCTGTTGTCGGTAAAGACAAAGCCGTGGGTAACCGGATACACCTGCGGAAAGCCCGGCTTTGTCTCGTTCCAGCCGGTGTAGTCGTTCCAGAGGAAGAGCCGGTCGCGGCTGATGCCGCGCAGTGCCGGATGATCGGGACGCTCCGGGTTGACTGCCATGCCGTTCATGAACGGACGGTCGCCCGGAAAGACCAAGGCGTGATCGAGCTCGCTGCCTTTCACCTTGATTGGTGCCGCGAGCCATGTGCCGTCAAAATGCCGGGCGTCCTGGTGGAGGATGATCATGCGGCCGCCGTCCTTCACGAACTGCCTGAGCGCCGCGGCGTCCTTGCCAAGTGTCTCGTTCCAGGCTTCGGCGCCGATGACCAGGAGCTCGCTCGTCTTCACGGTCTTTACGTCGGTAACGTTTCTCGAGCTGACGCCGACGGATGCCAGTGCCTTACGCGAATTGCCGGCTGGATCGTAGATGGCAACGGCTCTCTTCAACGCGCCAGCCCCGGGCACGGTACTTGGCGCAATGAACAGTGACGTCGTGTTGCGGGACAGCGTGTCGGTACCGCGTGTGATGACACCTGTGAGCGTGTAAGAGCCCGAGGCGGCGTTCGCCGGAATCACGATGGACAGCGGAGTGCTTCTCGCGCCGTAGTACTTCACGTCGGGCAAGGCCGTCCTGCCGCTGACGACGCGCTTTCCGCCGCCGTCGACGACGGCGTATTGCACCGACAGTCCGCTGAGGTCCGCGTAGCGTTCGTCGTCATTCACCACGTGGGCAACGGGCGTGATGGTGCTGCCGGCGTACACCTGCGGCGTCCACAGCTCCCAGCTCAGCAGCACCGGCTGGTACGACACGCCGTACTGTGCGCCGAGCGGCTTGGGCTTCATGTCCTCGAACTTCGTGATGCCCCACCAGTTGTGAAACAGGATGGTGAACGGTGTGAGGCCAGCGAGGTTGGGGTTCTGTTCACGCGTGCGACGGTAGATCTCGATGGCCTGGCCGCCCATCCACGCCTGGTACGCGAGTGCGCGCGCCGACTGCTCGCTCTCCGGTGCGTGACCGGTCCAGTTGAGCTGCGAGTCGGGCTGCTTGGTGTTGGACACGAGATTGAAGCGGCCGTCGACACCGGTGTAGTTGCCGGTGTTCTCGCTCATGGTCATGGGCTGCGCCACGGGTGTACGCCAGCACGTGGCCGGGTACCGCATGGTGTAAAAGCTAAGGAACGAGTTGTAGTACCAGCCCCAGTACCTGTGTAAATCGCAGACGTCGCCGGAGCGCCCAAAGCCATAACCGGCGTTGGTGATATAGGGCCGAGTGGAGTCCCACGCGTGCAGGGAGTCGTAGGCCTGTTTCAGGAAGGCACCAATCTGGTCAGCGCCGGCGCTGAGGTAGCCGATTTCCCTGTCGGCCTGTTCGTTCGAGAGTATGTAGACGGTAACGCTCGGATGGTTCACGAGTGGGCCGAGCACGTCGTCCTTGTACCAGGCAAGGCTGGTGCTGAAGGGGCCGGTGGGCGGCGCGTTTGCCTTGCCGCCCCGCGGCGTTCCATAATTGCCCTGGAACAGCATCATTCCTTGCTCGTCGCACACATCGAACCACACCTGCGAGTGGCGGGTCAGGCGGATGATGTTGACGCCGACGCTCTTGAGGTACCGCACGTAGGGTTCGACGAAGCGGCGATTCTCCTGGAGCGAATCGGGGATCTGCCGTTCCGGGGGGTTGATCGCGTTGCCCTTGAGGAAGATGGGGTGGCCGTTGAGCAGCAGCTGGCCGTTCTTCGCGGTCATGGTCTTGAAGCCGATGCGGGTGGTGATCGGCGGCTGGTTTGCGACGTTAACGGTGAGCTGGTAGAGCGCCGGTGTCTGTGGCGACCAGTATTTTGGCGTGAGTCCGCTCACCTTGCCGGCGAGGTGGGCGATTCCCTTGTCGTCCACGGTGATGGTGCCGATCGGGCCGGACCAGAGGGTGCTGTTGTCGGCGGTGGAGATGATCTTTGCGGTTGCCGCAGCGCCTTTCAGGGCGGCACCGGCGGGGATGTTGAGCTCGATGCGGGCGCTGGTGGTGTCGGTGAAGGCGTAGAGTACCGGGCCTGCTTTCCTTGAAACGATGACGGGCTCGTCCTGGGCATGTACGCTTGCGGCGGCAAGGAGCAGGAGCGCTATCGTTACGAGCGTAGCGAAGGGCCTGCTTGCTGAAAAAGCAGGACGACAAATTCTATCGCTTAGCGACATCCCTGTCATCCAGCACGAACGCAACAGTACTGTCATCCCGCATGAGCGAAGCGAATGTCGGGAAATACTATCCCATCCTCGAAGCCGGGCCAAAGTGAGGGCACAGTATCTCCCGACACTCCCTCGCTTCGCTCGTTCGTGCGGGATGACAAAGTTTGTCCGCGACGCTGCTCGTTCGTGCGGGATGACAGAGTCTGTTCGTAACGCTGCTCGTTCGTGCGGAATGACCGGGATGCCATCAGCCGGGATACCAAGGGTTCTAGTTCTTGCGGACATGAATCGCATTGAGAATGGGTTGACCCTGCACGGGCGTGAACCGCACGGTGATGCCCGCACCACCGCGTGCCTGCACATGCGACGTGTACGTCGCCGCACGGGCAATCCCATGCGCCGCTGAGAGATCGAGGCGCTCGGCAAGCACATGATCATTCACGGCAACACCGAACACCCGCTCACCAGGCCTGGCAACGGGCTCGGCGAACAACAGCTCGACGTCATACTCGCCATCCGGCACATCCAGCTTGTATGCGGAGAGGCCAACCCGATACGTGAAGTACAACGGCGTCTCCGCCGAGTTGGTGATCGCGAGGTCCTTATCGAACATGGCGGCAGTCCCGCCCACGTAGCCAAAACCGCCCGGCGTGTAGGCTTGATCGCCGATCCAGATATTGCTCTCATCGGCAACCTGCGCCTTGGTACCCACATTGACGCCAAGCTCCGTGAAGGGCACGCTCGCATCCGCGAGCATGGCCGGACGATGAATGAACTGAACCACCAAACGATCCGTTACCGAGCCGGCACGCGCCTCGATGACATTGTCGCCATTCACGAACGGCACATCCCACGTAGCGCGCTTCACGCTGTCGGGCGCCTTTGCGCCGAGCGACTTGCCATTGATGAAAAGCTCGACGCGGGCGAGGTTGGAGTAGACGTCGACGGGCTGTAAAAACGATGTGCCGATGCGCTTCGTCCAGCCGCGGCTCGCGATGTACACCATCGGCGCGGGATTCCAGTTCGCCTTGTACAGATAGTACACGTCCTTGGGCTTGCGATCGAACGTCAGCATTCCCTTCTGATTCATATAGGGAATGGTGCCGCCGGTCTCCGGCTGCGAGAAATCAAACTCGTTCCAGATGGCGGTGCCGCCGAGCCACGGGCGGGCGTTGATCTGCGCGAGATAGGACTCGTGGTAGCGGCGCATCCACGTGCTGCTGAAGTCGAAACGCTCGGGCTCGAGCGAGTTCACGCGGTAATCATCTTCCGCGCCATACTCGCTCACGAACAGCACCCGGTCGGACGTCTTCGCATGACGCCGATCAAGTATGGACCCGAACTCCGCGAAGGTGCCGTTGTACCAGCCGTTGTAGAGATTGAGGCCGAGCATCTGGCCAATGGCGGCCACGCCGCTGGCGTCGTAGTCGTCGCTGCCGTGCATGGTGAGGGTGCTCACGCGCGACGGATCCTCGCGGCGCGCGAGGCTGTCCATGTGCGCCGTATAGTCGCGCACCTGCCGCATGTAGACGGTGTCGTTCTGCTTGCCAATGCGATATGCGCCCGGACCCCACAGAAAGACTTCGTTCTCCGTGCCCCAGACGATCACGCTCGGATGATTGCGATGCTGCCGGATCATCTCGATGAGCATGTTCTCCGAGTTGCGCGTGAACTCGGGCGACGGCGTGATGTAATTGACGACGGGAATCTCTTCCCAGATCAACAGGCCAAGCTTGTCCGCCGCGTCCAGGACGGCCGGGTCCTGCGGGTAATGCGCAAGCCGCACGAAGTTCGCGCCCATGTCCTTGATGATCTCCATGTCCTTTCGATGGAGATCATTGGAGAGCGCCGATCCAAGACCTGCATAGTCCTGGTGACGATTGGTGCCGCGCAACTGCAGATGACTGCCGTTCAGCGAGAACCCCGTTGCCGCATTGAACGAGAACCAGCGGTAACCAACCGGTGTGACGATGTGGTCGCGCACCATCGCTCCCTCGACGACTTCTGTGGTCAGCGCATAGAGATAGGGGTCGTTCGGCGACCAGAGATGTGGCGGCGCAACATCGGGCAGTGCCTGCTCCCACGTCACATCCGAACCCGCGGGCGCGCTCACCGAGCTTCGGCGCTCTGACACTTTCTGGCCAGCCGCATTGGTGAGCGTGCTGACGACATCGATGTTCCGCGCCGACCCGCCATCGTTGGTGATGATGCCGCGAACGACGGTCGTGGCGCGCTCGCGTGATACCGTGGGCGTAGTGACCGTAACGCCCGTGGCGCCGTGGTCGTTCATGGCAAAGTGCACGTCATCCGTTGCCACGAGCCAGACATCGCGGTAGATGCCGCCATACAACGCAAACCCAACGGATAGCGGCGCGATGTACGGATTGTGGCTGTTGTCCACCTGCACGGCGACGACGTTGTCGGCGTTTGCACCAATTTTCACAAGCCGGGTGATGTCGATCGTGAACGCCGTGTAGCCGCCGGAATGCCGGCCGGCAAAGGCATTGTTCACGAACACGTCGGCCACCTGATTCACGCCCTCGAAATGGAGGGAGAGGCGCTTGCCGCGCATCGACTCCGGGATCGCGAGGTGATTGCGATACCAGCCAACTCCACGCCTGTAACTCGGCCTGTCGTCGAATGGATCTGTCGCATTCCATGTGTGCGGAATGGAGACGCGCTCCCACGTCTCATCAGGCGTGGCAGGCTTCTCCGCGAGGTTCAGCCCGTCGGCGTGATAGCGCCAGCCGGCGTTGATGGTGTACTCCACACGCTGCGCGCCCGCGACTGAGAATGCGGAGAGCATCAGGCAAAAAATTTGTCGTGCCGAGCGTAACGAAGGACCTGTTTTCTTCATGTGCAACCTATGGCAAGCAGGTCCCTTTGCTACGCGCAGCACGCGTCCTCCGCAGTCAATCTCATTCCAGCGTGTCAGTAGCCAGGATTCTGCGGCATCTTCTTGGTGAGGTTCGCATCGATCACGGCCTGCGGAATGGGCAGGATCGAATCGCGCGCCACCACGTTGACTGCCGCGAGCGGGTTGTACAGCTTGGTGCGCGTGAGCCACGTACCCGTGCGAATGAGCGTATACCGGCGCTGCTCTTCCGTCACCAGCTCCCGCGACCGCTCGTCGAGAATGAAGTCCAGCGTTACCTGCGCCGGCGTGATAGCCGATGCGCCGGCACGCGCACGCACGATGTTGATGTTCGCCGCCGCCCCCGCCAGGTTGCCCTGCTTGAACTGCGCCTCGGCAAGCAGCAGATATGTTTCCGCCAGCCGAATGTACGGCTGGTCCTCGAAGTTCGTGGTGCCTGTTGGATCCGTCACCGACGCGTAATCCCACTTGCGGGTGCTCGGCCAGATGGGGTTGCTCACTTTTTCCGCCGCCGTACCGTTGGTGTACAGCGTGTCACCGATCTTCTTGCCGGCCGGCAGGTTGGCCGGATTGTTGTACAGATAGAAACGGCGCACCGCGTACTGGCCACCACGTACGTCCGCCGCTTCATAGATGCCGAGCGCCCACTTGGTGATTGCCAGACGTCCGATGCCGCGGCCGCCGTACACTGGCGAGAGTTGCATGCCCGCATTGCTCTCGTAGCGCGTGAGCCAGCTGCGACGCATGATGCTGCCACCGCCGCCCGCCACGTTCTCGGCGTATTGGAGCACCCAGAGCGCTTCCGTGTTGCCCTGGCTGCGGTCCGCGTTGCCGTCCTGGAACTGGTCCATGAATGCCGCGCCCGGCTGCGAGGCGTTCACGCCATAGCGAGCCGTGATCAGCTTGTACGCACCGCTGTTGACCACCGCCGCGGCCTTGGTCTCGGCGGCGGCATTGTTTCCCGCCCAGAGATACATCTCCGCCAGATAGTGCTCAGCCACCGCCTTCGTGACCTTGCCGTTGTTCGTCGACGTCAACGGAAGTCCCGCTTCGGCGTCGAGGAGATCCTGGATGATGATCTTGCGCACGGAGTCGCGCGGCACGCGGTCCCAATCCGTCTTCACGTTGTCGCCGCTCGATTCGGTAAGCGTCACGGGCACGTCGCCGAACAGGTAGATCAGGTGACGATAGGCCCAGGCGCGAACGAGCTTGGCCTCGCCCACGATGCGCGCCTTGTCGGTTGCCGTCCACGCGATGGCCGGATTGTCGGCGCGGTTGATGAGGGTGTTGGCCGCGTTGATCGTCTGGTACATCTGCGTCCAGATGTTGTTCGTGAAGCTGTTCAGCGAGGTATTCTGCACGCCGAACTCCTGGAACAACCGCTCCGACGGTGACAGGTAGTTGCCGTATCCGTTGTCCGTGCCGATGGTGAATGCGGTGGCGGTGATGTTGTTGCTCGGGTCGCTGTTGTCCACCCCCGAGCGCTCTCGGCGCACCTGGTAGTAGAGCGCGTTGAGGCCCGCCTCGAATCCGGCCACATCGACATAGAGATTGTCGGGCACCAGGATGGTCTTCGGGTGCTCCACGAGCAGGTCGTCGGTGTTGCACGCCAGCGGCCCGGTGAGCGCGATGGCGGCGAGACCGAGCGTGGTGATGAGCCGCGCGCGGCGCGTTCTCGTCATGGTCATATCCTTCGAATGAATTGATGTCATGGTCGGCGTCCGGTTAGAAGCGGACAGTCATGCCGCCGGTGATCACTCTCTCGAGCGGCACGGCGAACTGGCTGTTCAGCTCAGGGTCGAGCCCCGTCCACTTCGTCGACGTCCAGAGATTTCTTCCGTTCACGTAGATGCGCAGCGACTCGCCCCCGACCTGCGAGGCAAAGCGCGCCGGCAGATCGTACGACAGCGTGGCGTCCTTGAGGCGAATGAAGCTCGCGTCCTCGTAGAACGACATGCCGTACGGGTTGCTCAGGTTGCTGTTGGACGGATAGTCGTTGATGGGGGTGGCCGGCGTCCACCAGGTGCGGTAGACCATGTTGCGGCGGACGTCGGTGAACGTCTGCGCGGTGCTGAGCAGCGCATTCGACCGCGTGACGCCCTGCACCGTGTTGAAGAACGCACTCACGGTAAAGCGCTGGATCTTCATCGTGTTCGTGAGTCCGGCCGTGTACTGCGGCTCGAGATTGCCGAGGAAGGTGCGGTCGCTCGCGTCGATCTTGTTGTCGCCGTTCGTGTCCACGACCTTTACCCAACCGGGCTTTGCAGTGGGCTGTGCGCTCGAGGCAATGGTGCCGTTCACGCTGTCTGCCACCTGCCAGATGCCCGCGAGCTTGTAGCCGTAGTTCACGTCGATCGGGTGGCCGATGAACCAGCCGTTCGCCACGTCGTCCGTCCGGTCGCCGTAGAGATCCACGATCTTGTTGCGGTTCAGCGAGAAGCTGAAGTCGGTGTTCCACGAGAACGCGGTGCGGCTGATGTTCGTGGTGCCGACCTGTGCCTCGAAGCCCCTGTTCGCCGTCTTGCCGATGTTCTGCGTGATCGTGGTGATGCCGTGCACCGAGGAGATCGCGCGGCGGAGCAGCAGGTCACTCGTGGTCGCGGAGTAGCCGTCCATCGTCACGCGCAGGCGGTCCTTGTACATGCTCAGGTCGAATCCGAGATTCTTCGAGAGCGTAGTCTCCCACTTGAGGTCGGGATTACCCAGCGAGACCGGGATGTAACCCGGCGCGGTGATGTCGCCGGTGAGGTACGAGCGATCGTCGAGCTGTGCGAAGGTCTGGTACGGCCGGATGGCCTGGTTGCCGTTCTTTCCGTACGACGCGCGAATCTTGAGCGCATCCACGGACCTGGTGAACGGAAAGAACTTCTCGTTCGAGATGTTCCAGCCAAGGGCGAGTGAGGGAAACACGCCGTATTTGTTGTTCACGCCAAAGCCCGAATAGCCATCGCGCCGGGCCGTGAGCGTCAGGAGATAGCGGTCGTCGAAGGTGTAGTTGAGGCGACCCATCTGGGATACCAGTCTGGAATCCGTGACGTTGAAGTTCGGAACGGTGAGGAGAGGAAGATTGGAGCGATACGCGAGGACGTCGTTGGGATATCCCTGGGCCTTCGTCGTGTCCGCAGACAAGGACGTGGCGGCCTGGCTGT
The DNA here is from genome assembly GCA_028287285.1 of Gemmatimonadota bacterium. Lineage (GTDB taxonomy): Bacteria > Gemmatimonadota > Gemmatimonadetes > Gemmatimonadales > Gemmatimonadaceae > AG11. The sequence goes on from JAQBPY010000174.1 coordinate 11,005, forward strand.
AGAGGCCCGTGAGGTCGAAGTTGCTCTTGCCAAGGGCCCGTGTGTAATGCACCACGTTCTCGAGCGTCCAGTCGTTGCGGCGCGATCCGACGATCGTGGCGCGGCCATTCAGCGTTGATCCGGTCTGCGTGTTGCGGCCGTAGTACGAGCCGCTGTTCCGGTCGGCGACGTCCAGGCCCGCGTTCAGGCGATACGTGAGCCCCTCGATGCGCGGAATGGACACCTCCACGTAGTTGCTGCTGAACACGCGCTTGCTCACGTCATCGTCGACGACGTTGAGGTTCTCCAGGCCGTTGCTGATGGAGGGATCTTCGGCCCAGGGGATGAGGATCTGACGGCCCAGGCTGTCGAACGGCGTGATGAGCGGATTGCTCTGGAATGCCGTGGTGAAGTTGACGGGCATTCCATCGCGTGTGGTGCGAACGCCCTGCGAGCTCGTGCCGGCGCTCAGCCACGGACGAATCTTCTGGTCGAAGTTCACGCGGACCGTCGCGCGATTGAAGGCGTCGTTCAGCGCCACGCCGTTCACGTTGAGCAGCGAGCCGCCCACGTAGTAGTGCGTGTCTTCCGAGCCGCCCGAGAAGTTCAGGTCATGATTCTGCTGCGTGCCGCTGCGCGTGCTGAGCGAGAGCCAATCGGTGTTGATGCCCCTTGTTCCTGTCCGCCAGCTCGGTGGCCGTGAGGATCTGGTCGCAGGTCTGCGCCGCCGACGTCCGCGCACGAATGCACTTGAAGTCGTAGAACTGCTGCGCGTTCATCAGTGCGGGCACGTTGGTGATGTTCTGCGTGCCGGCGTAGCCGGAATACGTGAGGCGCGTTTTGCCCGGCGTACCCTTGCGCGACGTTACCAGGATGACACCGTTGGAGCCACGCGTCCCATAAATCGCCGTGGCCGACGCATCCTTCAGCACCTGGATGGACGCGATGTCGTTCGGGTTGATCTCGGACAAACTGCCATTGTATGGAATGCCGTCGACCACCACGAGCGGATCCCGGCTCGCCGAAATGGAATTGCGGCCGCGAATCTGGATGTCCAGGCTCGGCTCCGCGCCGGCGCCGGATGTCGTGACGGTCACGCCGGGCATCGAGCCCTCGAGCGCCTGTACGAAGTTGGAGTTGGGTTTCTCCTCGAGCTTGTCCTGGCCCACGCTCACCACCGATCCGGTAATGTCGCTTCGCTTCTGCGTTCCGTATCCCACCACGACCACTTCACTGAGCGACACCGCGGTGCGCGTGAGCCGCACGTCGATCGTCGTGCGCCCCGACATCGCCACTTCCTGGCGCGCATAACCGAGTCGCGAGACGACGAGCGTTCCGCTTCCATCGGTGACACGGAGCGTGTAGGCACCCTTCGCATCCGTCAGCGCCCCGGTGGACGTTCCCTTCACCACGACCGACGCACCCTCGATGGGCTCGCCCGCAGGGTCGCCGGACACGGTGCCCCTGACGACGACCTGCTGTGCCTGGAGTGTGCCGCCAATCGCGATGAGGCTCGCGATCATGAGGCAGCTTCGCCACAATCTTGATCCCGACATGCTGTATACCGGATTGAAATGGTTGAACGACTCGTGTCGTCCTGAGTGAAACGAAGGACCTGCTCTTTCTGTGTCTTTCACGGTGGGTCGATCGTACTGCCGCCCGCACTGTTGCCGAGCGCCTTTCCCTTCTCGATGCCTGTAATACGAATCGTGGCGTCCTTCGCGTTGGGCCAGTAGCGCAGCTCGAGCTCCGCGACCGCCGCTTCGGCGCCCTTCGCGTCGACACCCGCAAGCACCACCCACTCGCGACCGCCCTCGCGATGCAGTGCGATGGTGCCCTTGTCCGCTTCGACCGGGGTCCTCGTTTCCGCAACGAGCGTCGACGTCGCCGCTGTTCCGATGACGAACACCGTGCCGCGCTTCGCCAGCGAGTCGGTCAGGTCCTTCTCCGATGACACACGCACGTACCGGCCGGTTGCCGCCTGCAGCGTGTTCTTCAACTGGAACGCCTCTTCCACCTCGAGCGCGCTGGCCTTGTCGCCAAACGTCACGGCGAGCGGACGCTCCCACTTGATGCTGCGTACCACGTCACGCCCCTGGGCATACGTCACCTTGCTGCCCAGCACGGAGCTGTCCGCGAACTGCGGCGGTCCCTCGTTCGAGACGACTCCCCACCCAAGCGACGTGCCGTCTTTGTATCGAGCGCTGACAAAATGGTGATACGCACCCGGCTTTCCGCCCTGCGCCAACGACAGTGCAACACGTCCGGACTTCGATGACCCGGCAGGAAGATTCAGCGTCACCGGCGTCAGCAGCCTGGTCTCCGTGCCGTCGAACGCCATCGCCTGGACCGAGACAGTCTGCGCAGCGCCCGTTTCGTTCGACACCGTAAACGTTGCTTCTGCCTTGCCATTCACGAAGCGCACCGGATCGATCTGTACCGGCAACACCTTTACCGGAGCGTCCGGTCGCCCGTACTCACGCATCAACTTCATCGCCACGAATGCTTCGGGCTTCGGTGTACGGTCGATGCCCACGGGCTCATAGTGCCGGCTCTTCGTTCCACCCACGGTCGTGTTGAACGCGATGGACTCCTGGAACTGGAACTGGATGATGTCCTGCACCGAGCGCGTGGCAAGAACGTTCTCGTAAATGGTCGCCCACTCCGCCGGCCGGCTCTCCGGCGATAGCAGCGTAAGATCCTTCCAGTTGAATTCACCGAGCGTCATCGGCTTGTTCTGCTCCGTCGCATAGCCGGCGGTGCCGAGTGCATGCGAGCTCCACGCTTCCTTCCAGTTGGGCCCGTGCTTGTACGCGTGCAGCCCGACGCGATCAAAGGGAACGCCAAGCGTCTTCAGTCGCTCGAACATGCTGTTGTTGCCGGCACCGGTGAAGAACACATCGGCGTTCGGGGCCGCAGCCTTGGCCGCAGCATACAACGACTTCCACCGCGCAGGCTCGGCGGGAGTGATGCCGGGAATGAGCACCTCGTTTTCCAGCTCGACACGAATGACGAGATCCTTGTACCGGCCAACGATGGCACTCACCCACTCCGCCGGTCCTTCAGTGTCGATCATCATCTTGAAGCCGAGCGAGCGCGCTTCATTCGCGTAGAAATCGAGGAAGGCGAACGCTTCGGCGCGGGGCAGCGTCTGCAGCAGCTCGAGATGGTGCAGGCGCAGCACATCGAACCCCATCGCGCGGATGATGTGCATGTCCGTCCGCATTCTGGGCTCGAACTGGCGCCACTGCTTCCACATCGCCGCCGACGTCGGCCAGAAATTTTCCGACGTCATGCCCGGCACACGGTAGAAATCGAAATTCTCCGTGAACGTGGAGTACGGGAAATACGCCATGCCGAAGAGCGTGTACGGCACTCCGATCGCCGCACGCACGGTGGCGCCGTCACGTACCGCCGATCGCGTTCCCGCAAACTCGCGCAGCTGGCTCTCGGCCCACGTCTGTGCCGGCGACGGGTCGATGGAAAGGCGCCACTTGAGCGCAACCGTATCGCCGGCAACGGGCGACGCATACGGTAACACCGCCATGTAACCTTTTTTTGGCTGATCCGCATTGGGACCGGCGATCTCGGCCACGAGGTACATGGTGTCGCCGCTCTGCCGCGTACGCTCCCTCACGTAGAACGAGCTGCCCTCGGCCCAGGTGGTATCGTGTTTGACCGAGGGCACCGGCGTGAAGCCGTTGACGGACAACAGGGAGAGCCCGCCCGTCTTCCACTGCATCCAGTCCACACCGTGCACGTAGCGGAAGTCGCCTTCCCAGATACCCGGAGAATCACCGCCCGACAGTACGCGGCCATTGAACCGTATGTTCGTCTCATGCGCGGCCGGCGTGACGACGCGGCGCACGAGCGCGACGTAGGCGGGGCCCGCGAGGGCGGTGCGTGTGACGACGTTCGTGCGGACATCGAGCCAACCTCCCCCGTACGGCCGCGCCGAGACGTTCACGATGAAGCCGTTTTTTTCGACGCTTGCCTGCATCTCGCCGTCGGGAGCCGTCTTCCAGGAAAAAGGGAGCGACGTGAACGCCTTGATCGCGCTGTCCGCATTCGCGTTCGAGCCAGGCAGGACTACCAGGCCCATGGCGACGTCAGCGGCTTGCCGGTCCTTGAAGCGCAGCGTCAGCGAAGACGACGTCTCACGCACCGACATCGGTCCCGCCGCGAACAGGCCGCCCGCCGGGGCACCAGTGCGAGTCAGTATTACTTCACTTTTGGGCGCCAGTGACGCGACCACGTGGGCTCGGCCGGAGCGGACGTCCGCCGTGGCCAGGGGACCGGCGTAACGACCGTCGGCGAGGTCCGTGGTAAGGTCGATCGGGCCCGAAAAGGGAATCTCGTGGTTGTTGCGCACCACCAGCTTGGTGCCCTGTTGCGCGTTCGCAGGTGTGCCGAGAAGTAAGGCTGCCCCAACCGCAATGGTGATTGCGTGGCGTAAAAGGCTCGTGCGCATACAGCATCCTCTTTGCTGTTCCATATCACCAAGTCACCATATGACTTCGTAACGATTTAGATGCATAAATAGCATGGAGGGAGCTCGGTGGCAAACGAATGAATTATTAGTTAAACGAATGTAATTGCTGGAGTTGGCTCGTCCGACATTAGCGTCGGCCCGGATGAATGGACCATTGGACATGGACGCAAAAAGGCCGGCTCCAGAAGGAGCCGGCCTTTACCGACGGGTCAAAACCGTCTTCAGCGTGTCTCAGCTATCCTCTTCGCAGTACTCCCCGCCATCAGCACGCGTCGCCACATGATAGCCGGATCGACAGGTCACGATGTCGTCGCTCGTACGCGCTCCCGGGCGAGGCTGCGTTGGGCCCGTGGAGGTCTCAGAACAGGCAGCGAGCGCAGCCGCTGCGGCAACGACGAGAACGAGTCGGATCTTCATGGCGACACCTTCGAGATGGATGCGACGACATTGATGTTACGCGGCTCTCGGCGCCGCGGCCCTTCTGTATTGCCAAACTTGTGCCAGCGTCCGTCGGTCACGCTGTGCTGCGAATCACGACTCACGGAAAAGCCGGGAGCCCCGCAATCTGTGTTTCAATGAGGGCCAACTCGCGCGGCAGCCCGGATGACTCCGCTACGGAGCGTGCATGCGTTAGACAGAGCCGCGCCGCGCCGAGCTCGCCACGATCTGCGGCAACCGTTGCGAGTTGCATGAGACAGCGAACACGCTGCACCGGAATATCCGCGATCGTGAACTGGCCGTACGCCGTCGTGATCTTTTCTTCGGCGTCGCCGTGCAGACCAAGTGCGCTCAGTGCAATGCCGAGATTGAGGAGTGCTGCTGCATGCATCTCCAGATCGCCGGAGAGACGTGCGCCGCCAACGGCCTGTTCCAGGGTGGCGCGCGCCAGCTCCACAAAACCGCGGTCCGTCTGCAACCGCCCAATGTTGAGGAGCGACATGGCCTCTCCGCGCGCGTCGCCGAGGTCGCGATAGACCTCGCGTGATTCAGCGAAGAGCCGCTCGCCTTCGTCAAAGTCGCGGTCATCGGCCGCGATGCCGCCAAGATTCTGCAGGGCCTTGGCGCGAATTTCCGGCGTCTGCGCCAGACTCAGCATGCGCTCGAAGAGTGCCCGCGCCCTGGGAAAATCTCCACGAATCCACCACACTGCGCCCTGGATGTTCAGCGCGTCCGCTGCAGTGTCGGTGAAGCCGTGAGCCGTTGCGAGTGCTTCGCTCTTGTGGGCCGCCTCGAGTGCTTCGTCCCACGACGAATGGAGACGATGCAGATTCGCGAGCCTCCACCACGCCTCGGCGGCGGCGGCGGGGTGCAGGGCGACTTGCTGCGTGACGGCTTCGAAGCATTCACGGGCGCGGGCGACCACGCCGCCACGCTCGTATCGAATGCCGTCAGCGAGAATGGCTGCGACGGATTGAGGCACCCTCTAAGGTGTTATCGCGACCCACGCAGTGGCAACTCCTGCGTGGCGAGACGGGTACATTTCTTCCAGTGAATACCGACAACTACATCTGTAGTTCTGGTCATGGGTCATAGCCCAGCCGCCGCCGTCCGCGTCCGTGCACCGTACCAAGTATGGTCTGCATTGGGCCGATGAGGACGTAGGCCATGCCGGCAAACTGCGGCAGCCCTGCCATCGAGAGTATCACGGACAGCACCCCGATGCCCATCATGAGCAGATGTTCCTGCACCACGCCGCGAGTCTCGTAGACCTCCATGGGCGTGAGGTCCAGATACTCGCGCAGGCGATAGGCGTGCGCATACAGTGCGGCAAAAATCGCATAGACGCCAATGAAGCCGGCGCTGTAGATGAACATCAGCCTGCGCCAATCGCCTGGCTGCATGGCAACGATGGCCTTGCCGGCGGCATCAACGTCTTGATAACCCGTAACGCCGTTCACGAACGCGGTAAACAGGAACTTGAGTGGATACACATAGAACGACACCACGAACAGCAGCATCGCGTTGAGAAGGAACGACACGTTGTCGTCTAGGGCGTAACGCCTGAAATAGATGTACTGCGAGTGCCAGATGAGCAGGAGGATGGCAAAGCAAACCCCGAAGCTCACGAAGCCGTGCATCATGCGGAGCAGATCTTCGAAGCGCTTTGGCGCCTCCAGCGACACCACCAGCAGCGTCACTGCAAAGGCAAACACCGCATCGCTAAGACCCTCGATACGCGAGATCTCCTTTCCACGCCATCGGAACCCGTGATCCCGGCGCTGGAGCATGGGGCGAAGCTTGTCGTGTGTGTCCTGAACCATTGTCACGGTGACACCGGTAAGTGATGCGGTCGTGCGGCGAGGGAGATAACTTGTCGCATCAGATACGATCGCACCATCTTCCAGCCCGACCGACATGACGATTTCGCGAGCGAATTACGGAGTCGATGCGCCAGGGGTGATCCGGACCATGGCCTTGCTCGCGGTCATCCTCGTGGGCCTCGGCCTGCTGCTCCAAGGTTTCGCTAGCGAGGGAAGCGGTGCGGCGCATGCGGGAGTCATCGTGCTCTGGCCTGCCGGATCATTCGTGGTGACGGCACTGCTCATGCTCGCGAGCAGCAGGTTCGGCAAGCTGCGCGCGCGTGACCGGCTGTTGAACCGGCTCGCGCTTTCAGGCCACGAAACGGTGCTCGACATCGGCTGTGGCCACGGCCTGATGCTCATCGGTGCGGCGAAGCGGCTGCCACGCGGCAAGGCCATCGGCATCGACCTGTGGTCGCAGACGGACCAGCATGCCAATAGCCCGGAGGCCACGCTTGCGAACGCTGCGGCGGAAGGGGTGAGTGCAAACGTCGACGTCCGCAACGGGGACATGCGAAAGCTTCCGCTGGAAACGTCGAGCGTGGACGTCGTCGTCTCGAGTCTCGCCATTCACAACGTGCCCACGGCCGCCGAGCGTGCCATCGCGATGCGTGAGATCACGCGTGTCGTGCGGGCGGGGGGACGAGTCGCGCTGCTGGACATTGCGCACGTGAGCGAATACGCGCGGGAGCTTCAACGCGGCGGCTGGACCATCGAGCACTCGGGCATCACGCCGTGGATTTTTCCGCCCACGCGTGAGCTGGTGGCGCGAAAGATCCGGTAGGAGCGGACCCTTCGCTGCGGCTCAGGACAACCGATCAGGTGGACTTGATGAACGTGCAGCCCACGTCCTGCGCTCGCAGGACCGCGTAAATTCCCGACGGCTGCAGCACCGCCCCGGGCACAAGGCCGTTTCGGATGTCGTTACGCACCGTTTCGACGTCGATGCCGAGCTTCTGCGCGAATACACCCGCAGTGCGCATTGCAGCCTTGTTACAGACCAGGAAGACGGCGCCCATTGCCCTCAGTGATTCGAACGACGCCTGCGCCGTCACGAGCGCGTTCTTCTCGTCCTTGTCGATGTGCGTGAACGGATTGCGGACGGCATCCTTCTTCGTGCGCGGATCCGTGACCTTGCGGTATTCACCGATGGAATATTTCTCCCACAAGGCATCATTGAAGGCCATGACCGTTGCCTCGTGGCGCATGACGACGACAGGAATGCATTCTCCGTCGGCGGTGTCGAGCTGCTCCTTGAAGCCCTCGATGAAAAACCATGCGTGCTGCAGCGCGAGTCCGTCGCTCACCGCCGGGCAGTCGAACACGGCGCGATGCCGCGCTGCCTTGACGCGCGCGGTCCAGCTGTCGTCGAAGGGTGCGGCGGCATGGCGTGCGGACATTGCCGACAGCGACGCCGGAATGGTGGATCCGGCAATGACCGCTGCTGCCGTGGCGACGTGCGACAGGAACTCCCGGCGCGGTGAGAACGGAGGCGTGTTGTCGGACAAGGTGGAGCTCCGGAGAGGGCGATGCGGGTTGATCCCCTGAACCTCGGCATACGTGGCGAGCGGCGCAAGCGCTGGGGCGTCGCTTCGCCGGTTCCGCGGGTGTAGCTTGCCTCGAATGTTTTCGATGCAAGATCCATGACCCCCATGCGCTGGATGATCACGGCACTTTCGTTCGCCGTGATGATCGGGGTCTCCATATATATGATAGTCGGCTGGTCCCAGGAGGGTGCGTCACTGGCCCTGCCTGCGAGCGCGCATCTCCTTGCGTTGATTGCAGTTGCGGTTGAAATACTGGCCCGGTCGTTCAAGATCCGCTGGAGTGCCAGAGCCGCCGGCATCCGGCTTCCGCTGGCGACTGCCATCCGTACGTCTCTTGGCGGCGACTTCGCGGCCGCCATCACCCCCGCGAGAAGCGGCGCCGAGCCGGCGCGATTCTTCGTGCTGTCGGAGTCCGGGCTGCCGTCATCGAGCGTGCTCGTGATCCTGTACTCCGAGCTGTTCCTCGAGGTGTTCTCGCTGGCCTTCGTGGTGCTCGTGGTGGCGATGGTATTTCGTCATGCCGGCGCGGTGCTCGTGACGCTCGTGAGTCTCGTGGGCGCATATGCCGGCGTGATCATCGGCATCGGCGTGCTCGCGTTGTACCTCTCCAGGCGCAACACCGGTGGTCCGCCGCCGCGGTGGGCACGCCGCCTGCGATTGCATGCGGGTCATTGGCGTACCGTGCAGCGCGCGCTCAGGAAGCTTCGGTCGACGATTGATTCCGTCGAACGCGTGAGCATGACCGCGGCGGTGAGTGCATTCTTTGCGTCGGTGGTGCATGTCGCGATTCGTCTCGCCGTGCTTCCCGCGTTAGTGCTGACGTCGGTCGCCTCGGTGCCACTCGCGCCCCTTGCGCTGTGGCCGCTGGGTTTCCTGTATGGCGCTGCCGTCGTTCCGGCACCTGGCGGTGGCGGCGCGGTGGAGGTGGCATTTCGCGCGGCGCTGGGCCACGCGATTCCGTTGCCCTTGTTCGCGGCGGCGCTCATCTGGTGGCGCTTCTATACGTTCTACATCTACATCCTTCTTGGCGGCATTGCCGCGGGAAGTACCGTGTTGCGAGCGGTGCGCAGGACCGAGCGGTACGAGCGTGACGTGGAGGAGGCGGTTGCGTAGCCTCCAGGGGACACGTTTCGTGTAGGCTCACTCCTCGGATTCATGCGGACGCTGTTGCTCTGCGCGACGGCATGAATGACGTGGACAGTCGCTCCCGACAGTCGCTTCGCTCCTGCGGGATGACAGTTTGAAATGAACGGCATTGCGTCGTAGCGCCAAGGCCGTTCAGTGAGCTGTCATCCCGCAGGAGTGA
>JAQBPY010000145.1 GCA_028287285.1 Gemmatimonadota bacterium
CAACACGCGGCGCAAAAGGCGCAGAATACGATGCCGGTCCGTAGATGACGCATCCGAAAGTCTTAGGAGGTCGTAGCCATCTAACGCCCAAGTTGAGCTGCAGTGCGGTCACATATGAGAGCGCGCGGAGCGCGCTCCCTCAATAGCCGCCCTGTCTGCTCCAACGCGCGTTATGTAGCTCGCTAATCGATACCCATATCGCGGACGAACCGTGAATCGAGCGAGAACTTGGACATGTTGACACCCAACTCTACTTCCAGAACAGTCGCGACGAGTTGCTCGATCTCGCTGCGCGACCAAGGCGTGTCAGGCGGCCGCATCGCCGCTGCATCATACACGGCTAGATGATGCGCGAGCTCGCCGAGGGTCGCCACGCCGCCTGAGAGCGCCGCGCGCCAACCGGCTCCTTTGAGCCGCGGCCACTGGGACGCTTGGAGGTCATCACCGAGTGCCGCCCATTCAGCTCTGCGGCTGCCAAGAATCTCCGAGAGGGCCGTGTCGGGACGGAAAGCGCGCCGGTCCTGGCCGAAGCGGAGTGCAGCGGCCGCACGCGCCTTGTAGAACGCACGTTGTGATAGACACGCCGGCGTTTGTGGGGTGGCTGTTGTGCGGAGTCGCTCGCTAAGATAGTCGGCGAGGAGTCGCGGCGTCTCGAGCGCCACGACGTCCGAATCAGGAATCTCGATCCCGAACGCACCTTCGATGGCCAATACGAACTCGACGCCGTCGAGACCCATCTGGTCCTCCAATGTTCGGTAGCTACATAACGCCCAAGTTCACTTGCAAAGGAACACATCAGATGCGAGCGCAGCGAGCTACCAAAGCTCCTTTGCCAAGTGCAACGCACGTTATACCGCATTGCGCCAGATGGCTACTTGGCCGGTTGCTGGAGCGCACAGGCGTCCAAGGCCGGCTTGGCGACCAGCAGGAGATCATCGAACGCCTGGACTGTTTCGGTGATGGCGTGCAACACTGCAGGGAGGGGTGCGTCGCGCGCGGGCCAGTGGAGGGTATCACTGGCCTGTGTAGTACGCCAATCGCGTGGGACGACCGGTGGTCCGGAGTCGGGTGCCCAAGCGAAGTACATCATGGCGTTACGTCTCGCATTCAAGTGATGGAGGCGTTCCCGCAGCGCACGCACAGGCGCTTGCGTGTGTGAAGCTCGTGTAACGCAGAGGCCGTAGTACACGTTTGCGAGCTGCGTAAATGACAAAGTGTCGGTCAGTACTTCCCCGACTGCCTCCGGCGTGCCTGCGAGCGCGACGATGATCGTGCGAAGCTGCGATTCGAGTTCCGCGAAGCGAACTGTGAATTCACCAACAGCGCGAAGAAACTCGAGATCATGATCGGACGTCGTGCTCACAAGCCGGATTGTGGAATGAGTGTGGATGCGGTATAACGCCAAAGCTCACCTGCGGGCGAGCCAATAAAACGCGGCGGCGCTGCCGCCGCTACCTCAGATCGCCCGACTGGTGCAGCGACACGTTAGCCTGCGGCCACACAAGGGTCGGTCCTACGCCGCGGCGAACGTGTTGCGGACACGCTCGATAAGTCGATGCGCGGCCGCATCAGGTTCCGCGGAGACGATCCAATATCGACTGTTATCCCCGAATGGCTCAATGATCAGGAACGAAACGCCTTCGACCTCGAAGGCGCAGAAGTCATCTGATGCTGAGCGGAAAACGCGAGGTGCACGGGTCACGCGAGCGCCTGGCACGGCGGCGGCAAGGCGGCAGGCACGTCGGTGACTGAATCCGGCGCTCGAAACTTCGAAACCGGTAACGATGCCGGCATCGTTGTGCATATCCTGAACGCGCATCTGTCCGATTGTAAGACTGTATCGCTGGCTAACGCCAAAGTTAACTTGCGAGCGAACCAAAAAAGACGCGAGCGCAGCGAGCTTCCATAACTCGCTCGTCAAGTTCAACGATCGTTCGGCTGCGACAGCGCGATATGTCTGGCGGAGCGAAGTCAGGGCGATCGGGACGACGGCGACGCACCGACCACTTCAATGGTCGCGAGCCTGAGGCGCAAGAGCCGCTCGCCTACTCCGGACCAGAGGAGACGAAACCGCCCCTCCGAGTCCGTTGCTAGTCCGAAATAGTCCCCCGGGAACGCCTCTCCATTCTCTCGGGAGACTGCGCACGCCGCACCACTGGCAATCCGCTCGGCCGGCAAGAACGCCTTCCCGCCGTCCGTCGAGGCTGTAAAGTACACATCCTCGGCGCAGCGGTCACCGACGTTCCGGCCGCGCTCGACCCATACCACGCCAAGTATGCCGCGCGAACTCACGGCGGTCCCCATAAGCTTGCGTGTCATTGTTGAATCGGCCAGAAGACCGCCGACCGGCCGTACGACGGTCCACGACTCGCCGCGATCATCCGACGCGCTGACGACGACATCGGAAGGGCTCGCCTGATTGCACGCAAAATACAACCGATCACGAGAGGCGCCGGTCGACGGGTCCGCCGCGAGCGCAGAGAGTGAAAACGCCGCCGTGCTCGATCCACAGGCTTCGTTCACGTAGAGCGGCCGTGAAAACTCGAACCCGCCGTCGCGCGACTTGAGTAGCCACGCTCGGCGGCGCGGCAGCATTGTGCGTCCATCGCCGAGCGCTGGCTCGACGTAGGGAACCACGAGCGTACCATCCGACAGGACGGCGGGCGTCTCGGCGAGGCCCATCAAGGTTGTGGGGCGCAGGAAGGTGAGCGGGTCGAAACGGCGCGCGCCGTTCCGCGAGCGCGCCACCGCGAGGCCGAAGCGGAGAACCGCATTATCGGCACGGGCCATGAGGCTCGACACGACGTACACCCAGTCCGCGCGCGCCGAATCACTCTGGTCTACGACGACCATGGGATGGTCGTGGCCGCGGCCCAACGAGACCGCTCGTTTATCCCAAGTCGACCCACCATCGGGCGAGTTGAACACGAGCAATACGTCGCCCTGCTGTGGAGCGGTCGGATCCAACCCGAGCGCGGCGAACACCGCGCGCCCGCTGGGGGTGATAACGATGCTCGGGTCGAAGCAGCCCCGCACATCGAAGATATGCTGCCTCCACGTTGCGCCGTCATCCAACGAGACAAACGCTGCGCAACCAATCCGCGCGCGCGTTGTGTCGCCCAACTTCGCGGTCGGATCATGCACCATCGCGGCCGCCAGCAGATGTCGCGAGTCGGCCGGATGGACCGCTAGGGTCGGCTCGCCGAGCGGGCGACCGGGCAGATCAAGTACGACGGGAGCTCGCGCGACCACGCGAATGGTCTGCGCGGCAAGTGCGGCAGGCGTTAAGAGGAGCGCTGAACTGAGCGCCCGTAACAGCGTGATGGTCGACATCGTCGCGTGAAAGCCTCGTGCTCAGGGTCGCTGCCGAACGCCCACTACGCAGCCATGATATCCAGCAAACGCGCCATCATCCAGCGTGGTCTTGCATGTTTTCACGAAACGCCCGTTCCCGACAAGGCGGCCGATCCTTTACTCTCGCTACACGTTAGTGTTGCAGCCCTCATGTGAGTTCGCCCGAATTAGCCTGCAAGGCCTTGCTGGATAATGACGGACAACCACGCGCGGGCGCCGCGCGCGATCGCCGCTACGTGGCGGGGCGAGGTATCACGGCGCCACGCCCGCTGAGGATCGAACCGTCCGAATTGATCTCGGTAATTTCGTAATGCGAGTCACTCCTGCCCCGTCGAACCTTTCGGGCGAGCCAGAGGGACGAATCACCGTTCGCTCGCGACGTGAACACGGTCGCCTGGAACCACGAGTGGTATCGGCTCGCATTGGCTACTCCGCGCCGAACGCCGACCCGCGAAGGCGTACCGACCACGCGCCCGTCAATCATCACGCGGAGCATGCCCGGCGTCTCATGCTGATGGGAGACTGTATCCGTTGGCTGATCATCTTCGAGCGCGACCTGATGACCGGCAAACGCGAATCGACGTAGCGACACCATACGGTTGTCGTATCTGCTCCGGCCACGCTCTTCGAGCACCCCCGCGCGGATCGTGTCGACCACCGCAAGCAGGGATATCGCGATAAGTGCCGCGCCCCATGCCCGCCCTGTCCCAGTCACCGCGCGATATCCACTCCCGGTTCTTCGCCGGGCAGATGGTGTACATGCACCAGCAGATCCGCCCGCCGCGCCCGATAGTCGCACACCTGCGCGGAAAGACCTTCGCCGTCCAGGTTCACGCTCAACGGCTCCGAGCCCGTCAACTTCATCAACGGCAGCTGCGCGTAGTGGACCCCCGGCAGCCCGAGATGCTCCCCACGCTTCACCGCCAGCGACAACCGCGCGAACTGGCTCCGCGACATCGCCTCGATCACGCAGAGGTCGAGCAAACCGTCGGTCACGCTCGCGTCGGGGGTCATCATCGTCCCGCCACCGGTCACGC
>JAQBPY010000153.1 GCA_028287285.1 Gemmatimonadota bacterium
CGGCGAGCAGGAGGGAAAAGCCGGTCGACACGGCCGCGGCAGCGCTGCGATTGTCCGTCGCAAAACCGGAAAGCACCACCACCGCGCAGCGTGAGGCCGTCAAGCTTGCCGCTGACGCCGCGCAGGAAGACAGCTCCGGAACCACCCCGTTTGTCGCGACCCTTCCGGCGCCGCCGGCAAAACCGTTCGCTCCGTTGCCTCGCGCGATTCCAGACGTGCACGGCCTGTCCGTTCGTCAGGCGGTGCATGCTTTGCATGCGAATGGTTTTCGCGTCCAGCTTATGACCGGACCGAGCGGGACGACGTCGCCAGCGGCGGGGCTGAGCGCCGCGGCGGGGTCGCTGGTTCGTCTTGCGGGTACGCCGTGACGCCCGTTCGCACGGCCGACATCACCGATGCGCTTTCGGCGGCCGGGGTGCTGGTAGGGCAGCGCGGAACGCTGCCGCAGTTCGTCGAAGGGCTTACCGACGATAGTCGAGCGGTGCGTGGAGCGGGGCTGTTCATCGCGGTTCGCGGAACGGATCGCGATGGTCATGACTTTCTCGGCGCGGCAGAGCAGAGTGGCGCGAGCGCAGCGATCGTCGACGATCCGTCGCGAACCGTGCTGCCGTCGTTGATCGTGAGCGACACCCGTCGTGCTGCCGCGGTTGCCGCTGCCGCATTCTACGGGAACCCGGCGAGTGAGTTGCGCCTCGTTGGGGTGACCGGCACCAATGGCAAGACGACAACGGTGGGCATGCTCCGACATCTGCTCGACGAGCCAGGCGCGCGCAGTGCATCGATCGGAACGCTTGGCGTGCTTGTTGGCAGTGCGGGTGAGCCGATGGACGGCGGGAGCGGGCTTACGACCCCTGGGCCTGTGGAGCTGCAGCGCGTGCTGCGCGCACTTCGCGATCGCGGCGTGCGCACAGTGGCGATGGAGACGTCGTCGCACGCGCTGCATCAGAAGCGCGTGGAAGGGCTCGAGCTCGAGGCAGGCGTGTTCACGAATCTCACGCGTGACCATCTCGACTACCACGTGACGATGGAGGCGTACCTCTCGGCAAAGGCGCTGCTCGTCTCGCTGTTGAAGTCGGACGGCGCAGTCGTATTGAATGCGGATGATCGCGCATGGGACGCGTTGCCGCCGGCGCCGCGCACTGTACGATTTGGCGTGCGCGCGAGCGCGGATGTTCGCGCCGAGTCGGTGAGTTATTCGTCGCGTGGCAGTGTGTGGGATCTGGCCATCGGCGTGGAGCAACAACGTGTGACACTGCCTCTGATCGGCGACTTCAACATCGCGAACGCACTTGCCGCAGCGGCGGCGGCCTGGAGCATTGGCGCGAGGGTCACCGACATTGCGCAGCGCCTGACGACGATGCCGCAGGTACCCGGGCGTCTCGAGATCATTGGTGAGCACCCGACGGTACTTCGCGATTATGCCCACACGCCCGATGCCCTCGAGCGCGCGCTGGCGGCAGTGCGTCCCTTTACGGCGGGCCGGTTGATCGCCGTGTTTGGATGTGGCGGTGATCGCGACCGAGGCAAGCGTCCCGAAATGGGGCGCATTGCCCAGACGCACGCGGATCTTGCAATCGTGACGAGCGACAATCCGCGCACGGAAGATCCGGAGCGTATCCTCGATGATATTGAAGCGGGCATGATCCAGCGGGCGCATGAGCGCATCGAAGATCGTCGTGCCGCCATTGCGCGCGCGCTGACCGTTGCTAGTGAAGGCGACGTCATCGTGCTCGCGGGAAAAGGGCACGAAACCTACCAGATTCGCGGAACGACCAGGCTGCCGTTCGACGAGCGTGAGATCGTCCGCGAAATCACTTCTTCCATGAGTGTGACGTGATGTCGGACGCTGGCACTCCGCAGGCAAGTGCGCTGGAGCAATCGCGCTTCTGGACGCTGGACCGGCTGGCCAATGCACTTGGCGATGGCCCGCGCGGCGTCACGGAAATATCGCGCATCTCGACCGACACGCGGCATATCGCTTCCGGCAGCTGCTTCGTTGCACTGAAGGGCGAGTCGTTCGACGCGCACGATTTTCTGGCGGACGCGGTGGGCAAAGGTGCGACGGCGTTGATCGTCACCGATGCTCGCCGAGCCGCAAATCTTGGCGTCCCTGTCTACGAGGTGCGCGACACGGTGGCGGCGCTCGGTGTGATGGCCAACTACCGGCGCCGCGCGTGGGGGAAGCCTGTGGTGGGCGTGGTAGGCACGAATGGAAAAACGAGCACGAAGGAGCTTCTAAGAGCCGCGCTCGGAAGCACGCTGCACGTGCATGCCACCGTGGGAAATTACAACAACATGGTTGGTGTTCCGCTCACGTTGTTCGGTTTACCGGATGATGCCGACGTCGCCGTCGTCGAAATGGGCACCAACCAACCGGGCGAGGTCGAGTCGTTGCGCGCGATCGTCGAGCCGGACATCGTCGTCGTGACGTCCATTGCCGAAGAGCATCTGGAAGGGCTGGGCGATCTCGCCGGCGTGCTGCGCGAGGAGGTGTCCGCCTGTGCCGGCGTCTCCGTCGCGGTGGTGCCGTCGGCGCAGCCGGAAATTGCCGAAGAGGCCAACCAGCTGGCAGTCCGCACGATCAACGCCGGTCTCGACGCGGGCGACTTCCGCCCCACGTCGTGGGGTATCGAGCCAGACGGGCAGGGTTGGCTCGAGATTGACGGCGTCACTGTGCGCGTCCCGCTACGCGGCGTCCATAACCTTCGCAACGCCATGCTGGCACTGGCCGTGGCGCGAGAGGCCGGCGTCTCCATCGAAGCGGCGGCACAGGGTATCGCAGCGATGCCGGTGCCGCCAATGCGAGTGAACTTCGAGTCGCATGGCACGGCGACCATCATCAACGATGCCTACAATGCCAACCCGGGGTCGGCGCGTGTGGCGCTCGAATTGCTCGAGCATGCGGGTGCGGGGCGCCAGCGGGTGGCCGTATTGGGAACCATGCTGGAGCTTGGGCCGCATGCGGATCGCCTGCACGATGACGTGGCGCGGGCAGCGGTCCAATCGTCCGTCGAGCTAATCGTGGGAGTCGGCGCCTTCGCCGGCGCGCTTGGCCGAGTGGCGCCTGATGACCCGCGTGTGATGTCCGGCGCCGATCCTGCAGAAGCATGGCAGGCACTGCGTTCGCGGCTGGCGCCTGATCCCGTTATCCTGCTGAAGGGCTCGAGGGGCACGCGTCTCGAGCGCTTTGTTCCGATGATCGCCGCGTGGGCTGCTCCATCCTAGTGTGCCTTGCGTGTTTGTCATTCCGGCCGCAGCGCAGGACCTGCATTCTTTCCAATAGAAGACATTGCTCTACTACCTGTTCGTTCCGCTCATTCCGCGCTTTCACGCGCTGAACATCTTCACGTACATCACGTTCCGCGGCGCCGGTGCCGCGGTAACGGCTATCGTGCTGAGCTTTCTCGTTGGACCGCTGATCCTCAGGCGTCTCGACAACGCGGCAAACTACCAGGTCGTGCGCGCGGGCACGCCCGAATCGCACGCGAGCAAGACCAAGACGCCCACCATGGGCGGATTGATCTTTCTCTTCTCGGCGCTCGTGTCCACGCTGCTGTGGGCGCGCGTCTTCAGTCACTATGTGCTGCTCTCGCTCCTCGTGACGGCGGGCATGGGGATGATCGGCTTCCTGGACGACTACCTGAAGCTGAAGCAGCGCCGGCTCGGACAGAAGAACGAAGGGCTCGTGGAGCGCTACAAACTCATTGGCCAGGTCGCCATTGGACTCGCGTTGGGGCTCTACCTGTGGAAATTTCCGCCGGCCACGAACATGATGGCGCTGTCCACGTCGCTCCCGTTCTACAAGTACCGGCTGCTCGTTTGGGCGAGCCCCATTCTGTTCGTTTTCTGGACCACGTTCGTACTCACCGGGGTGAGCAACGCCGTGAACTTCACGGACGGCCTGGACGGACTCGCCGCCGGTTTGAGCGCCATTGCGTTTGCGACACTCGCCATCTTTGCCTACCTCATCGGGCGGGTCGACGCATCGCGGTACCTTGGTATTTTCTACTTGCAGCACGCCGGCGAATTGACCATCTACTGTCTCGCCATGGTGGGTGCGCTCACGGGCTTTCTGTGGTTCAACACGTATCCCGCGCAGGTGTTCATGGGGGATACCGGCTCCCTAGCGCTCGGCGGAGCGATTGGCACCGTGGCCATCCTGCTCAAATCGGAATTCCTGCTGCTCTTCATCGGCATGGTATTCTTTGCCGAGATGATGTCGGTGGTGCTGCAGCGATACGTGTTCAAGTATCGCAAGAAACGATTTGGCGTGGAGTACGCCCAGCAGCATCGAGTCTTTCTCCGCGCGCCCCTCCACCACCATTTCGAGGTAAAGGGGTGGAGCGAGCAGCAGGTCGTGGTGCGCTTCTGGATCATCGGCATCATCGGGGCGTTTCTCGCCATCACCACATTGAAGGTGCGTTAGGATGCCCATACGCTCGCTCACCGAGGCGCTGCCGGCGGCGTGGACGCGCGGGGAGATCAGCGTCATCGGACTCGCGAGAAGCGGACGTGCAGTCGCCGAGCTTCTGCGGCGCGCGGGCGCAGACGTGTACGCGAGTGATGCCGGAGCAGGGCATGCTGTGCTTCGCGCAACGCTTTCGCTCGAACCGCTTGGCGTTGACGTGGAGCACGGTGGCCACGGTCTCGCCCGCATCGCCGGCAGCGCACTCGTGGTCGCCAGTCCGGGCGTTCCGCCGGATGCACCGCCGCTCGTCGCAGCGCGAGAGGCCGGCGTGCCAATCGTCAGTGAGCTCGAGATCGCGCTGCTGTTTCTCCCGGGGCAGCGCTACGTTGCCATCACGGGCACAAACGGCAAGACGACCA
>JAQBPY010000177.1 GCA_028287285.1 Gemmatimonadota bacterium
GAGGCGGAGCGGCTCTGCGATCGCGTGGCGATCATCGAGCACGGCCGCATCATCGACATCGGTGAGCCGTCCGAGCTCGTGGACCGCCACTGTCCCGCGCGTCGCGTGGTGCTCACCACCGATGCACCCGATGCCGCCGACCATTTCGCGCGCATTCCCGATGTGCTGGGCGTAACGCAGAACGGGAACAGCTACTCGCTGGACGGAAATGGCGATGACTTCGTCAGCCAGGTGATCGCGTGCCTCTCGGAGCATCAGATGCAGGTGAAGACATTCCGCACGGTGCTGCCAACCCTCGAGGACGTGTTTCTGAAGCTCACCGGCCACTCCATCCGTGACTAGGACGCCATGATGCGCGGTCTCTGGAATCTCACCTGGCTCGAGATCAAGATCTTCATGCGCGAGCCACTCGGCGCCGTGGGAACGGTGGCCGTTCCGGTCGTCGTATTCCTCGTCCTCCAGCGCATGGCGCCGCGCGGACTCGGAGCGGCACCACCCTCGCTGAGCGGCATCTTCGGCGAGGGCGGCGTTGCCGTCTTCGTCTCGATGCTGATTGCCATCAGTGCCGTGCAGTCCCTCGTGACGATCGTGTCGATCTATCGCGAGGGAGGCATCCTGAAGCGCCTGCGCGCCACGCCTCTAAGGCCCGCGACGATCCTGAGCGCGCACGTACTGGCCAAGCTGCTGCTCACGGCACTCACCATGATCGCCATGATTCTCGCCGGCAAGCGCTACTTCACACTCGGCGCCGGTGTGCCGTTGGCGTCGTTCGTCGCCGTGCTGCTCATCAGCGTGGTGAGCATCCTCTCCATCGGTTTCGTGATCGCGAGCATCGTCCCCACGGCGAGATTCGCGCAGCCGATCGGTGCCCTCGTGTGGTACCCGATGATCGCGCTGTCCGGCTTGTTCGTACCCACGGCAGTGCTCCCGCCGGCGCTCCGGACAATCGCGCGACTGCTCCCGCTGACGTACGTGACATCGCTGCTTCAGGGCATCTGGCGCGGTGACGGGTGGCTGGCGCACGCGACGGACCTTGGCGCGCTCGCCCTCGTCTTCACGGTGTGCATCGCCATTTCATCGCGAGCGTTCCGGTGGGAGTAGCGCAGGTTCGATGTCGGGCAGCGGAATCTCGATGCGCTCACTGCTGCGGCTGGAGCGTTATGGCGAGCTGCTGTCGATCCACCTGACCGCAGGTATTGCAGCCTGCGCCTTGTCCCGTGACGGTGACGGACAGGGAGGCTGGTACGTACCCCGTCGCCGAAACCGTCAGTTGGTAGCTTCCCGCACCGCCGAGTACGTGGCAGGCACGACCAATTGGGTCGCAGGGCCCGCCCCCCTGTTGGGCTCCAGCGATGGCGAGAGTGAGCCCGGGGAGGGTCGAAGCGCCCGTCCCAGCGGTCACCGAGACCGTGATGGCCTCGAACTGGGGACACGGATACAGCAGGCACTCCGCGTCACCACCGCAGGCGAATACCAGAACAAGTGAAGCAGAAGCTGATCTCCTGCACACGCTCACGGCGCGACGCATCCACATCATCGACTCCTCAGTGGGACATCCAACCTGGACTTCATCGGGCCTGCACCGGCCTACAGCTCACCAAGCCGAAAGAACGTCTCGGCTGTCTCCACCGGCGCGTCAGCCGGATAGCTGAGATAGTGCAGGGTGAGTCTCTCTCCCACGAACTCATATCGCGCGCCGTCGCCGTGAATATCAACGTTGTTCACCTGCGTCACGATGACCGCGCCACCGTAGAAGTCCCTGTCCCAGCTCCTGTTGGTGACGGCCCGCATGAAGAGGCTGTCGCCTCGCACGGTGTAAGTGCCCTCGGTCGTCGCGTACGCGAACACGGCACCCCTGACGCCCCCGCTGGCCGGGAGGTAGGCGCGCCAATCGCGGACGAAGGTCTGATCTTCGCGAAGGCTGAGCGTCACCTGGTACACGCTTCCATCGGCTTGGCTCATGTCAGGAGCGGCGGCCCACTCACCGATGAGCGTGAGCGAGGGAGCAACGGAATCACGGCAGCCAGTGAGGCCGGCAGCGAGCAGGAAGAGGAGTGTGGAACGGCGCATCGGGTGTAGTTTGGTGGTGTCTTCCCGCTCAACCCGCGACTTCACTGCAGGGTCACATCCGCTTTCGCGAGCCTGCCCTCCACTGCCAACACGCGTGACTGCACTTTCGATCGGCATCGACGTCGGGGGAACGTTCACGGATCTCGTGGCGGTCGATGGCGCAGGAACCGTGACGACGTACAAGGTGCTCAGCACACCCTCCGACCAGAGCCGCGGCGTCGAGGCGAGCCTGACCATGCTCGGCGGCGCCCCTGTCGGCCGGTTTGTGCATGGCACCACGGTGGCCACCAACATGCTGCTCGAGAGGGCCGGCGCTCGCGTCGCGCTCGTGGCGACCGACGGCTTCACCGACATCCTGCACCTGGCGCGGCAAGACCGCGCTTCGCTGTACGACCTGTCGCGTCACCACCCGCCACCATTGGTGACCCGTGACCACACCATCGGCGCGGTCGAACGGATCGCGCCAGAAGGTGTCGTGATGCCCCTGTCCGACGACGCCATCGGGGCCGTCGTCGATCGCGTTCGCATGCTCGCGCCGGATGTCGTGGCGATTGCCCTGTTGCACGCGTATCAGGATCCATCGCACGAGCTAAGGCTGCGAGACGCGCTCCACACGGCATTCCCTGATCTCGACGTCATCATCTCATCAGACGTGTTTCCCGAGATCCGCGAATACGAGCGAACGGCGACCACAGTCGCCGAGGCGTATCTGCGCGCCGGCGTCTCCACTTATCTCGAGCAGCTTACCGCGCGCGCCACGGCACTCGGTGTTCCCGCGCCTGGAGTGATGACCTCCGGCGGCGGCATGCGCACCGTATCGCAGGCGGCGGAGGCAGCGGCGTCGCTCGCGCTCTCGGGACCCGCAGGCGGCGTGGTGGGTGCCAGCGCCGTACTTCGCGCTGCAGGTTTTGCCAACGCGCTCACTGTCGACATCGGGGGCACGAGTGCCGACGTCGGGCTGATCCTCGACGGAGAGCCTCTCGTGGAACCCGGAGGACGCATTGCCGGCGTGCCCATCGCCCTCCCACGCGTGCTGGTCGAGACCGTTTCAGCGGGCGGTGGAAGCATTGCCTGGATCGATGACGGAGGTGCACTGCGCGTAGGACCTCGGAGCGCTGGCGCACAGCCAGGCCCCGCGGCATTTGGCCGAGGAGGCACGGAGCCGACCGTCACGGATGCTCACGTGGTGCTCGGCCACATCTCCGCGTCTGCACTGAGCGGTGGCGTCCAACTCGACACCGATGCTGCGCATCGCGCGATCAACGGAATCGCCGAGCGACTCGGCGCGCAGCCGGAGCGAGTGGCGCACGCGATCCTCGACATCGCCGACGCCGCCGTCGCGCGTGCACTTCGCCGCGTCAGCGTGGAGCGCGGTGTGAGTCCACGTGACTGCGTTCTCGTTCCTTTCGGCGGAGGCGGACCATTGCACGCCTGCGGTCTCGCCGACCAGCTCGGGATGGACACCATCTTCGTTCCACCGCACGCCGGCGTGCTGAGCGCGGTGGGACTCGCCATCACGCCAGAGCGGCGCGAGCGGATGATCAGCTTCATCGCGCGCGCCGAGGAGCTTGACGCATCCGGGATCAGTGCCGCACTGCTCGCAGCCGCAGCAGGCGTTTCCGACGATACTGAGTGGTCGCGAACATGGACCGCCCGAATGCGCTACGTCGGACAGGGCCATGAGGTGGACGTTCCTGTTGCGGACGGCGATGACGCCAACGCACTGTCGACGCGATTCGAAGCACTGCACCAACGTCGAAATGGATTCACCATCGCGGCGCCGGCAGAGGTGATCGGCATTCGCCACACGGCCACTGGAGCCGGGGTTCCCATCGCCTTCGCGCGCAGTGAACCCTCGGCGTGGACTGCAACGACACGCATCGACGACGGCGGCACATTCGACGCGAGTATCGCGGGGCCGGCCGTCATCACACTCGGCGGTGCGACGCTTCGCATCGCGACGGGATGGATGGGGGTTCCACACCCAACTGGTGGATGGCTGCTTACGCGCCGCGAGGTTCACTCATGACGTTCTGCCGAGCATGACCATCGACGCACTCGAGTTGTCGGTCCTCGCCAACAGTGTTGCAATGATCGCCGAGGAAATGGGCGCCGTGCTGGTCCGTAGCGCGCTGTCGCCTAACATCCGCGAGCGGCGCGATGCATCGGCGGCGCTGTTCGACGCGCGCGGTCGCATGGTGGCGCAGGCGGCGCACATTCCCGTGCATCTTGGCGCGATGCCCGAGTCCGTGAACGCCGTGCGCGCACGCAATCCGCAGCCCGGCGACGTGTTCCTGCTCAACGATCCGTATCACGGCGGCTCGCATCTCCCCGATCTTACGCTGGTGGAGGCAGTCGCGATCAACGGCGCTATCGCCGGATACACGGCGGTTCGCGCCCACCATGCCGACGTGGGCGGCATGAGTCCAGGCAGCATGCCGCAGGGCGCCACGGAGCTCGTGCAGGAAGGCTTGATCATTCCCCCAGTGCGACTCGTCCGCGCCGGTTTCCTCGACGAGGAGTTGCTGACCTTCATCGTCGCCAACGTCCGCACGCCGGACGAGCGGCGCGGTGACCTGGGTGCGCAGCTCGCCGCCTGCGCCGCCGGTGCGGCAGGATGGCGCGCTCTTTCACAGCGGCGTGGCGCATCCGCGCTGTCACGCGACTGCGATGCACTGCTCGACTACGCCGAGCGAC
>JAQBPY010000179.1 GCA_028287285.1 Gemmatimonadota bacterium
AATGTCACCGAAATACTGGAAGAGCTGCGCACGAAACATTCATTGCTCCCCTTCCAGCAACGCCTCGTGGGCGACAAGCGAACAGCGCTCCTCATTCTGCTCGGCGCTACCGCCATCCTGCTGCTCATCGCATGCGCCAACGTCACCAACCTGCTGCTCTCCCAGGCAAGCATCCGCATGCGCGAGATGGCGCTGCGCGAAGTGCTTGGCGCAACACGCGCGCGAATCGTCCGCCAGCTGCTGGTCGAGAGCACCATGCTCGCGTTCGTCGGCGCCGCACTTGGCGTCGCACTCGCTCCAGCGGCGCTCACGCTCATCAACAGGCTCATGCCACCAGCACTCATCGGTCTCGCACCTGCGCGCGTCGACCTGCGAGTGCTCGGATTTGCCGTTGCACTGGCTCTCGCCACCGGCATCGTGTTCGGTCTCTGGCCGGCGCTCGGAACATCCCGCTCCGCACCCGATGCCGTGATCAAGTCAGGCAGCAGCCACGGGTCCACGGCAGGCAAGCTGGGACGCGGACGTCGCCTGCTGGTAGCAGCTGAACTGTCGCTCACCATCGTGCTGCTGGTTGGCGCCGGTCTCATGCTTCGCAGCTTCCGGCACGTGATGGGCCTCGATGCGGGCATGAGCACGGCGCGCGTCGCCACGCTCGAGCTGAGCTTTCGCAGCATGCCGCCGCCGGAGCGCATGCGGCGTCTCGACGACATCGTTGCCGCTGCCGCGTTAACGCCGGGCGTTGCAGCGGTGGGCCTCGTCAACGATCTCCCCTTGCGAGGCGGCGGCGGTATATCCGTCACGGTCGACGTCCCCAATGCACCAAAAAAGGAAATGATGTTTGCACGCCTGCTCATGGCGTCCCCCGGCTACTTCGACGCACTCGGCATACGCCTGATCGACGGACGCAACTTCACCGCACGCGACGACTCGCTTGCTCCCAAGGTGATGATCATCAGTGAGTCGATGGCGAAGGAGTTCTGGCCAGGCGTCAATCCCATCGGTCGCACGATCAACGCGATGCCGGGCAAGGCCGGCGCCACCGTCATCGGCATTGCGGCAGACGTCCGCGAAACGTCGCTGGAACGAGAGCCCGGATCGCAGATGTACTTTCCCATTGCGCAGCAAACACCCGGTAACGTCGCGATCGTTGCACGCGGCACGCTGCCACCGGCGCAATTGCTTGCGTCGCTCGCCAGGGCAGTGCGTTCCGCCGATCGAAGCCAGGCTGTCTATAACGCAAAGATGATGGATGAGGTCGTCGATGCATCCGTTGCGCCACGCAAGACGAACCTGCTCCTCATCACGATCTTCGCCGGCGTCGCACTCGCGCTTTCCGCGCTGGGAGTCTACGCAGTCGTGGCTTATGGTGTCGCGCAGCGCGGCCGCGAGCTCGGCATTCGCGCGGCGCTGGGAGCGGGTGCCGGTAACCTCATGACACTCGTCGCCGGTGAGTTGATGTGGGTGTCCATCCTCGGCATTGTGGCGGGACTCGGCGGCGCGTGGGCGCTGTCAAAGCTCGTGTCGTCCATGCTCTACGGCATCTCCCCTCACGATCCCGCTACCTACGCGCTGGTTCCACTCGCGCTGCTCCTTCCTGCGGCAGTCGCGGCGATCATTCCCGCGCACCGAGCATCGCAGGTCGACCCCGCCATCATACTTCGCAACGACTAGTGGGCTGTTTCCGGTTTTATCGTCCTTCGCTTCGCTCACGGACGACACCGGCTGTCATGCCGCAAGAATACTCGAGACTGTCATCCCGCAGGAACATCCCGCAGGAGTGAAGCGACTGTCGGGAGCTGCTGTCCCGTCCTGGGGAGCTCCGGGGTGCGGAAAGTATATCCCGACACTCGTTCGCTTCGTGCCGGATAGTTAGCTGAACAGCATTGCACTAGTGAGTTGTTCTGAATTACGGATAGCGGTCTCTCTCGGCTACGGCCGATTGACGAACGCAACAGTACGCGCCCCGAGAAGCAAACTTGCTTATATAACAGCAAATGCTTCAGACCACCGAGCGCGGCCTCTACTGCTCTGCCGCTGACGTCTACATCGACCCCTGGCTTCCCGTTGAGCGCGCCATCATTACGCACGCCCACGGTGATCACGCGCGCTGGGGGAGCAGGCACTATCTCGCCTCACGCGAAGGCGGGCGGGTTCTCCGTACACGCCTGGGAGCTGACGCCAACATCGAGCTCGTCGATTTCGGCGAATCGCGCAACATCAACGGCGTCAGCATCTCGCTCGTTCCCGCCGGCCACATCCTCGGCTCCGCCCAGGTACGCCTCGAACACAACGGCGACGTCTGGGTTGTATCGGGCGATTACAAGACCGAGCCCGATCCAACCTGTTCGGCCTTCGAGCCGGTGCGCTGCAACACCTTCATCACCGAGTCGACCTTTGGCCTGCCCATCTACCGATGGTGTGCGCAGGAAGAAACCTTTGCGGGTATGCGTGCATGGTGGGCCGAAAATGCCGCACTGGGCCGCGCGTCACTCGTCTATGCGTATGCACTCGGCAAGGCCCAACGCGTTCTTGCCGGCATGCTCGACGCCGGCATCGGCCCCATCTACACCCATGGTGCCGTCGAACGGTTAACGATCGATTATCGCAAGAGCGGCGTCGCACTGCATCCGACGTCGGCCGTCGTGGCACAACCCAGGGGCACCACCTACGCCGGCTCGCTGATCGTTGCTCCGCCGTCCGCAGCCGGTAGCACATGGCTCCGCCGCTTTGGCGATCTCTCAACCGCATTTGCCTCGGGTTGGATGCAGGTACGCGGCGCCCGGCGTCGCCGGTCTCTCGACAAGGGCTTCGTGCTCTCCGATCATGTAGATTGGCCGGCACTCATCGACACCATCAGTGCGACGGGTGCCGAACGCGTGTGGGTGACACATGGATATCGCGAACAGGTCGTACGGTTCCTGCGCGACAAGGGTCTCGACGCGCACTCCATGGCGAGCCACTGGGAAGGTGAGGATGAACAAGGACCTGCCGTCGCCGACGAAGAGGCGATTGCATGAAGCGGTTCGCACAGCTCTACTCCGCAATCGACTCCACCACGTCGACCAATCGCAAAGTCGACGCGATGGCCGAGTACTTCGCGTCGGCCGCACCCGCCGATGCAGCATGGGCTGTGTATTTCCTCTCCGGCGGACGCCCCAAACGCCTCATCGGCGTGCGCCGAGTCGCCGAATGGGCGATGGCAGAGTCGGGTGTGCCGCCCTGGCTGTTCGAGGAGTGCTATCACGCCGTCGGTGACCTCGCGGAAACCATCGCCTTGCTCTTGCCCGACCATGTCGCCCCGCATGCCCTGCTGCCGCGGCCTCTTCACGACTGGGTGGAAAACGTGTTGTTGCCGCTGGGCAACATGTCCGAAGACGAGCAGAGGCAAGCAGTTCTCAATGCCTGGCGGCAACTCGACGGCACCGAGCGTTTCGTCTGGAACAAGCTCATCACCGGCAGCTTTCGCGTTGGTGTTTCCGGGCAACTCGTGGTGCGCGCACTCGCGCGTGCGAGCAACATCGACGAAGGCGTCATCGCACATCGCCTTTCAGGTCACTGGACCCCAACCGCCGAGAGCTTCTCCGCGCTCATCGAGCCCGACTCCAGCGACGCCGACCGCTCGCGCCCATTTCCTTTCTATCTCGCCTACGCCCTGGAGGGCGAGCTGGAATCACTCGGCAATCCCGCCCAGTGGCAGGCCGAATGGAAATGGGATGGCATTCGCTCGCAGGTCATTCGTCGTGATGGGCAGACGTACATCTGGACACGCGGTGGCGAGCTCGCGACCGATCGTTTTCCTGAAATCGTTGCCGCCGCCAATGCGCTGCCCGACGGAACGGTGCTCGATGGCGAAATCATGCCCTGGATGAATGGCGCCGCGAT
Organism: Gemmatimonadota bacterium; assembly: GCA_028287285.1. GTDB lineage: Bacteria > Gemmatimonadota > Gemmatimonadetes > Gemmatimonadales > Gemmatimonadaceae > AG11. The sequence goes on from JAQBPY010000179.1 coordinate 3,883, forward strand.
GCCTTTCGCACAGCTGCAACGCCGCATTGGCCGCAAAAAGCTCGGCCCCAGAATTCTCGCCGAGGTGCCCATTGTCCTGATCGCATATGATCTGCTCGAGCTCGAGGGCCGCGACATGCGCGCCGCGCCGCTCACGGTGCGCAGGGCCGCGCTCGCCAATATCTGCCAATGTGATGACGGTCGTCCCGAGCGAGTAAGTCGTCATGAGCGTAGCGAAGGACCTGCGTTGCTGCTATCGCCAATCATCACCCTGCAAACTTGGTCAGACGCCCGCGCCGCGCACGCCGGCTCGCGCGATCATCGGGCCGAGGGCTTGATGCTGAAGCGGCTCGACTCCGAGTACGGCGTCGGACGTCGCAAAGGGAGCTGGTGGAAGTGGAAAGTACAGCCGTTCAGTGTTGATGCCGTAATGATTTACGCACAGCCAGGGCACGGGCGGCGGGCGCTTCTTCATACTGATTACACCTTCGCCGTACGTGATGGCGACGCCCTCGTTCCATTTGCCAAGGCGTACTCGGGTCTTACGGACACTGAGATTCGCGAGCTCGACGCATGGATTCGCCGTCACACCATCGAGAAGTTCGGCCCCGTGCGGCACGTGGAGCCTGTGCACGTGTTCGAGCTCCACTTCGAAGGCATTCAACATTCGCCGCGACACAAGTCCGGAGTCGCCGTTCGTTTTCCTCGCATCGCGCGCTGGCGCACCGACAAGACCGCGTCGGAAGCAGACACGATTGAAACGCTTCGCACACTGCTCGAGGCTGCGAAATGAACAGGTCCTTCGCGGGGGTCGCGCAGCCCGCAGTTGCCGTGCGGAAGGTATTTCTGTCTAAGGCCGGGCGGAGGGCGGCGGTACACGTGGCAGAAGAGTGGTTTGCCGCTCGCGGCTGGACGCCATTGGCATTTCAGTATGAGGTATGGAGCGCATACCTCGATGGCGAGAGCGGTCTTATCCACTCTGCCACCGGAACAGGCAAGACACTCGCCGCCTGGTGGGGGCCGCTGCTGGAGTACATTGAGCAGAGTCGTCCGGCGCGGAGCGAAGGGCCCGCTTCTGTTGCCGGCGCAAAACGAAAACCGATTCGCAGAAATGCTGCGCTGCCGTTGCGCGTCCTGTGGATCACGCCGCTCCGCGCCCTGGCCGCCGACACCCTCGAGTCACTCGCCGTACCTCTTCACGACCTCGACATTCCATTTACCCTTGAATCACGGACGGGCGACACCAAACCCGGCCAGCGCGCGCGTCAGGGCAAACATCTCCCCACGGCGTTGGTCACGACGCCGGAAAGCGTGACCCTTCTCCTGACTCGTGACGACGCGCGAGAAATCTTCTCGGATCTCCGTGCTATCATCGTCGACGAATGGCATGAGCTGATGGGCACCAAACGCGGCGTGCAGGTGGAGCTCGCCCTGGCCCGCTTTCGCACGCTCGCACCGCAGGCGCGCACGTGGGGCTTGTCCGCGACCATCGGCAATCTGCAGGATGCGACAGACGCGTTGCTAGGCTGCCGGTCTGAGCGCACCGAGGAGCCTGCTCCCGAACGGCGCATCGTCCAGGGTGAGGAAACAAAACAGGTCATCGTCGATTCCCTCATTCCACCCATCGTCGAACGCTTTCCCTGGGCCGGACACCTCGGCACCCAGATGATTCCGCAGGTGATCCAGGCCATCGAAGAAGGGCAGACGTCCATCGTCTTTACCAACACACGCTCGCAAACCGAAATCTGGTATCAGGCCATCCTTGCAGCACGTCCCGAATGGGCCGGTTCGATCGCGCTCCATCACAGCTCGCTGGACAGAAAGACGCGCGACTGGGTGGAGAACAACATGCGCGCGGGCACGCTGCGCTGCGTCGTCGCGACATCGTCACTCGACCTCGGCGTCGATTTTTCTCCGGTAGACCGTGTGCTGCAGATTGGAAGTCCCAAAGGCGTTGCGCGATTGCTTCAGCGTGCCGGCCGCAGTGGACATCGCCCCGGTGTGTCGAGCCGAGTGACATGCGTGCCCACCAATGCGCTCGAGTTGGTGGAAGTCGCGGCCGTCCGCGATGGATTCGAGAGCGGCGCCATCGAAGGACGGCTCCAGGTCGAACGTCCACTCGATGTGCTTGCGCAACATCTCGTGACCGTCGCACTTGGCGGCGGTTTCGTTCCGGATGCATTGCTGCGGGAGGTCCGCACCACGCGTGCATATCACGATCTCACTGACGACGAATGGCAGTGGGTGCTCCATTTCGTCGGCACCGGTGGCGACAGCCTGCAGGCCTACCCGGAGTATGCCCGCCTCGAGCTCGACAACGGACGATATGTACTCACGAATCGCGAGCTCGCGCGACGGCATCGCATGTCCATCGGCACCATCGTCAGCGACGCGCACATCGTCGTGCAATACCAGCGCGGCTCGGTACTCGGCTCCGTCGAGGAATCGTTCGTCGCGCGCATGAAGCCGGGCGATCGGTTCTTCTTTGCCGGAACGCCCCTCGAATTCATTCGTGTGCGCGACATGCGCGTGTGGGTTCGCCGTGCGCCGAATACCAGGGGCGCCATTCCGCGCTGGATGGGCAGCCGTATGCCCCTGTCCGGCGAGCTCGCGCACCTGCTGCGCAACCGGCTCGGCGAAGCTGCCGATGGAATCTATCGCGGTCCGGAGCTCGAGGCACTGAAGGAGTTGCTGACGATCCAGAAGAAATGGTCCGCGATTCCGCATGCCGATGAGCTGCTCATCGAGCGCGTGAAGACCCGCGACGGTTTTCATCTGTTCTTCTATCCGCTCGAGGGCCGTCTCGTCCACGAAGGTCTTGCGGCATTGTTCGCGTATCGCATGTCGCGGCTCGCGCCAATCTCGTTCGTGATGTCATCGAATGACTGGGGCTTCGAGCTGCTTTCGCCAACGGAAGCGCCCCTCGAACGCGCATTGGGTTTGTGGGCGAACGAGAGCGAAACCAGTGTCGCGCTGAGCGATACGGTTGTCGTCCTGAGCGACGCGGAGGACCTGCTCTTGCTGTCGCCCGACAACCTGGCCGACGACATCCCCGCCTCGCTGAATGCGGCCGAGATGGCCAGGCGGCAGTTCAGGGAAATTGCGCGTGTGGCTGGCCTCGTCTTCCCCGGATTTCCGCGCGCAGGCAAGACCGCGCGCCAGCTGCAGGCGTCGAGCGGCTTGTTCTTTGACGTGTTCCAGCGCTACGATCCCGGCAACCTCCTGCTTGCCCAGGCCCACCGCGAAGTCCTCGAGCGACAGCTCGAACGGAGCCGCCTCGGCCAGACGTTGATTCGTTTGTCGCAATCGAAAGTCGTCATCACCGAGCCGAAGCGTTTCACTCCACTGTCGTTCCCGTTATTGATCGACAGGACAAGGAACAAGGTCTCGAGCGAAAAACTTTCCGACCGCATCAAGCGGATGCAGCTCGCACTTGAAAAGGCAGCGGGATGAGCTCGTCATCCCGAGCCGGAATGCTGTCGTCCTGAGTGCAATGAAGGACCTGCTTTCTCCATGAGCGCAACGACGATTGTCGGCGGCGAACCACTCGAGCTCCACGCAGAGCGCGCCATATTCTGGCCGCGTCGGTGCATGCTGCTCATTGCCGATCCCCACTTCGGCAAGGCCGCATCGTTCCGCGCTCTTGGTGTCTACGTCCCCAAGGGCACGACGACGTCTGCGCTCGCGCGCATCACCACCCTGATCGCGAGCACCCAGCCAACGCGTATCGTGTTTCTCGGTGACTTTCTCCACGCAAGGGAAGGGCGAAACGCGGACACATTCGCCGAGCTCGCACGCTGGCGCGCGTCGCATGCAGCTGTTGCCATGCAGATCGTGCGCGGCAACCACGACAAGCGCGCCGGTGATCCGCCCTGCGAAGTGGGCATCGAATGCGTGGATGGCCCGCTCATCGAACCACCCTTCGCGTTAGCGCATCACCCCGTTCGCAGCGAGCACGGCTACATGCTTGCGGGTCACATTCATCCCTGCGCGACCCTCACTGGTCCGGCGCGTCAGCGCGAACGTCTCCCCTGCTTCTCCTTTTCGGCAGACGTGGGCATCTTGCCCGCGTTCGGTGAGTTCACGGGCTGTGCCGAAGTCCGCCGCGATGATGCGGCCAGAATCTGGGTTGTGGCGGACGACCGCGTAATAGCGATCTAGTCCCTTGCATCCATTTTCGTCATCCCGCAGGAGTGAGCGGAGCGAACGCCAAGTCGATCCGCAACCAATCTCCCGACATGCGCTTCGCACATGCGGGATGACAGCTGGTGCGCATCACGACCGTTGTCATCCCGCAGGAGCGAGCGAAGCGAACGACTGTCGGGAGATACTGTACTGGTCTGTGATGCTCGCCCAGCCAAACGATTCGTAGCCACGCAACGTGACGCCAGCCCGCTCAGCGAGGTTGAGCGACGAAGCATCCACGCCCACCCGATCGACACACCATGAGATCATCACTTTCCAAGCTCATCGCAGCGACAATTCTGGCAGTGCTCGCCGCCTGTGCAGGCACCACAGATCCCGGTGGGAGCACACAATCCCCCACGCTCGACGCCCTCCCGCGCGCCCTCACCGCCGCCGAACAATCCCTCGTCACGTCGACAAACGACTTCTCCTTCGCGCTCTTCCGAACGCTCTCGGCCGCCAACAAGGACTCCAACGTCTTCACCTCACCCCTGAGCGCCTCCATGGCACTCGGCATGACGATGAACGGCGCCGCGAATGCGACCTACCGCCAGATGAAGAGCACGCTCGCCTTTGGCACGACGCCCGACGCCGACGTCAACGCGAGCTACAAGAGCATGATGGCGCTGCTGCGCGGCCTCGATCCTTCCGTCGACTTTCGCATCGCGAACTCCATCTGGTATCGCAACTCCTTCGCAGTGAGCCAGAGCTTCCTCGACGTCAGCAAAAACACCTTCGACGCGCAGGTCAGCGCCCTCGACTTCGCCAATTCGTCATCCGTCGGGACGATCAACGATTGGGTGAGCGCCGCCACGGTCGGCAAGATTCCCACCATCATCGACAAGATTGCGCGCGACCAGGTGATGTTCCTGATCAATGCCATCTACTTCAAGGGCAGCTGGCGTGACAAGTTCGACGTCGCCCAAACACGGGACGCACCATTCCACGGCGTGGCCGGCGACCAGACCGCAAAGATGATGCACCGCCACGGTATGCTGAGCTTCTACTTCTCGAACGACTTTTACGCCGCCGACCTGCCGTATGGCAACAAGGCATTCGCCATGACCGTCATCGTTCCCCGTGACAACGTGAGCATCGAGACCGTCGCCGCGTCGCTGCAGTCCGGCACCTGGGCCACGATGGTGAACGGCTTTCACGACTTCACCACCGACGTCTACATCCCGAAGCTCAAGCTCGAATGGGAGCGTACCCTCAACACCGACCTCCAGTCACTCGGCATGGCCGACGCGTTCAATCCACTCGCCGCCGACTTTACGCGCATGTCCGCTCCCGGCGGGCTCTTCATCGACAAGGTAAAGCAGAAGACCTATGTCGACATCAATGAAGAGGGCACCGAGGCCGCGGCGGTCACGAGCGTTGGCATCACGGTCACGTCGCTGCCGCCCCAGCTCCGTGCCGACAAGCCCTTCATTTTCGCCATTCGTGACCGGCTATCCGGGACCATCCTGTTCATGGGCAAGATTGTGCGGATGCCGTGAGGCTATCATACTACCAGCATGGAAGAGCGCATGAGCCTCGACGCCGTCTTCAGCGCCCTCCGCTTTGCTGCAGAGCGACATCAGGCACAGCGACGAAAAGGGGGTCGCGAGATCCCGTATATCAACCACCCCATCGACGTCGCGACATTGCTCGTGACCGTTGCCGGCGTCACCGATCCTGACTTGCTCGCGGCAGCGTTGCTGCACGATACCGTCGAGGACACGGATACCACCCTCGACGAGCTCTCATTGCTCTTTGGCGAACACGTCGCTTCAATTGTCGCGGAAGTCACGGACAACTGCGACCTGCCGAGTGATGAGCGGAAGCGTATCCAGGAAGTGGAGGCGCCGTTCAAGTCCCACCCGGCCAGGCTTATTCGCATCGCCGACAAGACGAGCAACGTGAGCGATATCGCCATTCATCCGCCGCCGGCGTGGTCCGTTGAGCGGCGCCGCTCGTATTTTGAATGGGCTGCCCGCGTGGTTGGTGCAATGCGCGGCACGAATGCCCCCCTCGAGGCGGCATTTGACGCGGCGCTGGCCAAGGCGCGTGCTTCCATTGCATAACTGACGCTACGGCCGCCCCTTCGCTGTCCGGCCACCCAACGCGGCGGCCGTTGCGGCCGCCGCGCCCGCAATCTTCTCCGTCACCGACGACCCCGACCCGCTGTTCGGATCCTTTGGCCGCGCACTCTTGCCGTCCTTGCCCGCGCGATCGCCGTCGTCGTCAGAATACCCCTTGCCGAGTGTCGACGTCGCACCGGTGCCGCCACCCTGACCCTGATGCAACACGACCGTGGGCACATAGACATATCCTACCGGCGAGCGCCGCGCATACCCATATCCGAGCGGCCCGTACGGACCAAACCCATACGGCGCATAGCCGCCACCCCACCCGTAGCCAGCACCAACTCCTGCCGCGACGCTCACGTCGCCGTACGAAACGCCTTCATAGAATTGCGGACCCCAGCCATAGATGCGCGGCACATACCCGGCAGCATACGGTAAATACAGGTACCCGACGCGGGCATAGCGGTACCCGTACGGCGCCCAGTCGTAGTAGCCGCGCCCAAACGGGCGATAGTACCCATAGGCCCACGGGTCATACGCCGGCCACGCGTATGGCTGGCGGACGTACCGTGCATACCGCTCGTTCGCCCGGTGACCAGGATTCGACGCGGCGATCATCGCCTCGGTGACGTTTTCCGGAACGCCCGCGTCCGCGAGCTCGCGCAGCACACGCGGGCCGAGCTCGAAGGTCTGCTCGCTTGCGACGACCCACGCTTCCACCACGCTCGAATCCATCATGCGCGACGCTTCGATGACCGCGCTCGTGCCAACAGGCGAGCTCGTGGCGGCACGCGCTGATTGAATGGCCATGTTCCGGCCCACGAGCACATCCGCGATATCCACGGGCACCACGCTTGGAATGCCCACATCGCGATACCGCGTCACATGCGTATTCGCACCACCCCCGGCTGCCACCTTTCGCACGTCGAGCCATTCACCATTGGCCGAGATGGACAGCATGGCCCACGTCTCACTCGGCAACCCTTCACAGGTGACGGCCGACGTGAGGAAGACGCGCCGCTGATCACCGGACCAGTTGGCCCTGGTTGTTCCGTTGCAGCTCGTGGCCTCGATGGTCTGCGGGCGGCCACTTGCGTCGATGCGATCGCGCGTGAGCACCTTGCCACTCGCAACCACGGACATTTCGACGACGTCGCCGTCCGCGGTTGGCGTGATACAGACAATCGGAGACTGATCGATGGCGGCGCCCGCGGGAGCAGACGTCCAGCAACCAAGCCAGCCTTTCCATTTGAGACCAGGCGCCTGCGCGCGCATGGGTGCGGCCGCGGCGACGGCGAGAACAACGGCAATTGCAAACGTGATGCGCTTCATCGTCCTGATCCTCGGGCGGAATCGAGTCTGGAAGTTACCGTATACAATACGTACAACGCAATGGTATACAAATCGTTTCACCTGACGTTCCTGGACCACGGCGAGGTCGAGCCGGCCAGCCTTCCCAAGCCACGAGAACAGCCGATCGAGCTGATAAAAGCTAGTCCTTGCGCGCACCCCCACCCGACCGCAACATGGACCCCAGCACCGACCCGGACGGGAGTTCAAGATGCCCCGCGCTACCGATGTCGCCAGCCCGCACCACTACCATAAGGTCGTGGATTGCCAGTACGCCTGCCCCGCACACACCAACGTGCCGGAGTATCTCAGGCTCATCGCGCAGGGACGATACACGGAATCCTACCTGCTCAACCGCGAATCCAACGTCTTTCCCGGGATACTTGGCCGCACCTGCGACCGCCCATGCGAACCCGCCTGCCGCCGAGGCCGCATCGATGGAAAGCCTGTCGCGATTTGCCGGCTCAAACGCGTTGCTGCTGACCTCAGAAACGACGTCACGCCATACCTGCCCAAAGCTCCCTCCATTCGCAATGGCAAGCGCGTGGCGCTCATTGGTGCCGGTCCGGCCTCGCTCACTGTTGCCAACGACCTCCTGCCACTTGGCTACGACGTCGTCATCTATGAGAAGCACGCACGCGCCGGCGGCCTGATGCGCTTCAACATCCCCGCCTTTCGCCTGCCGGAACGTGTGCTCGATGAGGAGACCGGCTACATCATCGACATGGGCGCCGACGTCCGGTACAACACCGAGGTCACAAGCCTCGGGGCACTCATCGATGAGGGCTATGACGCCGTGTTCATTGGCAGCGGCGCGCCCAAAGGAAAGGAGCTCGACATTCCCGGCCGCTGGGACGACGGCGCTCGCGAGCACATCCACATCGGCATCGAGTGGCTCGGTTCCGTCCACTTTGGCCACATCGAGAAGATCGCCCCGCGCGTGTTGATCATCGGCGTGGGCAACACGGCCATGGACTGCTGTCGCACGTCGCGCCGCCTTGGCGGCACCCACACGAAAGTTGTCGCGCGTCGTTCACGCCAGTTCTTCAAGGCATCGCCGTGGGAGCTCGAGGACGCGGGCGAAGAAGGCATCGAGATCGTCGAGAATCATTCGCCAAAACGTTTCGTCATCGAGAACGGAACGCTCGTTGGTATGGAATTCGAGCGCACGGAGACGAACGACACCGTGATCATTCCCTGCGACGACGTCATCCTCGCCATTGGCCAGGACAATGCCTTTCCGTGGATCGAGCGCGACATCGGCATCGAGTTCGACGCGAAATGGGACATGCCCATCGTCGACAAGGCGTCTTTTGCCTCGACGAAGCCCGGCGTGTTCTTTGGCGGCGATGCCGCGTGGGGCCCGCAGAACATCATCTGGGCGGTGGAGCACGGACATCAGGCCGCAATTTCAATTCATCAGTACGCGCAGGGCCTGCCGCTCGATGATCGTCCCACGCAGGGAATGAATCTCACGAGCACAAAGATGGGCATGCACTCGTGGGCGTACTCCAACGACTTCAATCCATCGCCGCGCTCGACGATGCTGCACGCCGAGCTGGTCGAGCGCTTTTCGGCGATCGGTGTGGAGGTGGAGCTGGGCTTCACCCCGGAGCAAACGGCAACGGAAGTCGAGCGCTGCCTGAACTGCGACGTCGAAACACACTTCGAGGCAAGCCTGTGCATCGAATGCGACGCCTGCGTCGACGTCTGCCCCGTGAGCTGCCTCACCATCGCACCCAACGTGGCCGACGAAGTCGATTTGCGCATGCTGCTCTCGGCGCCGGCGCAGAATGCCACGCAGGATCTCTATGTATCGCCGTCGTTGCCACAGACGAAACGCATCATGGTGAAGGACGAGGATATCTGCCTGCACTGCGGATTGTGCGCCGAGCGGTGCCCCACGGCCGCGTGGGACATGAAGAAGTTCTCGCTGGTGCTGCCCTACGCATTCAATGTGGACGGCACGCTCGAGATGGTGAGCGTATGAGCGGCGTCAATGATTTTGCATTCAAGATGGCCACCGTCAACGGCACGGGCTCGGCGAGCGCGAACAGCCTGTTGATGCAGGCCATCTTTCGCATGGGCATTCCCGTGACGGGCAAGAATCTCTTTCCGTCCAACATCCAGGGGCTGCCCACCTTCTACGAGATTCGTGTCAGCAAGGACGGGTATACCGCGCGCCCATCGGAGATCGATCTCGTGGTCACGCTCAATCCGTCCACGTATGCAAAGGATGTCGCCAGTGTGACACCCGGTGGCTATCTGCTGTACGACTCGTCATGGCCACTCGAGCCGGAGCTCGTGCGTGAAGGCGTCACGATACGTGGCATTCCGTTCGGCAAGATGTGCGTCGACAATTTCGTGCGCGACCGCGATCGCACGCTGCTTCGCAACATCGTGTACGCGGGAGCGCTGGCGGCATTCCTGAAGATCGACATGGATATCGTGAGCCAGATGCTCGTGGAAAAGTTCTCGAAGAAGAAGGCCCTTTTTGACGCGAACAACACGGCGATCAAGCTCGGCTACGACTACGCGTCGAACAACTACCAGTGTCCGCTGCCATTCCATCTCGAGCAGATGGACGAGACAAAGGACTCCATCATCATCGACGGCAACACCTCGGCGGCATTGGGCGCGGTATATGCGGGAGCCACCGTGGGTGCATGGTATCCCATCACCCCGTCGACGTCGCTGATGGAAGCATTCACGATGTTCTGCAGGAAATTCCGCACGGATCCTGAAACGGGGCTCGGAAAATATTGCATCCTGCAGGCAGAAGATGAGTTGTCTGCAGCGGGTATCGCGATTGGCGCCGGATGGGCAGGGGCCCGCGCATTCACGAACACGTCGGGCCCGGGCATCTCGCTGATGCAGGAGTTCATCGGACTCGCCTACTACACCGAGATACCAGCGGTTTTTTATGATATCCAGCGTACCGGCCCATCCACCGGCATGCCGACACGTACGCAGCAGGCGGACTTGCTGTCGCTTGCCTATGCCTCGCATGGCGATACAAAGCACATCGTCCTCTTTCCGTGCAGCCCGGAAGAGTGCTTCTACATGAGTCCAATGGCGTTCGACCTTGCCGACCGCTTTCAGACGCCGGTGTTCGTGGCCAGTGACCTGGACATCGGCATGAACGACTGGATGTGCAGGCGGCTCACGTGGGACGACGCGTATGTCCCTGACCGCGGCAAGTGCCTCACGGCGGCAGACCTCGAATCGGTGAAGAAATTCTCGCGGTATCTCGATGCCGAGGGAGATGGGATCGCCGCGCGGTCGCTGCCTGGTGTGCATGGGAATGGCGCATATTTCGTGCGTGGATCAGGGCACGACAAACACGGCATGTACACCGAGGACTCGGACTCCTATCAGGAAGTCGTCGACCGCCTGGCACGCAAGTTCAAGCTCGCGGCCACGAAGGTGCCCGCGCCGGAGTTTCATCGCGTTGCCAATGCCGACGTCGGCATTGTTTCACTTGGCGGCTGTCATGCGGCCATTCTCGAAGCACTCGATAAAATGAAGGCGCTCGGCATCAATGCGGACTACATGCGCATCAGGGCATTTCCGTTCGATACGCCGGTGCGCGAGTTCCTCGATGCACACCAGACGATCTTCGTCGTGGAGCAGAACCGTGATGCGCAATTGCGGTCGCTGCTGGCCATTGAAACCGGCAAGCCGCGCGATGACATGATTTCCGTGCTCGACTACGGTGGTATGCCTCTCACGGCGCGCGTCGTCGTGAGCGCGGTAACGGCAACGCTCACTCCTGCGGGATGACCGCGCATGACATCAATCGCAAAACCGCCCGTCCGCCATCCCGGCCTTCGCAAGAACGCCATCGGCTTCACGCAGCGCGATTACGAAGGCGCCATGTCCACGCTGTGTGCCGGTTGCGGGCACGATTCCGTTACTGCCGCACTCGTCCAGGCCTGCTGGGAGCTCGATCTTCCGCCACATCGCGCGGCCAAGATGAGCGGCATTGGCTGCTCGTCGAAGACCACCGCCTACTTCATGAAGCAATCGCACGGTTTCAACTCCGTGCACGGCCGCATGCCGTCGGTCACCTCCGGCGCAAATGCCGCGAATCGCGGGCTCACCTACATCGGCATCTCCGGCGACGGCGACTCGCTCTCCATTGGACTCGGCCAGCTCTGCCACGCCATTCGCCGCAACGTCCGCATGCTGTACGTCATCGACAACAATGGCGTGTACGGACTGACCAAGGGCCAATTCTCCGCCTCTGCCGACATTGGCTCCACATCGAAAAAGGGAGAAGCCAATGTCCAGCCACCCATCGATCCGGTGCTGCTCGCCCTGACCCTTGGCGTCACCTTCGTGGCCCGCAGCTTCTCGGGTGACAAGGCGCAGCTCATTCCCATCCTGAAGGCGGGACTGTCCCACAACGGCCTCGCCTTGGTGGACATCATTTCGCCCTGCGTCACCTTCAACGATCACGACGGATCCACCAAGAGCTACAAGTTCACCCGTGAGCACGACGTCGAAATCTCCACCGCCGACTTCGTTCCCCTCCGCCACGAGATCAGGGCGCCGGAGACAGACTCGGCCGTGAACGTCGTGACCATGCACGATGGCAGCGTCGTCCGTTTCAGGAAAACACATGAGGGCTACAATCCAACCGACCGCGAATCGGCGTATGCTCATGTACGGGCGTGTCAACAACGACACGAAGTGGCTACGGGTTTGCTGTTCATCGACGAGAGCGGATCGGACATGCATGCCGTTTCGCGCACGGTGCCCACTCCACTTGTCGATCTGACGCACCATGAGCTCTGTCCGGGCAACGCGGCGCTGCAGTCCCTGATGGAGAAGTACCGCTAGGAGGCGTTCATGTCGCCAATTCGAAGCACCGCGCTCTTCGCTGTCCTCGTGTTTGCCGGGGGCTGCACGTCCGGAATGGAGCCCGTTGGCGACGCCGGCGCGGTACCTACTGCCGCTGCACCTCGAGTCGAATCGCTTCCTCGCGCACTCACAGCCGACGAACAAAAGCTCATCAGCGCGTCGAACGACTTTTCACTGATGCTCTTTCGGCAGCTCAATGCAGCGCAGAAGGATTCCAACATTTTCACGTCGCCGCTCAGCGCGTCCATCTCGCTGGCCATGCTCATGACCGGAGCCAGCGGCGCCACGTACGAGCAGATGCACAACACGCTGTTGCTCCGCTCCACGACCGACGTCGAGGTAACGGAAGGGTACAAGTCACTCGTGACCCTGCTTCGTGTGCTTGATCCCGCGAGTGACGTGCGCATTGCGACTTCGCTCTGGACTCGCAATGGCATACCCATCACACCGGCGTTCCTTGATGCCGGCATGCACGCGTTCAATGCGACCGTGGGCAGCCTGGACTTTGCGAGTGCGTCCGCGGCCGGAGCGATCAATGCGTGGGCCGCGGATGCAACGCTCGAGAAGCTTCCCGCGATCATCGATCATACCGACGCGCGCCAGTCGATGCTGCTGATGAATGCGGTGCTGTTCAAGGGCACGTGGAGCGTGCCGTTCGATGTCGCGCTCACCGGGCCGGCGTTGTTCCGCGGCGCGGCGGGGAATCAGACGATCCCGATGATGACGCGCGGGGACATGTTCGGGTATTACGCGTCGGGTGTCTTTGAGGCCGTCGACCTGCCCTATGGCAATGGTGCGTACTCGATGACGATCGTGCTGCCCCGCTCTGGACAATCCATGGATGCCGTGGCCGTGTCAATCCAGGGCCTGTCCGGGACGCTGTGGTCGGAGAGACTCCGCATTCTGCCAATGCAGCTCTTCCTTCCACGATTCCGGATCGAATGGGAGCAAACGCTCAACGCGGATCTGAAGGCACTTGGCATGACGGACGCGTTTACGCCCGGTGTCGCCGACTTTGGCCGGTTGTCGTCGAGTGGCCGAGAGATCGCGCTGGATGTCGTGAGGCAAAAGACATACGTTCAGGTCAATGAAGACGGCACGGAGGGAGCACCGACGCAGGCACTTCCTCCAACGCCGGGTATTCCCTTTCCGCTCATCATGTTCGTGGATCGTCCCTTCCTGGTGATCATTCGTGAACGCCTAACGGGCACCATCATCTTTGTCGGGAAAGTGACACACATCAACTGATACATGTGTGTTGCTGCGCCCTATCCATGCATGAATGTTTGCGGATGGATGTTTCTGCGCGGGTGACTCGGACGGTCGAGTGCGGGTACTTTGCATCGGTGCGATGATGCGCCGTAGTCTGTGCTATCCACCCATTGCTCAGGATACTCCCATGCAGTCTCGCGTACTCATGCTCGTCGTTGTCGCCGCGGCTGTTACCGCGATCGCGTGCGGCAGCAGCAGCGACACGACCGGTACTCCCGTGTCGAAGATCGTGACCTTCAAGGCAACGATGAATGCCGCCGGCGAAGTTCCATCCAACACCTCGACGGGGTCGGGCACGTTCACGGCGACGCTGGACACCGCGTCGAATGTCTTTACCTACGACGTGACCTTTACCGGCCTCACCTCACCGGTGAACAACGGACACATTCATGGTCCGTCGCTCGCGACTGCCACGGCCGGGACCACCATCAACTTCAACACGTTGGCTGGTGCGACCTTCAGCTTTGGCGCCACGTCGGGAACGGCACATGGTACGACGACGCTCAACACGGCCACGCAAATCACCGCGACCATGAGTGGCGATTCGCTGAAGAAGCTCCTCTTCGCCGGACTGACGTACGCGAACATTCACACCACCACGAATCCGGGCGGCGAGATCCGCGGCCAGATCACCAAGCAGTAGTCACATCTCCCGGCGCTTTTTCAGCCTGCTCACAGCCGCCCTCGTCTGCACGAGTGGGCGGCTGTGTGCACAGCACGACATGAGCACCATGGGCATGTCGTCCTCCTTGGTGCCACAGCAGGGGTCAGGAACGTCATGGCTCCCATCCTCCGCCTCGATGCGCGGTGTCGGCCGCGAATGGAACGGATGGACGCTGTCCTTTCACGGTGCCGCGTTCGCCCAGTATGACAAGCAGCTCACCAAGCGTGGTGACGAGCAGTCCGGTGTCATCGATTGGGAGATGATGATGGCCATGCGCCCTGTTGCTGGCGGCGCACTCCAGCTCAACGTGATGACGAGCCTCGAGCCGTTCCTGCTCGGTGGCAACGGCTATCCGGAGCTGCTGCAGACCGGTGGCACCTTTGCGCACTCGTTCATGCACGACAGACAGCATCCGCACGATGCACTCATGGAGCTGGCAGCGACGTATGCCCACGACATTGGCGCGGTCACCGGCTCCATTTATGTTGCGGCGGCAGGTGAGCCCGCGCTGGGCCCAGTTGCCTACATGCATCGCCCCTCTGCCGCGAATGATCCCTTTGCGCCGTTGGGGCATCACTGGCAGGACGCCGCGCACCAGAGCTTCGGCGTTGTCACGCTGGGTGTGAATACGCACGCGATCAAGATCGAGGGATCGGTATTCAATCCCCGCGAGCCCGACGAGCATCACCTGATCGCCGACTATCGCGGTGCAAGGCTCGATTCCTATACAGGGCGCTTGAGCTGGGCGCCAACCGCGCACGTCGTGGCGTCGTCCTGGTGGGCGTACCTCAACTCACACGACCGGCTCGATCCGGATACACGGATGCATCGGTATGGTGCGGCCGTCACCACGCAGGACGGCGCGTGGTCGAACACGCTCGCGTGGGGAATGAATCTGCATCATCACAGTGGGTCGAGTCATGAGCTCATCCACGGCGCTCCAGGCGCATCACCGCATCACCATGCGTCGAGCCTGTTGCTCGAGTCGAACCGTGATCTGGATCGAGGGGCGGTCTTTGCGCGCGTGGAGCGGGTGATGAAGGACGGAGAAGAGCTCGGGTTTCAGGGAGGCGACCTGACGGAGCTCTATGACGTTCGGTCCGTCAGCGCGGGCTTTACCCGCGACGTGGCATCACTGCTTGCACTCGGCGCGCGGGGATCGGTGAATTTCATCCCGGCCACGCTGCTTGCGACGTATGGGACTCGGACGCCGGCGGGGTTTGCGGTGTATGCGCACGTGCGCGCAGGGCATCGGTGAGTCGTGGAATCCGGGCTTTCGGTAACAGTAGATTCCGGCGGATCAAAAATGCGTGCGGGCGCCGAGGGCATTGTCATCCCGCGCAGTTTTTTGTGGCCAAATGCCGGCGTAACGATGCTCAAAGTATTTCCCGACACTCGCTCGCTGCGCTCGCTCCTGCGGGATGACAACCGGATAAATATCCTGTCATCCGCACACGCTGTGCGCGTGTCGGGAGATGCTGTACAGTTCTTGCGGCCGATATCGGCGCAGGGATACCCAAAGTATCTGATGACAATTGGGGACAGGCACCTTACCGTTCTCGTGACCCATGCCGCGCAACGTCGGAAGCGAAGTTGCTGCGACAGTCCAGGAAACGAGAAAGGCGGCCCCGAACATCAGGGCCGCCTTTCTCACGTCCGATCCGCTGTTACGGCGTACGCGGCTTCGCAGTCCTCGCCGCCGGCGCAGGCGCGGAGCTCGACGATCCACCATCACCACTCGACGAGGAACTCGGCGTTGTTGTCCCGCGCGACGACGACGCGCCGCTGCTCGATGCGCCAGACGAGGAAGGCTCCGTCTGCGTATATCCACGCCCCTTGACCGCCTGGCCGCGGCCACCACTGTTGCTGCCGTTCACGATCACGATGGGCGGACCACCGTACGCATACGGGCCATAGCCATAGCGGCTATACCCACCACCGTAGTATGACGGATACCCGTAGTAGTCGTAGTATCCACCATATGCGTACGGCGAGTACCCCCACGCCCATGGGTAGTATCCAGGCTCGAGGTACACGGGATACCGGCGTCCATACGCGCGGTCGGCTCTACTCATGTCGCGCTGGTCGTCAGCACGGGCAACGCGGAACGCCTGCGGGTTGGACACGGCGATCATCGCGTCCGTGACGTTGGAGGGAACGCCGCCGTCGGCGAGGTTCATCAGTGCATCGGCGGTCAGCCCAAAGCGCTGGCCGCGCTCGAGGACCCATGCGGACACGACGGACGAATCCGCCAGCTTGGTTGCCTCGATCACACTCTTGGCGGCAATGGGTGCACCGGCTGCGATGCGCGCACGCTCCGACGCCATCACGCGCCCACTCAGCGCCGAGGCAATCTCGGCGGGAATGGCGCTTGGAATGCCGGCGTCGCGATACCGCGTCACACGAACGACTTCGCCGTCGCCGGCGGACACACCGCGGACGTCGATCCAATCACCACCCGTGGTCATGGAGAGAATGCCGCTCGTGGTGCTCTTCATGCCGTCGCACGTGGCGGTCGCACGAAGGAAGACGCGGCGTTCGTCGCCCGACCACTGCGCGCGCTGCGTGCCCTGACAGCCCTTGCTGTCGATCGTGGTCGTCCGTCCGCTGGCATCGATCTTTTCCGTCGACGTGACCTTGCCGCCGGAGACGGTCGCGACGTCGACGACTCCCTGATCCGCCGTGGGCGTAATGCACACGAGCAGCGAGGAGACGGGCGTCGCCGTGATGTTGACGTCTTCCGCCGCTGGCGCGATGGGACTCCAGCATCCGATCCAGCCTTGCCAGCGTGGGCCGGTGCCTGCCTGTTGTGCGCCCGCTACGGGGGCGAGTGTAACGAGTGCGGCCGCCGCGATCGCGGCCAATCCTGTCCGTACGACGAGTTTCTGCATGATCATCACCGAGTGTGAGCCTACATCCGGAACGTAAGGCCGAGCGTCATGGAGACGCCAGACAGGTCGATTGGCTTGTAACCGCTGAAGTCGGACGTGAGGTCCGCCTTGGCCGCGAGATAGCGGGCGTCGGCGGTGAGAGCGATGCTGGGCGACAGCGAGAAATCCACGCCGGCCATGCCCTGGACCATCGGCGTGAACTTGTCCGAGCTCAGCGTTGCGTTGAAGACGTTGTTGGTCTTGAAGTCCACGAAATCGCCCTCCTGCTGGAACCGGTACCACATGAAGCCCGCGCCGCCGCCGACCCATGGAACGACCCTGGAAGGAATCCAGGCGAGCCGCCCGATCTGACGGCCGGGCTCGACAAGGTTGAAGCGGAGGTTCGCCGTGACCGGCACGCGTTCGAACGTGGTGGTCTGCTCGATGGGGAGATTGTCGGTGTCCGTGAAATGGCGGAACTCGGATCCCTTGCTCGAGCGCGAGTAGCCGAGGTCCAGCGAGCCCTCGATTCTGGACGTGATGGGAAGGGCGATCTCGCCGCCCAGCGTGAAGCCGCTGAAGTCTCTCTTCCTGAGTGTGAGCTCG
>JAQBPY010000235.1 GCA_028287285.1 Gemmatimonadota bacterium
CGAGGTGCAGCTGTGAAGGCCTACAGTTATCTGGCCAGACATCGCGCGACTCTCCTGACGAAGAAAGTGGCGCACTATGCCTCGATCATCGACAGGGCTCGAGTACGGATTCCCGACCAGCGTCTCCAGAAGGTCTACAACTGGGTACGGGTCAACATGGAGTGGCTCGTCAGAGACGTTCCCGGTATCGGCCGCGGACTCGGCGGCGGTCTGATGGAATACCCATGGTGGTTTCCCGATATGTATTCGGTGCAGGCGCTTACAGCGACGGGCGACTTCGATCTCGCAAAGGAATCACTCCGCTTACTCGAGACTCAGTCGAGGAAAGCGAACCACAACGGCCGGATCGTGCACGAGCTCACGACGAACGGCGAAGTCATCAATCCCGGCAACACCCAGGAAACCGCGCAGTTCATCACGGCTGTCGGCAACGTCGTCGACTGGACGGGAGATCTGGACTTTGCGAGAGAGATGTACCCGGCCATGACGTCGGGCCTCGACTGGCTCCTGACCGACATGGACCAAAACAAGAACCTGTTCCCGGAGGGTTACGGGATCATGGAAGTCAGTGGCTTGAACGCCGAATTGATCGACGTCGCGGTGTACACGCAGCAAGCGCTCCAGGGCACATCTCACGTCGCCGCCATTCTCGGCAAGCCGGATGAAGCGAGGCACTATGGGCAACTGGCGTCACAGCTGAAATCGAGAATCAATCAAAAATTCTGGATTGCAGACGAAGGATCGTACGCCGATTTCTACGGAAGCAGGTCCCAGGCGATGAGCGCCGCCGATGGAGCGATCAAGCAAATCGAGCTGCAAGGGACAAACAACCTGACCCAAAGAGACACGAATCTGATTCGACACTATGCGCAGCTGAAGCAGACGTTCTCCACGATGCCGGATACGAGCCGAGGCTGGCTCACGAACAAGAACTGGGTGATCACGACGCCGATGGAGACGGGCATCGCTCCGCGCGCGCGAGCGATGGAAGCTCTGGACAGGATCCGAAAAAACAACGTGGGCGAGTACGGCCCCTACCTGTCCGCTACCGAGAGAGGAGCGATGATGACCATCGCCACCGGCGTGCAGGCTGTCTCGGAGGGCAGTTACGGACGCAGCGATGAGTCGCTGTGGTACGTCGACAAGATCGCACAGACATTCGATCGGACGCTGCCAGGCTCGATCTCGGAAATGATGCCTGACTATGGGTGCTTTACAATCTCATGGACCAGCTACGGCATCATGGTCCCGCTGGTCCAGCAGATGTTCGGCATTCGGCCAGACGCGATGAACAAGACAGTTGTCTTTGATCCTCATTTGCCCACCGGCTGGGATAATGTGAGCATCGAGAATCTCCGTGTCGGGGCCAACACCATTTCTTTTTCACGCGCAAAGACCAGCAAGGGGATTGAATACACTGTTGACGCGAAGGAAGGCGGCTGGAATTTCGTCTTGAGAGGGACAGAGATGCCCGGTGCCAGGTACTACTTGAATGGCAGACAGGTCTCCTTTACCTCCTCTGGCATCCGAATGAGCGGAAGGAAGAATCACCTGCTGGTGGCCGAATAAAGTATTCAGATCGCGACCGCGCCTGACGGCACTCGCATTTCAATACTTACGCGGCCAGTCCAGTAGCGCAGCGCCGGCAACGCCGAGTGTCAACGATCCGGCGATTTCCGGCGAAAGGGGCACCCGTCATGTCAGTGGTCGTCGATGGACTCTAGTCAATCAGCATTCGCGTGACCACCGCGCGGGCGTCGTACATCCCCGGACTCGACGGCGTTCGCGGACTCGCGATTGTCGCAGTCATCATCGCGCACGTGTTCGAGCGTGTTCCGCCGGGGCAGGGCGCCGACACCGTCGTCTATCGTCTCGGGAACACCGGCTGGATCGGCGTCGATCTCTTCTTCGTGCTTTCCGGATTTCTCATCACTGGCATCCTGATCGATGAGCGGGGACGTGAGAGATATTTCCGCACGTTCTACGCGCGCCGCGTACTCCGCATCGTTCCCGTGTACGTCGTGTTTCTGCTCTTCAGCATGTGGATCGCGCCTCTCGTGGGCGTGACGACGCCGGCGGTCGCACAGGAGCTCCGAGCAACGCAGGGATGGTACTGGGCATACCTATCGAACGTCTACGACTCCATGCACCCCTTTCCCGCGGAGGGTATCCCATCGCACCTGTGGTCACTGGCGGTGGAGGAGCAATTCTATTTGCTCTGGCCCTTGACCGTCGCGTTCGCGAGCCCGCGGAAACTGCCGCGAGTCGCGATAGGGTGCGTCGTCGCGGCCGAGCTGTTTCGGATCGCGGCGATGCTTGCTGGTGCGCAGGAGCAGGCGATCTATCATCTGCTGCCCACGCGAATGGACACGCTCGCCGTCGGCGCCTTCCTCGCATGCGCGATACGTGATCCGGATTTCGCACGCAATGCTGCGAGATGGCGCGCGATGGCGCTGGGCGGCGCGATTCTGCTGCTGGGCGTGCCGTTGCTGCTTCATCGCACCGCGGGCTCGCTCCTTCCGGTGACCCAACTCTTCGGTCTTCCCGCAATTGCAATCGTCAGCGGATTGCTCGTGCTCCTCGTCGTGCAATCGCGCACGCTGCTGACCAATCGGCCCCTTCGCTTTCTCGGACGCTACAGCTACGGGATGTACATCTGGCATTTCCTCGTGCTGCACGTGATTCTGGAGCGGACCAGCGTCTTCGTTCCGTGGCGCGTGGGAGGCTCGTACTTCCTCTACTACGCCGAAGCCGTCGCGGCCGTGCTCGCCGCGACTATCCTTGTCGCCCTCGTGAGCTGGATCGCGATCGAGCGTCCCTTCCTGCTCCTCAAACGATTCGTACCGTACGCGTCGCCGAATCACCCAGCTCAGCTCGGGACCGCGCGCTCTTCCACCGCGCCGAGCGCATCGACGCGCACCTGATTCGCGAGCCGGTAGAGCGCCGCGCGCACGATCCCCCTATTGACACAATCGCCCGGCGATCCCTACGTGTGTCGCCTTCAATCATCGAGTCCCATGCGCTCGATCCGCCTTCGTCGCGCCTCGCGACTAATTGCCCCGCTCGCCACGGCCGCCGTCGCGCTCCTGCTCGCCACCTGCGGCCCGGACCAGAGTACCGAACCGCCACTCCTCGGCGCACGATCCGCTGCATCGAAGGTCTCGATCTCCGTAGACGGCACTGGAAGCACGGCAGGTGGCATCGTCACCTCCAACCGCGGCGGGATCGCGTGCACGATCAGTGTGAGCGGGGGTGTTGTCAGCAGAAGCGGCAAGTGCGCTCAGGACTACAAGACCGGTGCGACGGTCACACTCATCGGTGCTCCCGCCGGGGGCGGCGTCGTGAAGTCATGGACGGGATGCACGGGCGCCGCGGAGAGCCCGCTGTCGTGTCAGGTGAAGCTCGACGTGGCACGCACGGTGAGCGTCGCCTTCGGTCCCCCAGCATCGTCGTATGTGCTCTCGATCGCGGGCGGCGCTGGGGGCAACGGGAAGATCACATCGACTCCGGCGGGAATCAGCTGCTCCATCACCAACGGTAGCGCAGCATCCACCGGATGCACGACGAGCTTGGGAACGGGAACGAGTGTGACGCTGTCGGCGGTCGCGTCTTCAGGGAGTTATCTCAAGGCGTGGGCCGGCGCAGGATGCGCAACCTCCGGCACCGGTGTGAAAGGCACGTCCGGGAGCTGCGTCGTGCAAATGTCGGCGACGCAAAACGTCGTCGTCAGCTTCGACCTCGTTTCGCCGATCGCGACCGCGGGAGAGTGGTCGGCGCCCACCACGTGGCCGGCGATCGCGATTCACTCGCACCTCCTGCCGGATGGGCGAGTGCTCACATGGGGGCGCAGCGACCATGCTCCGGTACTCTGGACGCCGCCAGACAGCGGCACATCCGCCGGCACGTTCGCATCGATTTCAAAACCCGCAGATCTCTTTTGCAGCGGACCCTCGTTCCTCGCCGACGGGAGGTTACTGAGCGCTGGTGGTCATAGCGGGATCGATGATCAGGGCATTCTCACCTCGACCATCTTCGACTTCGCCTCCAACACGTGGACCACCGGTCCGAACATGCAGAACGGACGCTGGTATCCGAGCAACACCACGCTCGCCACCGGTGAAGTACTCACGTTGAGTGGTGGCGACACATCGCAGGCGACGAACCTGATTCCCGAGGTTTATCAGTCGAGCGGCACGTGGCGCGTGCTGAGCACCGCGTCGCTCTACCTGCCGTATTACTCGTTCGCGTTCGTGACGCCCACCGGTAGCGTCTTCGTCGCCGGTCCGAGCCAGACGACCTACTTTCTCGATCCAACTGGAACCGGACACTGGACATCCGGACCGTCGAGCCTGTACGGCTACCGCGACTACGGCTCGGCGCTCATGTACGACGCCGGGAAAATCTTCATGGTTGGCGGTGGCGGACCGACGGCGTCGGCAGAGGTGCTCGATCTGAATGCGGGGCCCTCCGCGAGTTGGCGATCCGTGCCCCCAATGTCGGTCGCGCGACGGCAGAGCAACGCGACGATACTCGCCGACGGCAAGGTGCTCGTCACGGGCGGCAGCAACGCCGCGGGCTTCAACGTCGCGCCCACGTCGCAGGCGGTGCTTGCCGCCGAGCTCTGGGATCCCACGACGGAAACGTGGCGGACCCTGGCGCGTATGACGCACTACCGGCTCTATCACTCCACAGCGCTGCTGCTGCCTGACGGACGCGTGCTGTCCGCCGGCAGCGGACAGCCATCCGCAACGGGGCTGACCGATGACTACACGGCTGAAATTTTCAGCCCGCCCTATCTCTTCAATGCGGATGGCACGCGGGCGACACGACCGACGATCGCCGCTGCGCCAACGCTCGTGACGTACGGACAATCATTCGACGTGCAGACTCCTGCGCCTGCATCGATCAGCAAGGTGATGTGGATCTCGCTCGGCTCCGTGACGCACTCATACAACGAAAATCAGCACGCGCTTCATCTCACCTTCGCCGTGGGCAGCGCGTCGTCGATCACGGTGACGGCACCGGCGCGCGCGGAGCTTGCGCCACCGGGCTACTATCTGCTGTTCATCGTGGACAACCGCGGAGTGCCGTCCGTCGCCCGCATCGTACGCGTCACGTAGCCGTTCGAATTTGCTGCTGCGGAATGCAACATGAGCCAACCACGTACGATGGTTGGCTCATGTTGCGTGGCGATACTCTCCGGAAGCGCCGATCTCCTACATCTATCGCTGGCCAGTGCACGTCATTGCTTGAGGTCCGCAGGCACTTTGCCGCCATTCTCCTCCAGCTTTTGCATGACCTGCTTGTGCAGCCAGATGTTCATCGTGGCGCTGTCGTTCATGTCCCCCGTGTAGCCGAGCTCTTGCGCGAGTGCTTTTCGCTGCGGCAGGCTGTTGTCGATTCCGAGAATCGCCATGAGGTCCACGATGGAGTACTTCCAGTTGACCGGATGCGAGTACTTCGAAGCCAAATCGGTCAGAACCGCTTCCACATCGACCTCGGACATGCGCGCGGGCGAAGCCGTGGCCGGCGATCCTCCAGCGGCCGCAGGAGTTGGCGGTGCAGACGCAGCTGACGCGGCCGGAGCGGTGGTGGCCGAGGCGGACGGCGACGGGTGATGACCGAAGATCTTAGACATTATCGATCCAAGAATGCTCATTGGTTTCCTCGCGGAATGGTGAAGCGCCGTCGTTGGCGATGCGTGGGCAGCAACGGAAGGAGGCGCGAACATGCCGATTAACAAGAAGCGAGCCCGCTTGGCAGGAAAAGCCAACTAATTGCGTACGTCATTGCCGCGAGGCTACTGCGTTCAATGACGTATGTCGGTAGCGAGCGCGCACGCCGATCCTGAGGATGTCCCATTCCTCACGGAGGCCCGCCATGTTCCGCACCGCTCGTAGTCCTCTCGGCGCACTCGCTCTGCTCCTCCTGCTCGCGCCATCCATCGCGGGCTGCAGCTCGATCCAGCGCACCCCGTTCGACAACGGAGTGGCCCTCGACCGTGTCACGGGCGTCACGATGCGTTCGGGCTCGAACACACCGTTTGCGGCGCGCGGCGCGTCGATCTCGAATGACACACTCTATGCTCTCGGAAGCCAGGGCCAGCTCAAGCTACCCGCTGATAGCGTCACGCAGGTCTGGCACCGCAGGTTCTCTCCAGGTCGCACGGTGGGACTCGTGGCAGGACTGAGCCTGGTGGCAG
>JAQBPY010000254.1 GCA_028287285.1 Gemmatimonadota bacterium
CGAACGAGCAGGTGCTCCACATGATCACCGAGATCGGCCACAAAAAGAACATCCCGGCGTTCATCGAAGGAGTGAAGGGGGGCAAGGGCCAGAAGCTGATGGGCTTCGGCCATCGCGTGTACAAGAGCTACGATCCGCGCGCGCGCATCGTGAAGAAGCTCGCGGATGAAGTGTTCAAGGTGGTAGGGGTGGACAAGGATCTCGAGATTGCGCTGGAGCTCGAGCGCATCGCGTTGAGCGATGAGTATTTCATCTCGCGCAAGCTGTATCCCAACGTCGACTTCTACACGGGCCTCATCTATCGTTCCATGGCATTCCCGAAGGATTTCTTCACGGTGCTGTTCGCCGTGGCGCGTACTGCGGGCTGGCTGTCGCAGTGGGAGGAGATGCTGAACGACAAGGAGCAGAAGATCGCGCGTCCGCGGCAGATCTACACGGGGTATGGCGAGCGTCCGTACGATGGGGCGCTGTCGTACGCGGTGCGGAAGTCGAGCAGCAAGGATTCGTTGCGGAAGTAGTCTCCATCGGCAGTTGAAAAGGGCGGAAGGCACCTGGTGCTTTCCGCCTTTTTGTCGTGCTTGCCCGGGATACTGCTGAGACCGCCTTTGGACGTTCTTGTTCCGATAACCGTACATCAACGTACATTACGAATTGCTGGAACCATGATGTACGCGCCGGTGCGTACACGGTCCGCCGCAGGAATCTCATTCGTTTGATCCCGCATGCGACTCCAAATCGCAGGAACCATCGCCGCCGCCGCATTGCTCCTCACATCATGCGGCGACGGGCGTATCGCTTCGCCCTCGGCAGGTGTTCACCCGCTCGCTCCCGGCGCAACTGCGAGCTCCCTTACGAGCATTCAACGCATCGCATGTATTGGCCGCCGAGGCACGCCGGTTATCACCTGCGGCGCGCCGTCGTCGAATTCGGCGCGCGACCTGATTGTGGGCGGACAGAACCAGTATGTCACCTTGACGTCGAGCAATGTGACGTACGACGGCGGAACGCACATCTTGAGCTCTGACGTTTCCGTGACGAACCTCATTCCCCAGGCATTGGGCACGAATGACGGAGCGACGGGCGACGGCACCGGCCTGAAGGTCTTTTTTGACGTCACGCCAACGGTGACGGATGGCACAGGCGCCGTGACGATCGTCAATCCAACGGGAACGGGCACGTTCACGAGCACGAACCAGCCCTACTACCAATATCCGGGCGATCATCTTGGTGGAGACAACATTCTCTCCACCAACGAGGTGTCGTCTACAGTGAACTGGCAGTTCAACATCGACCCCACGGTCAACACGTTCGAGTTCTATGTGTACGTGAGCGCCAACGTGCACTATCCCAACGGCTACGTCGTGGTGGATAGTACGTCGGCCTTCATCAATCAGACGGCAACCACCACGATCACGGCCACGTCACGCTCCGCGGTGGGCAACGCGATCGGCAGTTCCACGCTGACCTATTCCAGCACGGCGCCGGCCGTTGCGACGGTGAATGCGAGCACGGGCCAGCTCACGGCCGTGGGGCCTGGCTTTGCCACCATCAACGTGACGAGCAGTGAGTCCACCACGGGCTCGGTGACGGTTCAGGTGTGCCCGAATCTCGCGGTTGGCGAGGTGTATACCACGTCTGGACCAGGCGCGGGAAACGTCTGTGTCGGCGGCACCGCGTCCGATGCGGAGTACACGTACATGCCGCTGAATACGTCCACTTCCGGTGCCAGCCTGAGGACCATTGGCACGGGTATTCAGGCCGTGACGGGACCACCTACTCCCGACCGTATTCCAACGAGCGTTGCGAGCAACCTTGGTCCGCTTCCAGCATCCTCCGTTGTCAACGACTTTTCGATTGGCACATTTGCCGGTGCGGATGCCAAGCTCGCTGCGTTCCAGGCCAGACGGGCATTCCGGCAGTCAATCCCCCGTGCCACCGCGCCGGAATCGTCAAATGAGGATGTGCATGGCCCGTCCGCGCTGAATGAGGTAAGCCCTACGGCAAGCGGCGTCGCGCCAGCAGAGGGCGCAGATGAGCGGCTCACGTGGTATCCCACCGAGACGAGCGCCGGGCACGTCAATGTTTCTGCTGATGCGATGGTGTCGGGAAGCCTCGCCCTCAGGATGATGTCGGTTCCCTCCGTTGGAGACGCCGTTTCCTACAACACGAACAGCGCGTGTTCCGGGTCTCCGTCCGTTAGAACAGGGCTGGTGCGATCCGTTTCGCAGCACGCCATCATCGTGTCGGACACCATGAATCCGACTGGTGGATTCACCACGGCGCAATACGACTCCATGGCACTGGAGTTTGATACCATCGCCTGGCCCGTGGACTCCGCGAACTTCACGGACCCAACGGACATCGATGTGAACGGGCATGTCATCATTTTCTTTACCCGAGCGTTGAATGAACTCTCACCTCCAGCGTCCTCGTCGGTGATTCCGGGCTTCTTTGCGAGCAAAGACGTTTTTGGATCTGATGACTGCAGCAACAGCAATGGGGCCCCAACGATGGGTACGGAAATATTGTACATGGCCGTGCCGGATCCCACGGGGTCCATCAACTCGAACGTGCGGACGGTGTCCTTTGTTCGAGGAAGCGCCATTGTCACTGCCGTCCACGAGTTCCAGCACCTGATCAATGGCTTCGCGCGCGCATATGTGACCGGCGCATCATTCTTCGAGACGGCATGGACGAACGAAGCGCTCTCCAGTGTCGCAGAAGAGCTGGCATTCTACCGCACCAGCGTGGGCCTGGCTCCGAAGCAGAACATCGTTGTGGGCAATATCAACACCGGGCCAGATGCGAGCAGGCGCGTTACGGCGTTCAATGCATTCGCGAATCCGAACTTCGGCAGGCTGCGGCCATGGCTGCAACGCCCGGACACCACGGGTATCACGAGCGGTACATCCGCCAATACCTTGGCCCCGCGTGGTATCTCCTGGGCATTCCTGCGATATGCGTCGGACCGTGCCAACGTCGGCGACCCGACATTCTTCCGCAATATGGTCAACAGCAATCTCGAGGGGATTCCCAACATCCAGCATGCCATTGGAGGAATGGATCCCTGGCAGTGGCTACGCGATTGTATCATCGCTCTCTACGCGGATGACGCGATCTCGGTTGCCACGCAATACAAAACGCAGAGCTGGGATTATCGCTCCATGTATGGCGCACTCAGTAGCGGCGGTTATGTGAACGTGCTCGTTCCCCGTGCCCTCACCAACAACGTCGCCCTCACACTTTTGTACAAGGGCGGTGGTGCGAGCTCGTTCGACCGCTTCGGCGTGCCGGCCACGAAATTCGCGAACATCAACTTGACCCAGTCATCAGCAGCACCACTGCCCACGGTGCTGTTGGCCATCATCAGAACCAAGTAGCACGCTGTGACGGGCGCCGGTGGCCAGGGCCACCGGCGCTGTCGCACGATTGCGGAGCACGGACAGTAGTTTTCCAAGGTGCCGAGCGCCCTCCGCGTCCTCTTCATTGCCAGCGCATATCCTCGTTTCGAGGGCGACGTCATCACCCCGTGGCTCGGGGCGACGATCGCGCATCTGCGCGGGGTAGGGGTGGACGTCGAAGTCCTTGCGCCGGCGTACCACGGCTCGCCGGATCACATCGTGGACGGCGTGCCGGTGCACCGGTTTCGCTACGCAACATCGGCCTGGGAGATGTTGTCGCATGACAATCCCATTCCGTGGCAGCTCTCGGAGCGGCCAATTCGACTGGGGCTGGTGCCGGGTTACGTGCTCGCCGCCGCTGCCGCTGCCACGCGGCTGGCCAGGAGCGAGCGGTTTGACGTGGTGCACGCGTTCTGGCCTGTCCCGCATGCCGTGCCGGGCTTGATTGCACGCCGGCTGACGGGAATCCCCCTCGTCTCCACGTTTTTCGGCGCCGAGCTGCACTGGCTGGCGCGCAAGCACGGGTGGGCTCGGTGGGCCGTTCGCGCAATCGTCAGCCAGTCGGACGCAGTGACGGCCATTTCCACGCACACGGCAAATCAGCTTCGCGTCGTTGCTCCCGCCGCTCAGCCGTTCGTGGTCCCCTTTGGTGCAGCCACATCACTTGCCGCAGCGGACGCGCATGTGCCGCATGAGGGAGAGCAGGCCTTTCTGTTCGTGGGCCGGCTCGTTGCCCGTAAAGGAGTGGATGTGCTGCTCGCCGCACTGTCGCAGCTGGACGACGCACGCCTCGTGATCGTGGGCGATGGCGCGGAGCGACAGGCACTCGAGGAACAGACTCGCCACCTCGGCATCGCAGATCGGGTAAAGTTCACCGGGTACCTGCCGCGCACGGAGCTCGAGGCGTACCTGCAATCATGCCTCGCGCTGGTGCTTCCTGCCGTAACCAACGAGGTCGCCGGCACCGAAGGACTCGGTGTCGCGCTGATCGAGGCGCTGTCGTACGGCAGGCCGGTCATTGCCAGCGACGTTGGCGGAATACCGGACGTGGTAATCCATGAGCGTACAGGGCTGCTCGTGCCCGAAGGCGACGCCATGGCGCTGGCGCGGGCAATGGAACGTCTCGAGCGGGACCATGCATTTGCGTGCGAGCTCGGTGAACGTGGCCGCGCACATGTACAGGACCGATTTTCGTGGTCCGCCATTGTCGGCGCACTCCGTTCCATCTACGATACCGCGATCACTCGGCGGGCCACGTGAGTGGTGCGCGCATCAATGTCCTGCACTGCTGCTACGATGATCCGGACAATCCGTGGGTCGGGGGTGGAGGAGCGCGCCGGATCTTCGAGTTGTATCGTCATCTGCTCGATACCGTCGACGTCACCATCGCGACGGGCGCTTATCCTGGCGCGCGTGAAGGGCGATTCCATGGACTAGGCGTTCTTCGGCTCGGCAACGGACGCACCTACTTCGGAAGCCGGCTGACGTATGTAGCGGCGGCATCGCAGCTGCTTCGCACGGCGCACTATGATGTCGCCATCGTGGACCATTCGGCGTATGCGCCAGTGATGATTCCGTCGGGACGTCCCGTGGGCATGACGGTGCACCACCTCACCGGCCCGGTGGCGCGGGAGCGTTGGGGCAGGCTTGGCGGCGCGGCACTCGCACGCGTGGAACGCGCGACGCTGCGCCGAGCGCGCGTGTTGAGCGCCACGTCGTCAGCCACCGAGCAGGCGTTGCGGGCCATCCTCGCCCCCGACGTCCGCATCGCTCGCGTTTCGTCAGGCGTGGCAGATGAATTCTTCGGGTTGGTCCGGCACGAGGCGGACTACGTGGCGTACGTGGGCCGGCTCGACGCGGTGCAAAAGGGGCTCGATGTACTGCTCGATGCATGGGCGCTGTTCTGCCGCTCCAACCTCACCACACACTTGTTCATTGCCGGACGCGGGCCGCATGAGCGCATACTGCGCGCGCAGGCGGAGCGGCTTGGACTCGACACTCGTGTCACTTTTCTTGGTGCATTGGCCAACGACGCGCGGAACACACTTCTAGCGGGTGCCGCGTGCCAGGTGATGCCCTCACGCTTTGAGGGATTCGGTATCGTGGCCGCCGAGGCACTCGCCGCCGGTGTGCCGCTCATCGTGTCCGATGATCCGTCGCTGCGCGAGATTGTTGGAGGTCCCGACGCGGGGGTCGTGGTGCCGCGCGGCGACGTTGATGCACTTGCAGGCGCGCTGCAGCGACTCTTGTTGGACGGGGCAGGGCGCATCCGGTTGTCGGCGCGGGGCAAGGCGCGCGCGGAGCAGTTTCGCTGGCGTGTCGTTGCCGACGCGCACATTGAATACCTTCACAGCATCATTGCCGCCGGCGGGCGGTCGGGGTACCAGAGTCGCGCATGAGCCTTCGTCAATTCCTGAGTGATCCTGCAGAGGAGCCGGCGCATCGCGCGATCACGCGCGGAGCGCTCGTGCTGTATGCGGCCGTCGCACTGGTGTTCTTCGCACCGGCATTCCTGCCGGGCCAGCAGATCGGTGGCACCGACTACCTCACCGGCGGCTACTACTTCCTGGAATTTGCAATGCGCCGGATAGGCGCGGGCGCGTTGCCAAAATGGGTGCCGTACATTTTTGGCGGCTTGCCCATGTACGCCAATCCGGGCGGGCTGTTCTATCCCGTGCGGCTGCTGATGTCGGCGCTGCTGCCGGTTGCGCGGGTGATGCCTGCCGTCTTCGTTGTCCAATTCGCACTTGCCGGTATCGGCACACATCTCCTGGTGCGCGCGCTGGGAGTGCGGCACTGGGTCGCGCTGATCGCGGGGGTCGCATTCGAGCTCACGGGTGTGAGCATCTCGTACGTGTATGCGGGGCACGACGGCCGCATCATCGTGGCAACGCTGTCGCCGTTCGTTTTCTATTTCGTGTTGAGCGCTGTACGCTCCGGCGAGTTGCGCTGGTTCGTGGGGCTCGCGGTCACTCTGGCGTTCGCGCTGCTCTCGGCGCAGATCCAGAGCACGTACTACCTGTTGATCGCGGGTGGGCTGTGGGCGGCGTTCCTGCTGGTGAAGTTTCGCCGGGACATGCGCGGCCTCCAGCTCGGATCGCGGACGGCACTCGGTCTCGCCGCGGTGGCGCTCGCCTTTGGCGTGGCAGCGGTGAACCTTCTTCCGTTCTCGGGCTACATCAAGGATTCTCCCCGCGCCGAAAGCACGAACAGGGACTACGCGTTCTCGACACAGTTCTCCATGCCGCCCGTGGAGACAATGGGCATGGCGGTGCCGGAGCAGGCGGGCATCCTCGGCAATTATCACGGCGAGAACGAGTTCAAGCTCCACACCGAGTACGTGGGGGCGTTGGTGGTGCTGATGCTCCTTGTCGGTGTGATGCTGTCGCGGCGAGACAGCACGTGGCAGTTCATGGGTGGGCTCGCCGCTTTCATGCTGTCGATCAGCTACGGCTCGCACACGCCGCTTTACCGGCTGTACTACATCGCGCTGCCGGGCACGGCGAAGTTTCGCTCTCCGTCCATCGCACTCTACCTGGTATCGTTGTGCGTCGTCGTCATGGCGGCCCTGACCCTCGAGCGGCTCGCACGTCTGAGCGCCGACCGCGAGTCGAGTCCCGATGTGCGCAGGCTGGGCAAGGCCGCCAGACTCCTCACGGCTTCTGCCGAGGTTTCGCTGGTGGGGTTCCTGATCGCCGCGGGCACCGCGGTTGACGGAAGCGATCGCGCGTTGGGATGGGCGCGCTTCTTCATCTTTGCGTGGGTAACGGCCGTCGTGCTGCGCCGGCTCGCGCGTGGAACGGTTACGCTTCGCGCGGCGACGCTCATTCTCCTGGTAACCACCGCCAGCGATCTGCTGTTGATCGATCGGCACTTCATCACCACCGAAGGTGCGCCCGATACCGTGTTCGCCGAAGATGACGTGGTGCACTACCTGAAGGGCCACACGCCGGGCCGCGTGTGGGTATTTCCCTTTCCCGAGGATGCGAAGGCGGCGCACTACATCGCCAACGGCCGGTTTGGTCCACGCTCGGACTACCTGATGCACTTCGGCATCGCGCAGGCAGGCGGTGAGCACGGAAACCAGCTCTACCGGTGGAACCAGCTCGTGGGCATCGCGAAGAACGGCAATGTGCTCGACTGGCACAATTTCGTGGAGTATCCGGCCATCATGGAGGCCGCGAGCATCCGGTACATCCTGAGTGGCGTACAGCTGCAGCTCTACGACATGAAGACAAAACAGGGCATGCCGGGCATCAAGGAGGTGCACAACGGCTCCGCGTTCATCTACGTGAACAACCGCGCGCTGGGACGTGCGCAGCTCGTGCCCACGGTGCGCGTGGTCAAGGATGGCGGCGCACTGGCCGTCATGCGCACGAATGACTGGGATCCGCGCATGGTGGCCGTCGTCGAGGCGCCGGCCGCCCCGTTCACGAGTCCGGAGCTGCCGCCCGTGGGCCCGACGGGGCCCGACGGTTTGCCCACGAGCGCCCTGGCGATACCAGGATCCACCCAGATCGACGTTGACGACCCGGATCATGTCGAGGTGTCCGTGCGCGCCACGGCGCCCGCCATGCTTGTCCTCAACGACAACGACGCAGATGGATGGATCGCCACGATCGATGGGCGTGAGACGCCCATTCTCCGTACGAACCATGCGTTCCGCGGCGTGGCGGTAACGGCGGGTGCGCACAAGGTGGTCTTCAGCTTCAGGCCACGACTTTTCTACACCGGGTTGTGGATCTCCCTCGCCGCCGTGCTCGTGCTGGGTGCGGGAGTGGTGGTGGCACTCCTCCAACTCGTGCGAACCTCGCGTTCGGCGCGGCTCCTGCCTGCTGCCGCCTGACATGACGGACGGCGCGCCGGCTCAACCGCCACGGCAGCGCGCCGCGCCATTTCGCCTCGCCCGGCTGGCGGCCGTCATCGTGCTTGCGGCGGCGTCCATACTGTACATGGGAACCGCACTCGCTCGCGCGCGCGGCAGTCTGCACAGCATCGCATGGCTGGCGCACCCGGGCGAGCTTGCGGCAAGCATCGCCATTCAGGCTGTGTCGCTGACGCTGGGCTGCCGCATCTGGTTCGAGATCCTTCAGCGGATCGCGCCCTCGCCCGTGACGGCAGTGCAGCACTGGCGCATCTGGGCACTCACGAATCCAACACGCTACATCCCCGGCCGCATCTGGCACGTGGCGTCGCTCGCGGCGTTCATGCGGTCTGCCGGCGTGACACCCGTCGCGATGCTGACGTCGATCGTGGTGCACATGTGGCTCTACGTCCTTGCCGCGTGCGCCATGGGACTCGTGCTGCTTCCGGTCACGCCAGCATCCGTGGCGGGGGCGGTGGCAGTACTGTGTGGCGTGGCCGCTGGAACGCACCCGCGCCCCCTTCGGGCGATGCTCCACATTGCATCACGCCTGAGCGGGCAGCCCGCACTCGAGTGGCGCAGCGGCTGGCTCCCAACCCTTGCACTTGTTGCTGCCGACGTGGGCATCCATTCGCTGAATGGGCTGGGCGTTAGCACGCTGTTAGGGGCAACAATGGATCTTCCCGTGAGCAGCTGGCTGCACGTCGCGGGCGCAAACGCGATCGCCTTCCTCGCCGGATACGCCAGCATGGTTCCCGCAGGGCTCGGCGTGCGTGAAGCGACGTTGACGGCTCTTCTGGAGGGAAATTCAATGGCCGGAGGAGCCGCCGCGGCCGCGCTGGTGGTGCGTGCGGCGGCAACCTTCGTCGAAGTGCTGCTGGCGCTCGTCGCCGGGGTGATGCCAAGAGCTCAGGGGCCTGTTACCGGCGCGTAACCGAGACCGGTGGGTGCCTCGAGCACGTTCTTCCGCTCCCGGACCACGGTGAGCAGATCGAGCGCCGCGCCGATGCGCTGTACCTGTGCGCGGACCACCTGCGCAGGCCTGGCGGAATCACCCTTTTGCGGCAGGACGAAGCCCATGCGTGGCGCCTGCAGGGCGTAGGTGGAGTCCAGTCCGTCCGAAACGCCGAGTCCCACGCGCATGTACAGGTAAGGCGCGTTCACAGATGGTATGTCCACCCACCGGCCCTGCCGCTCGAGTCCGGCGGGCCCGCGGAACGACTGCCACAACGCCAGCGTGCGCGGCACGTCCACGTAGCCGATGCCGGTGTTCACGGCGCCCGGTTCAGCGGCAGGATCGGCGACGAGCTTGCGCGCGAGACCATGCGTGATGAGATGCCCGCCGAGATACTTGTCCATGGCCGGCGTGCCGGCACCGCTGCTGAAGTAGATGGGACGGTTCACCCCCGCGTCATGGATGATCCGCAGCATGACGACCACGTCACGCGTGAGCATCGTGGGCGGGATGTCCACCTGAAAGCCATTGAGCTGCGCTCGGCTCGCACCCGTCTGCATCTCCTGCGGAATGGCGTTGGCCTCGCTCCGCGTCAGCGCCAGCACAGGGGTGAGCGGCCGCGCGGGAAAATTCCTGTAGATCGCGGGCCCCCGCGCTGCGTCATAGGGCTCGGGGGTCTTCACGATCAGCTCGCGCACGTACCAGTCCGTCGCGAGATAGGCGAGCAGCACGATGGTCACGTCGCGACGCACACCGAGCACCTGCTGTGCGTACCACAGGGGAAAGGAATCGTTGTCGCCGCCCGTGAACAGCACGCCGTTGGGCTCCACGCTATTGAGCGCGTCGACGGCAAAGTCCTCCGCAAAGGTCTCCTTGCGGCGAGATGCGGCGCTCCAGTTCACGATAAGTGGCACGAGTGCCACGCACATCACCGGGCCGGCGATGTGCCAGTGACGGGGGCGGGGCACAACGGCGGCGCGTCCATCGAGCCCTCCGCTACCCGCGACCAGCTCCGCGATGCGGCGCCACACGAACGCCAGTCCCAGGCCGATCCATACCGAGAGCGCGGAATAGCTCCACAGGTAGAAGTAGTCCCGGTCGCGCACCTCGTGCAGTCGCGGATCCTGCACGCCCATGGCCATGGCCTGCGAGTAGCCGAGCTTGAAGTTCAGGTAGTAGATGAGCCCCGCGGTGAGCGTGGCAATGAGGGTCGCAAACGGCACGAAGCTGCGCCGGTCTGCCTTCCAGTGCGTATACCCTCCGGCACCGGCAAGCAGGAGCACCGCCACAGCGATGGCGCTCTGCCAATCCGGAGACAT
The DNA here is from genome assembly GCA_028287285.1 of Gemmatimonadota bacterium. Lineage (GTDB taxonomy): Bacteria > Gemmatimonadota > Gemmatimonadetes > Gemmatimonadales > Gemmatimonadaceae > AG11. Next base: position 10,540 of record JAQBPY010000254.1, read on the forward strand.
GCCGGCGGGATCACGGAACCACTGCCACTTGAAGTACAACCACCACATCCGCACCTGGTTGGGCAGGCTCTGCTGGCGATCGAGCAGCGAAGGCTTTGCGTACTGGGTGCGGTTGTTCTCGTAGAGAAACCGGTCGAGCGTTTCCCTGCTCACCGTGCATCCCCAATGCGGTGCGCCATCCTCGCATGCCGACGGATGCCCTTCGTTGATTTCCAGCCGGAATGCCGACCGAATGGGCAGCATCGCGTATGGCGTGAGGCCGAGCACGAAGAGCGCCGCGCACAGGGCGAGCAACCGCGGCCGCCTGAGCGTGCGGGGCTTCGTGTAGAGCACGGCTGCAAGCAGCGCGGGGCCGGCAAGCAGGCCGGCAATGTGAATGGTATAGCCGATGCCCAAGCGATAACACAGGAGGCCGAGCCGCTTGTCTGCCGCAGGCCCGTCCGGATCGCTTTGCCAGAGCAGCGTGGTCCAGAGGTCCAGCGTGAGCAGAAAGAGCGAAACGGTATAGACCTTCTCGTTCACGACCGACTGGTTCCAGACGGTGAACGCACTGGCGCCCACGAGCGCCGTGGCCGCGCCGGCAACACGCGCGCGCGACGGTGAGAGCCAGTTGCGCGCGACATGTTCGGTAACGAGAAACCACAGGCCGGCCGACAGGGCGCTGGCAAGTGCCACCAGCACGTTCAGGCGTCCCGCGACAGTTCGGGCAATTGGCAGCAGGGCGACCACGCGCCCGAGCAGCACGAAACCGGGATTGCCGGGCGGATGCGGAATTCCAAGACGTGCCGCAGCGGCCACGTATTCGCCCGCATCCCACAAGCCGATCGTCGGCGATAATGTGACCAGATACAGCAGCAACGCGGCGGCGGACACGGCGCCCGCGGTGCGATACGATGGCGCGGAGAGCGGGCTCGCCCTGGAGTCACTCATGGGCGCGCGGCCGTCAACAGCAACGCCTCGAACGCATCGGCGGCGCGCGCCCAGGTAAAAGTCTGCGCGTACGCGCGCGCCCGCGCGCCTAGCACACGCGCCAGCTCCGCATCGAGCGCGATGCGCCGCATGGCCCCCGCGAGCTCGGTGACGTTTCCATGCGGCACCAGGATACCCGTCTGTCCATCACGAACAGCGTCGCGCAGGCCCGGCGAATCACTCGCAATGGACGGTGTGCCGTATGTTGCGGCATCGAGAATGCTCATGCCCCAACCCTCCTTGGCGGACGTGATGACGTTGGCCCATGCGCGCGACATGAGTGCGAATTTTTCCTCCTCCGGGACGAAGCCGCGAAACTCTACCCGGTGCGCGATACCGAGACGCTCTGCGTGCCGCCGCAGCGCGCGCTCCTCCGAGCCGCGCCCCGCGACGATCAACCGCGCCTCGACGTGCTCCTGCGTCAGCCGCGCCATGGCCTGGAGGAGCAGGTCGACGCGCTTGTACGGCTGCAAGCGTCCAATATAGAGAAACTCCGGAGTGTCGGCGCGCGCCACGTCATCGTGCTGCGGCGGCGCTGACTCGGGAATGCCGTTGTGGATTACCCGCACGGCGTCGCGATGCCGCGTGCGGCGGCGGGCTTCGACGGCCGAGCTGTCCGAGACGGCGACGACCGGAACCGACGCATACAGCGGCAGCAGCGCGTGCTCCAGCAACACCGTCGCCGTCGCCACCAATGGATTGGCGGCGGCGAACGCGGAGGCACCGAATAGATGGTGCACCATCAACACCACCGGCCCGCGCACCCACACCGGCGTCGCCATCGGAATCTTGTTGAGGTCCTCGACGACTACGTCGAAGTGCCGGTCATGCCGCTCCCGATACCATGCCCGTGCGGCGACCGGGTACGTCCACCGGTTCCCACGGCGATGGACGGCAATGCCATCGAGCTCCTGGTCGGGCGCCGCGCCGGCCCACGAGGATGACACGAGCGTCACGCGGTGGCCCCGCCGCGCGAGACGGCCAAAGATCTCGTGGAGGTTCGTTTCCGCGCCTCCGGCCTCAGGATGCTCACGATCCAGCCAGTTGAAAACGAGCAGATCAAGACAGGGTGGCACTGGCGGGACTGTCGGACGCGACGATACTGTGCGGGGGTGGCAGACTACGAAGGCGCGCCCGCGGAGGCAAGCGCACGACGAAATTTCGCCGTGATCATTCCGGCGTTCAATGAACGCGAGAATGTCGCGCCGCTCTTCCGTGCGCTCGCGCTCGCTTTCGAGACTCACGACCTTGCTGGCGAGCTCGTGTTCGTGGACGATGGATCCACCGACGGTACGTTCGAGGCAGCGGAAGCCGAGGCGCGGCAATTTGCCGGGCCGGCCACCGTGGTTCGGCATGGGCGCAATCTTGGCAAGACCGAAGCGATCCTGCGTGGCGTGCAGGCCACCACGCGGCGCTTCGTGGTACTGCTCGACGCCGATCTGCAGTATGCACCGGATGACATTCCTCGATTCCTCGACCTGCTTGATCAGGGATGGGATGTCGTGGCCGGCCGGAAGGTGGGCGCATATGCCAAGCAGGCGGTGAGCGGCATCTACAACTGGCTTGCGATTCGGTTGTTCGGCGTCACGGTGCGTGATGGAAATTCCATGAAGGCGTGCCGGCGGGCGCTGCTCCTGGAAATTCCACTCCGGCACAACTGGCACCGGTTCTTCGTGGTGCTGGCGCACATGCGCGGGTACCGTCTTGCGGAGATCGACGTCGCACTCCATCCGCGTGTGGCCGGCGTGGCCAAGTTCGATTCACGCGGCCGCATCCTGGGGGGAGTCGGCGACCTGATCGTGGTGTGGCTGGCGCTACGAGTCAGTACGAAGCCGATGCACGTGTTCGGAGGCATCGGGCTGGTGACATTCGGCGTGGGGGCGGTGGTCGGGTTGATCACGCTGGCGCTGCGCGCAGCCAACGTTTTGCCGCCGCCCATTGGCTACCGGCCCCTGGTAGGTCTCGCTGCGTTGCTGCTGCTGGTGGGAATCACGCTGTTCGCGATGGGGATCATCGCGGAACTGGTGGCCATTCTGCACGCGGAGATCGAGTCGCTGCGACGGGAGCTGCGGATACGGACCGGGGCGGGAGCCTCTTGACTCGGCACTTCGGTTGTGCTCGCTAGCGACTCACCGTGGCGAATCCGTCAAGACAAAACGCTTACCAAGCACTTCTATTATTCCCCACGGGCGGTGACTAGATTGGGCCCTATGCGTCTCTGACAAGAGACGCACGGAGACAACGCCGGATGTGATGCGGTGCAGCGCGCATCGGCTTGAGCTGTTGAAGCCGCCAATGATGCCGATGCTTCGCCGGCAGACGTGTTGATCTCCTTTCCGAGTAGAACTCCAAGAATGCCACCAAGCAAGTTCGCGACCATTGCTGCCAGTGTTGTTCTTCTGTCCTGCGGAGATCGCCAGATTTCCGCTCCAGGAAGCAACGCCGCCGTACCGTCTGCGCCTGTGCCAGGTGCGTCCAATGCGGTCACGCTGCAGCGACTTGCCTGTTCGGCACGCGTCGACACGAAGTCCGTGCGCTGTGCCCTTGCGCCCACCGGCGTGAGCCCTGACCTGATCGTTGGTGGCCAGGGTACGTATGTGACGCTCGCATCGTCGAACGTGACCTATGACGCCGGTACGCATGTCCTCAGCTCTGACGTGTCGGTTACGAACCTCATTCCGCAGGCCCTCGGCACCAACGACGGCGTGACCGGCGATGGTACGGGCTTGCGGATCTTCTTTGATCAGGTGCCCACGACGACGAGCGGTACGGGTGTCGTCACGGTGTCGAACGCCACGGGAACAGGCACGTTCACCGCGTCGAACCAGCCGTATTTCCTGTATCCGGGCACGGCGCTTGGCGGCGACGACATTCTGTCCACGAATGAGACGTCCGCAACGGTGCAGTGGCAGTTCACGCTGGACCCCACCGTCACCACATTCGAGTTCTACGTGTACGTGAGTGCGAACGTGCACTATCCCAACGGCTATGTGGACGCGGTGCAGGCGGACACGATGCTGAATCAGGCCGCGACGTCGTCCATCACGGCAACGTCGCGCACGGCCGTGGGCAATGCGGTGACGGGCTCCACGCTCTCGTACGCGAGCACGGCGCCGGCCGTCGCGACGGTCAATACCTCGGGTGTCATCACGGCCGTTGCGCCTGGTTTCGCCACGATCAACATCACGAGCACCGAATCGACGACGGGCTCGGTGACCATCCAGGTGTGTCCGAATCTCGCCGTGGGCGAGGTGTACAACACCAGTGGCGCGAGCGGCGAGAACATCTGCGTGGGCGGCGGTGCATCTGCGATGGAATACACCGTGATGCCGGTCAACAGCGGCGGTACGTCGCAGTCGCTCACCGTAACCGGCACTGGGATCCAGGCTGTGACGGGCCCTCCAACGCCGGATCGCATTCCCGTGAGCCGGCTGCTTCTGACCGCGAGCGCCGCCCCCACAGGCGGCATCCAGAAAGGCGCATTCGGCGGTGAATACTCGATGAACGCCGCGGCGGTCGACGGCGCCAGCCTGGTGCACCAGGTTGCCATGGCCGAGTCGCGTCACGGTCCGTCCGTCGAGCAGACTCCGGATGCCGCGGATGGAGTGACGGCCGCAGATGGCGGAAGCCAGCGGCTGATGTGGTACCCGCCCCGGTCGGACGAGGGGAACGACGACTCAGCCCACTCCCCCGGGCTGGCGCTCATGAAGGCAGCGATGCCTGTCAGGGACGATTTGACGCCCACTGTTGGCGCGCTGCTGGAGTACAATACGACCAACGCCTGCTCAGGCTCCCCCTCCCTGCGAACCGGCATGGTGAGAACGGTGTCGGCCCATGCGGTCGTCGTCGGCGATACGGCGAACCCGGCAGGTGGATTCACGACGGCACAATACGACTCCATCGCACTCGAATTCGATACGATTGCGTATCCCACGATCACAGGCAGCTTCGGCACGCCAAGGGATATGGACAGCAACGGTGGCCGCATTGTCCTGTTCTTTACGCGGGCCGTCAACGAGCTGTCGCCTCCCGCGTCGTCATCGGTAAACCTTGGGTTCTTTGCACGGAAGGATGTCTCCACCACGACCGAGTGCACCAATAGCAACGCGGCGGAGATTCTCTACATGCTGGTGCCCGATCCAACGGGGACGGTAAACTCCAACGTGCGTACTGTTTCGTTCGTGCGAGGCAATACCACGGGCACGACCGGGCATGAGCTCGTCCATATCATCAACACGGACTACCGGTATTCTCACGGCGCGCCGTATGAGGCGGGCTGGCTGGACGAGGCACTGGCGCACATCGGCGAGGAGCTGATGTTCTATCGCGCGTCCGTGGGCCTGTCTCCGCGGCAGAACATCCAGCTTTCGACGTTGACGACGGGTCCCAATGCGTCGAGACGGGTTGCGGCGTTCAACGCGTATGCGAATCAGAATTTTGGCAGGTTTCGCGCTTGGCTCCAGCGGCCGGACACGGCCGGTCTCGTGAACACGCAGGGTGCTTCCCTGGCGCGGCGCGGGTTCGGGTGGGCGTTTCTCCGCTACGCGGCAGACCGGATCAACGGCACGGATGCGACGTTTTTCAGGGCGCTGGTGTCACAGGACACGGGGGTCGTGAACCTGCAGGCGGCGATCGGCGTCGGAGCGAACGTCCATGACTGGATCCGCGATTGTATCACCGGAATCTACGCGGACGACAACGCGTTCACGGTGTCGAGCGACTACCAGCATCCATCATGGAACTACCGGTCCGTGTACGGGGGGCTGGGTGGCTTTCCGTTGCTGGCACGGCCACTGACAAACAATGCTGGGCTTCCACTCAGTTACGGGGCAGGTGGTACCACGGCCTATACCCGGTTCGGTGTGGCTGCGGCAACGTATGCGAACATCAAGATCCAGGCTCCCGGCGCGACAACGCCCGCTGCGACGGTGAGAATGGCGTTGGTACGGACGAAATAGACCGCACGGTTCCAGAAGCAAGGGGCAAAGCAGCCCCCACCGCAGCATTCGCCCTTTTCACGCAGGATGAACAGATGTCAAAAGCGATACCACGCACCAACGAATTCTCAGGTACGAACCATTCGGAGAACCTGACTCGCTCTCCGTGGGAGATGCCGACGCTCACCAAGCTTCCGCCGTTGACCGAGTTGACCCTGGTCACCGGTGCTGGCATTCATGGTGGCGGAGGAAGCAGCGGCGGAAGCGTTTTCTAGTAGACTGTTGCTGAACCACGAATAACGCGCAGCACGCCGGATGGATCAGCGGCCTGGCAAGTCAGGTCGCCTGACGAATCAGGGTCTGTTCGCTGAGGTCGCGGAGCAGTGCATTCACGGCATCGGTTGCCACATTCGAGGAAACATCGAAGGTGGCGACCAGTTGCGCCGTGATGCTATCCGTATCAAGGCCGCTCTCCAGCAACTTCCATACGTGCGCACCCACGCGATTGAGCCGGAAGTAGTGTTTGCTGCCCATGTGGAGCAGGATCGCCTCGCCGTCCAGGTGTGACACGAGGACATCGGGTGAGGGCACGTAGCGCAGCGCGGTGCTCATCTATCTGATTGCCGCCGAATGTTCGGTGGAGAGCGCGGCCACGGGAATGGCGTGGAGCTCAAATGGAATGGCAGGATCCACCCAGCGCAGCGACGACTCGTTCCCGCTGAAGGTGGTGAACACGATGCGTCCATCGGAAAGCCATGCAGGCTGGCCGCTCGACGCCGTGTTCCGCGTGATTTGAGCGGTCGCATTGGTCCGCAGATCGCGCACGAAGATTTCCGTCGCTCCGCCAATGACCGCGGCATACGCGAGACGGAAGCCATCGGGACTCCATGCCGGCTCCACTTCCACGCCCTGCGTTCCCGAGCCCGTCACCAGCACCGGCGTGGCACCCGCTGTGGCCGCACTCGTGAACAGGCCCGAGGACCCCGTATTCGTCGAGGCAGACACGAACGCGATCTTGTCCGAGGCAGGCGCCCATGTGGGAGAGGATTCAGGCGCCGACGGGCTGCCGAAGGTCGCAACGGCAAGACGCGCCGCGCCCGACACGGGAGTCGTGGCCGCCGCCAGGTTGAGCGACGCGATCCATATCTTGCTCACGCCGCTCGCGTTGGTGGTGTACAGGACGTGCTTCGCATCCGGAGCAATGGACGGCTGCGTCTCACTCTCGTCCGACGTGGTCAGGCGCCGCTCCACGCCCGTGGCCAGCGACAACGAATACAGCTCCGCATTCCCGTCGCGAAAGCTGGAGTAGAGCACGACGTCGCCCGCGACGGTGGGCCTGGCATCGTCGCCCGCGTTGGTGGTGAGGCGCGTGAGTGACGTGCCGTCGAGCGCAACGCGATAGATGTCGCGATTCCCGGCGGCGCGTCCGTCGAACACGATGAGCGGAGGGGTGGCTACGGTGACGGACAGCGAGAGGCTGGTACCGTCGGGGGCGGTGGCGGTGAACACCACCACGCCGGCCTTGGTGAACTGCACGTCGCCGCTGGCCGCGATGGTCACCGCATCGGCGGGGCTGGCGGCAAGCGCTGACACGGCGGCGACGGAAGAGCCGTCGCCCGTGCTGCTCCGCGCACCCACGTGTGCCGTGAGGCCGCGCTCGGTGCGGCCGGCGACGGCCAGCGAATACGGCGACGAAGGTGCCACGCCCTTGTCGCCGCCGCAGGCGACGGCGGCGAGGAGAATCACAACGGCTCCGCGGACTATACGCATGCGGCGACTCCCTGCCATGCACTTGCCTCGCCCTCGGCGAGCCACTTGAGCTTTCCGAGCGCGTGCGCGCAACGGAGACACGGGAGCGTGGCGAGCGCGCCCGAAAAATTGGATGGTGCCGCCTTGGCGCGAAGGGACGCCATTGACTCGAGATAGATGTTCCATGCATCGCGGAACGACATGTCGTGCAGGTCTGCCACGACGTCGCTCTCGGTGAATCCATATTCGGACATCTGGCAGCAGAGGGACACGCGTCCGTTGGCGTCCACGTACACGCGATTGAGCGCCATCGTATCGCAGACAGTCTCCGTCTTTCCGTCGAGCGGCGGCGCGCCGTAGTCGAGCTGAATGACGGTGCGCCGGTGCGGCTCGGCGGCGATGGCGTCGATCTCCCTCTGAACGGCGGGCCATTCATGCGGTGCGAGATCGCTGTCGCGTACAACGCTGCCGGGCACCGGCTGCGGCAGGATATAGTGCAGGCGGAGGCAGCCGAGGCTCTCGGCGAGATCCGCGACCGTGCGCACTTCGTGCCGGTCCCTCCGATCGATGACGATGGAGAGCGCGTTGGGAATCTGACGGCTGGTGAGCAGCGCAATGGCCATGAGCACGCGGCGAAAGCTGTCACGCCCGCGATCTGCATCGTGTGTCTCTTCCGAGCCGCCGGACAGGCTCACCCGCACGTATGACGGTGGCCAGCGGTCGAACGAGGGCATCATGCGGCGCATGTGCCACCCATTGGTGACCAGGCGGTATGCGATGCCTCGTGCCGCCAGCGCGGAGACGATCTCGTCCCAGCCCTTGTGCAGCGTGGGCTCTCCGCCGGTAAAGCTGGCCGTGACGCTTCCGAAGAGCTCCAGGGCCTCGTCGCACGTGCGTATGACGAGCTCGGGCTCCAGCGAGCGTACCTTCAGCACGTCATCGCGAATGCAGTGCGGACAGCGAAGGTTGCAATGTGTCGTAAGCGCAAAACCCAGCAGCATCAAATTCTCGCTGTGTACCCGCTACCGTGGTCATGCATGGGACGCACCCGTGGCGTCCGGCAGCTAATAAATACCCAATGAACAATCTACACAGGTCGACCCGGAAAGTCCCCCTCAACAACAAGCTCGTGCATAGAGCTACCGGTGCCAGGCCAATGAGCGTACTATCGAGCCATGATGTCACGGATGCAGTCTGGACCGCCGCTTCAGCCAGCCGAATGGCCTGTGATCACGCTTCGGGCGATCGCCGTATACCTGCTGTTGGCGTTCATGGCCTTCGCCCCTGCGTTCTTTCCATGGCAGCAGATCGCCGGCACGGACTACGTCACCGGCGGCTTCTACTTCCTGGAGTATGCCGCGCGCGCGCGGCAGGGGGGCCACTTCCCCACGTGGGTTCCCTACATCTTTGGCGGGGTTCCCATGTATGCGAACCCGGGCAGTCTGTTCTACCCCGCGCGGATGCTGTTCATCGAGATCCTGCCCCTCGAGCGTGTGATGCCGGCGCTGTACGTCGTGCAATTCGCGCTCGCCGGCATCGGCATGCATCTCTTTGCGCGGACCCTGGGTGTGCGTCCGTGGGTCGCGTTCCTTGGCGGCCTGCTCTATGAGTTCACCGGGGTCACGTTCTCGTACGTGTATGCCGGTCATGATGGCCGCATCATAGGCGCGACGCTCGCGCCGTTCCTGTTCTACTTCGTGACGGTGGCCGTGCGCACCGGCCGCGCATCCTGGTTCGCCGGCATTGCCGCGAGCGTCGGACTGATGCTGCTTTCCTTCCAGCTCCAGAGCACCTATTACGTGCTGCTCGGTGCCGGGGCATGGGCCGTGTTTCTCCTGGCGCGCGCGCGCGCCGGCATGCCCACGCCGGTGCTCGTGCGCCGTGCCGTGCTGGGTGGCGCGGCGGTGGCGTTCGGCTTCATGCTCGCTGCCGTGAATCTGCTTCCGTTCTCCGGCTATGTGGAGGATTCCCCGCGCAGCAGCGTGGCCAAGCGGGACTACGCGTTTTCCACGCAGTTCTCCATGCCGGTGGTGGAGACCGTGGGCCTGGCGGTGCCGGAGCAGGCGGGCCTGCTCGAGGAGTACAAGGGCGACAACCCCTTCAAGCTACATACCGAGTACGTGGGCGCGATCGTCCTGCTGCTGCTCGTGGTGGGAGCGATGAGCTTTCAGCGGGATGCCGTCTGGCAGTTCATGGCCGGCCTCGCGCTGTTCATGCTGACCGTCTGTTACGGCTCGTATACGCCGCTCTACTCCCTCTATTACCGCGTTCTCCCCGGTACGACGAAGTTCCGCTCGCCCTCCATTGCGCTTTTCATGGTGTCCTTTGCGCTGGTCGTCATGGCCGTGCTCACACTGGAGAGCATGGCCGATGCGCTCGACGAACGACCAGCGTCGCGCGGCTTCGTCCTTCCGCGGCGCCTGCTGACGGCGCTCATCGGCGCGTCGGTGCTCATCGTCACCGTCGCACTCGGCACCGCGCTCGATGGCGGACACCGGGCGCTGGGGTGGGCGCGCTTTGGCGTGTGCCTGCTGCTCGCCTCGCTCATCGTCCGCACCTGGATCTTCGGGCGCATCAGGGTGCGCACGGCCTCCATACTGCTCAGCGTCCTGGCGGTGGCGGATCTCTGGGTCGTGGATCGCAACTTCCTGTGGACGCAGCCTGTCTCCGACATCGTCTACGCGGCGGATGACGTGGTTCACTTTCTCAAGTCCATGCCCGATGCGCGCGTGTGGGTATTTCCATTTCCCAATGCCGCGGGCGCGGAGCACTACATGGGCAACAAACGCTTCCCGCCCAATAGCGACTACCTAATGCACTTCGGCATCAGGCAGGCGGGAGGCGAGCATGGCAACCAGCCTTTCCGCTGGAATCGCCTCGCTGGAATCGGGACCACCGGTAATGTGGACTGGCACAACTTCGTGGAGTATCCCGCCATTCTTGGGGCGGCGGGAGTGAAGTACATCGTGAGCGCGGTGTCGCTGAGCATGGTGAAGGGCAAATCCCGCATGGGAATGAAAGGGCTGCGCGAGCTGTACCATGGAAGCGCGTACGTATACGAGAACGAGAGCGCCGTTCCGCGCGCCACGCTCGTGCCCTCCGCCGTGTCGGTGTCGTCGCCACAGGTCGCGGTCATCGCCATGCGGAACGCCGATTGGGACGCACGCAGGGTAGCGGTGGTGGAAGGTGCGTTGCCGGAGCTCGCGGATACGTCAGCGGCCGGCATGTCGGCGGCCAGCACGGTACGCATGGTCGTGGATGAACCCGAGCACGTTGCCATTCACGTGGATGCCGAACGCCCGGCGCTCCTCGTGCTCAGCGACAATTATGTCGAAGGATGGACGGCGCGCGTGGATGGAAGCACGGTCCCCATCCTGCGCACCAACCTCGCTTTTCGCGGCGTGCCCGTATCGAAGGGATCGCATGACGTGGTCTTCGAGTTCGCCCCACGCCGACTTTACGCGGGCATGTGGATGTCGTCGGTTGGCTGGACGGTGCTCCTGATCTCCGTCGCAGGGCTCGTGTTTACAGGACGGCGGCGCGAGCCGGCCATCGGCTAACGGCCGATGACGGGGGCGTAGCCCAGCCCGGTGGGCGCCTCGAGCACGGGGCCGCGGCGGAGATAGCGCACAAAATCCACCGCACGCCCCATCCGCAGCACATCGTCGCGCAGGCGTTTCGCGCCCGCGTGATTGCCCGTTGAATCCTGTGCATCGGCAAGGGCAACGCCGATGCGCAGGTACAGGTAGGGCATGTTCGCCGAGGCTTCGTCCGTCCATACGCCGCGCGCACCCATGGATTCGCGTGCGTGGAGATGATCCCAGAGCGATTGCGTCCGGGCCACGTCGAGCAGGCCCACATGCTTCGTCATGATGGCGCCGGGTATCGCGGCGGCGTTCGGCACGACCTTGCGCGCGAGACCCTGGGTGAGCAGGTGGGGCTTGAGGAAATTGTCGATGACTTCAGACCCTGCGGCCCCGCTGAAGTACACAGGCCGCGCCCGTCCCGCGGTCTGGATGATGCGCATCATGACCAGCACGTCGCGGTCGATGGTCATTGCCGGAATGGTGAGGTCGAAACCCGGCATTCGAACGCTCTGTGCCCGGAGTGTGCGTGTATGTGCGGGAATCGAGTCAGCCTGCGCGAGCGTGAAATCGAGCACGGGCTGGCGAAGCGGCGTCACCGGCACGGTGCGGTAGATGGCCGGCCCCGTGGCGGCATCGTACGGCTCGGGCACGCGTGCGATCAGCTCCCGCGCGTACCAGTCGGTGGACAGGTATGGCGTGAGCACGACGGATACATCGCGGCGCACGCCAAGCACCTGCTGTGCGAACCAGAGAGGAAACGAATCGTTGTCGCCGCCGGTAAAGAGAATGGCATTGGGCTCGACGCTGTTGAGCATGTCGACGGCGAAGTCCTGGGCGAAGCGATCCGCTCGGCGCGATGCCGAGCTCCAATTGGCGAAGAACGGAATGAGCGCGACGGCAAGGACGACCGACGTGAGGGGCCAGCGCCGCTCGAGCAGCTCCGCCCATGGATCATCCTGGGATGGGGTATTGGTGGTGGAGAACTCCGACAGGGCCTTCCAGACAAAGGCGAGACCCAGGCCGATCCAGATGGCGAGCGCGGAGAAGCTCCAGAGGTAGAAGTAATCCCTGTCGCGTGTTTCGCGCGCGTTGGGATCGGCAATCATCATGGTGATGGCCTGGGTGTAGCCGAGCTTGAAGTTCAGGTAGACGATGAGGCCGGCTGTGAGCGTGGCGACCAGCGTGGCGAAGGGGACGAATGTCTGCCGGTCGTAGCGCCAGTGCGCGTAGGCTCCCGCACCGGCGAGGAGCAGCATGAGGATGGCGAGGGCACTCTGGGCCTCGGGAGCGGTCCACCGCACGTCTCGCAGCCACTGCCACTTGAAGTACATCCACCACATGGCGACCTGGTTGGGCAGTGTCTGCTGCCGGTCCAGGATGGAGGGCTTGGCGTACTGTGTTCGATTGTGCGCGTAGAGAAATCGGTTGACGGTCTCGCGGCTGACGGTGCAGCCCCAGTGTGGACGTCCATCTTCGCACGCCGTTGGATGCCCCTCATTGATGTCGAGGCGAAATGCGGCGCGAATGGGCAGTGCGGCGAAGGGTGTGAACCCCAACAGGAACAATGCACCGCATGCCATGAGGAATCGGGTGCGGCGCAGCGTGCTCGGCCGAGTGTACAGCACTGCGGCGAGCACTGCGGGGCCGGCAAGCAGGCCGGCGATGTGCACGGTATATCCGAGGCCCAGCCGGTAGCAGATGAGCATGAGCCGACGGTCCGCGGCGGGGCCATCGGGGTTGGACTGCCATCGGATCGCGGTCCAGACGTCGAGCACGAGGAGGAAGAGCGAGATGGTGTAGACCTTCTCGTTCACGACGGACTGGTTCCAGACGGTAAACGCGGTGGCGCCGAGGATCGCGCAGGCGGCGGCAGCGTATCGTGCCCGTGGCACGGTGAGCCAGTGTCGCACGACGTGCTCGGCGACCAGGAACCAGAGACCGGAGGACAGTGCACTCGCGAGCGCGACCAGGACGTTGAGGCGCATCGCCGCGGTGCGGGCGAGGGGCAGCATCGTCGCTAGGCGGCCGAGCAGCAGGAATCCGGGATTTCCGGGCGGATGCGGAATGCCCATGCCCACGGCGGCGGCAACGTATTCGCCGGAGTCCCAGAGCCCGATGGTTGGTGCGAGCGTGAGCAGGTAGAGCGCAAAAACGCCGAGTGCTACGCCCGCTGCCGTTCGGTAGGAGGGCGTGGCGATCACATGGTCATTCTGCGCGATCGTCAATGCGCCCTATTTGGGCGCCAGGGGGTAACGCCTGTGTTCCGGGCCTTCGGTGTACCAGGCAACGAGGAAGGAAAAACCCTGTGGTAGGGAACGTAGACGCACGCGGCGGTGGCTCGAGACACGGAATCCCCAGCTATGCCGTCTCGGCTGCCAGGTCGGTTCCTGATTCCGAACTTAATGCGTAATTCGAGCTCCGCCAAGCGTTTATCGCCGGACGCCTGTGCGCGTGTCGGGATACTGTCCCGGTCCTTTGCGCCAGATGTGTCACCAGTGGTGGAGAGTTTCTCCCGACAGTCGCTGCGCTCCTGCGGGATGACAGTGGCTGCTTCGCTGCTGCAGGATGACAGTGGCTGCTTCGCTGGCTGCAGGATGACAGTCGCTGTTTTCGGTGCTGTCATCCCGGAGGCCCTTCGATCGTCGACGTGAGCACCCTGACAATCGACGACATCGAAAGCATGGACGTGCACCCCCGAAGCAATACCGAGCGGGACACGGTGAACATCACACGATGTATGTCTTGCCGGCGACGTATGGCTGGCTGCGCTAAGGACGGTTGTCTGGATTTTGTATGCGTGTCGAAGAAATGGGAACGTTGGCACGCGGTTGATCATACCAAGACGCATACGACACCTCACTCACGGAGAGTCTCATGCGCACGCCTTGTCTCATCGCTCTTGGTTCAATGATCTCACTCGCCGCCTGCGCGAGAACCACCGCCTCCCTGCTGACGCCCGGTACATCACTGCCCGCTACCTGCGAAAGCGCGATCATGGTTTACGACACGCCGGCGCAGGCGCCGTCGGGCTACAAAGAAGTGGCGCTCATCAAGTCGGAAGGGCACGGTCTCCTCACGTCACCGGCCGCGATGCGCCGAAGCATGCGCTCGAAAGCAGCGTCCGTAGGCGCCACGGGCATCATCCTTACCGGAATCGACGGCCCGGGCACTGTCTCGGCAGCCGTGGAGACCGCGCTCAGCATTCCATCGCGTCGAGAAGGTATGGCGCTCGCTATCTATTCACCGGCTGATAGCTCACGTACCTCAGCCTGTACCACGCAACGATGAACACGTGCACGACACGGCGAGACGGCAACCCTTTGTCGTCCTGAGCGCAGCAAAGGACCTGTTTTCATGTCGGACGAGCAGGTCCCTCGCTGTACTCAGGACGACAGCGCCATCACAACGTGTGTCACAATCCACTACACACCCTCGAGCGCAGCGATCACATGGCGCTCGGTGACGGGACGATTCAGGCGCACGATCTCCGCATTGAGATACCCCGCGAACGTGACCCACCCGAGGTACGGAATCATCAGCGCTGCAGCGCCCCTGTCCACCTTTCGCGCCGAGGCAGTGAAGCCGCCAATCGCGCCTGTGAGGGCCACGAGATCCGCGAGCGCGGCGCGCGGCTTCCGCTCGCCGAAAAACAGCGGCGTCCACGCTGCGTTCAACGACATCTGCGCCGCCCACCACACGAGCGCCTCACTCCTTGCTCGGCTCCGCGGCGCTCGATACACGCGCCATCCCGCCACGGCGATCATTCCGTAGAGCGCCGCCCACACCGGACCACGCACCGCCGGCGGCGGATTGAAGCGCGACGTCTTCTGCGCCGCGTACCAGAGCTCGGTGTCCGGGTTCCGAGGTGTCGGGTTGAACTGCGATCCGTATGCGGCCGCGGCAGTGGTGACAGCCAGGAAACCGACGAGCGGTGCATACTGGGCGGCGGAGCCACGAACCGCGGCAAGCGCGCGCGTGCTCCGCTTCACGACGCGTGGTGCCTTTCGGTTCCTGCGCACCACGGCTGTCACAGGACGGGTTTTTGGTAGCGTTGGTGACATGATGTGCTCGATTGCCTGTAGTCAGTGTGTTTGGCACTTGCAGGCATCATTCGCGCCATCCGCCGTGTGGCGAATGCGTCGGCGTGGACGCACCGCTGCCAGGACGACGCGCGCCGAGCTCACACATGATGCGCGACAGAATTCGCTGAATCGAGCGCGGAAAGCACGGTAGCTGCTTCGCTCCCTTGGCCGCCTCATAGCTGTCGCCGCGGTAGAGCGAACGGACGTGGCCACGAGACTGGAGAGCCGATAGACGATTGCCGGGCCGATTGCCACATCCAGGATGACGGAACCGAACGTGAGACACGCTCCTTAGAAGATGTACGGCAGCAGTTGCTGATCCACACCAAACACGAATTGCCTGTCGCTGCCAAAGATGGCGCCCACGTGATATTTGCCGCGCGCCCAGTACACGCCCCCGCGATGGCGAAGCTGCCACGGATTGTTCAGCGGCGTATCTCCGCGTCCCACCAGAAATCCTCCGGCCGATTGCTGGCATGGTCTGAGGAGATCGGCAAAGCGCCCGGTGCCGCAGTCGACGCCGAAGTTGTAGCGGCGAAGCCCGAGCTGCGCACTCGTCACCACGCGCGCCTGAAACGGACCGCTCGTGCCCCGCGTTGCGGTAAGATCGGTGGTGCGATACGTCGCCACCAGCTCGTTGGGCGTGGGCCGTCCGTTTACGCTCGGCAGGAAGCCTGGAATCCACAGCTGTGCCACGTAGTTGAGCAGCACTTCGGCCGCGTTCAATCGCGGCGCATCCGGCCCGTACTTGATGAAGAAGCGCCGAAGGTTGTCCTTGTTCGCCGCGAGCTGCACTGCGGTGAGCTTGTCCTGCAGCGTGTCGAGTGGCGGCCACAGCGAATCCCGGGCGGACTTCGGCAACTTGTCGCGGAGCATCGGATACAGCTCGCCGTTGGCAATGAGACGGACCGTCGTGATGGAATCCACGATGCCCACGCTCCACCGGTCACGATTCCAGCCGGCAATGGTCGGGAGGTCCATGGCACGACCGACGTAGACGTCGATCACCTGTCCCAGACTGGCATCGAGCAGACGAACCCGGTCGAAGTAGGACTCCAGTGCGCGCATGTGCGCGTCGGAGGCCGCATTCGACGACGCAAAGTTCACGCGGTCCGCGGCCGCCCGCAAGTTGACGAACACATCACGCAACGTGAAAGGTGCCGGCTCCTGCGCGATGAGGGGCGTTGCGCACAGATACAGCATGACGCTCGCGGCCCTCACGGCACGACGCATCACGCGAGCCATCCCTTGAGGTCTGCTGCATGGCGCTGCACGTACTGCCCCCAATCATGCGGATTGTTCGGCGTAATGGTGGGCGGACCACCATTCTGCAGCGCACTTTGCAGGATGTTCACGAGTGTCAACGATTCGGATCCATTTACCGATGCGAGCTGCTCCTGGTCGATGAACGTCGTCTGTCCCGGCAGCTTCATGTACGCCCAGTCGAGCTGCTTGCGAAGCAGGTATCCGCCCACGGGATCAAGGTTGCCGGTGATCGCAACGGTCCGTCTCGCACACGGTACAACGATTCCACTGGGCGTCGTCTCCGACGGGATGTCGAGCGAAGGCCTGGAGACGCTGTAGATCGTCGACTGCTGCGGCACGGCGCCGCCGAGTGCCGTTCCCACATACCGAATGAGCTGGACGGGTGACGCCATCATGATCAGGTTGTCCAGCACGAACCCTGACGACGCGGGCGAAAGCCCGGACGTCGGCGTGGCGGCCGCGTAACTCAACGCCTCATAGGTGTGGAAGTTCCCCATGCTGTGTGCAATGATCGAGACGCGCTGGTCATTCGTTCGCACTCCCGAGCTGGTGCCGTCGCGCGTGATCTGGAGCAGCTGCGCAACGAGTGCGGTCCGTATGGCGAGACGGGCCTCGGCCACGAGGACGGGCCAGATCACGTCGCCGCCAAAGCTCGCGGCAACGTTGCCAAGGGCGGAGCCGTCGTAGTTCTGCCTGATGACATTGACGAGCTGCGTAAACAGCACGTTCGCGTGAATCTTGTCCGCGACAGCCTGGTCGATCACATCGTAGTAGAGGAAGTAGATGGCGATCGATTGTGCCTCGGCGCCCAGAATGGCCTGGAGCTGCTGCACGAGTGGCGTGTAGTCGCCTGGCTGCGCGTTGCCGATGCCGTGGACAAAGAGAATGGCCCGGTCGCCGGGCCACGGCTGGGATTGCGGGTCCTGGACCGACATGAAGATCCTGTGCGGTGGTCGAGGCAATAGGGGTTGCCGGCTCCGGTGTCGGGCGGCGCGTGGTAGCGAAGGTATAACGCGCCAGCGCCTCACGCATCATGTATTGCCAGTGGGCACTGCTGCGAAAGTACATGAGAATATTCTTATCAAGTTGACGTAGTGGACGATGGTTGCGACGTCTCCCTCATTGTCTGATACTCAGGGCGACAGGTATCTCTGACAAGGGACGTCATGCCGTTCACCTGGCAGATCAGCATCAACAGGAGCAGGAATGCCGCTGGCTACGTGTACGCACCTGCCGTCCTCGACCCCGTTGCGATTGGCGACGAGATCATCTTCATCAACAACGACAGCACGCCGCACTGGCCTGGACTTGTCGATGCCACCGGAATGGCGCCCAGCTCGGCGACTTACTTCATGCGGTATCAGATCCCACCGCACACGTCGTCCACGCCGTGGGTGCCTGGCGTAAACGGCACGGTGAGCTTTGCCGACTCGCTCGACACGAAGCCCTCGCCGCCCGCAGGCACCATTGTCGTGGCGGGCATCACGACGGTGCCTGAATGAAGACGAACATGATCGCAGGCGCATTGGCGGTGGTCTGCGCCGTCACAGCGCAGGGGCAAGTCGTGGCGTGCCCCGCGCAGCAGGACAGCCTCATCAACATGCCGGTCATCAACAGCAGCAGTGTCGATCACACCTTGCGTGCGACGCTCAAGCTCGTGGACGGTGTTCGCACAATGTGGGGTCCGTCCGGTGATCCCCGATGCGCAAAGCAGGTGATACGGCTGCTGCAGGGCTTTGATCCTGCGCACATGAAACCTTGGCCGTCGAGCGGCGAGCCGATTCCCGGTCCCACATTTCGCGCGAGGCTCGGCGATCTGGTGGAGGTGTCATTCTTCAACCAGATCGACCTGAAGAACTTTGGCGCGTCGCTCGACAAGGGCGACATGGGCACCATGTCGTCGTGCGACCAGTTCACCGCGTCCACGTCGGCGACCACGAGCAAGGATGGTCCCGCCCAGAATGACGGAATGCCCAACTGCATTCATGGCTCGAGCACGACGAACGTTCACTGGCACGGTACGCATACCACGCCAAGTACCACGGGCGACAACGTGTTGCTCTTCATCAGGCCGGCGTTGCGGACCAACGGCAAGCTGCGGCCGGCCGACGAAACGCGCGCGATGAACGCGTTCTCGAGCATTTACAAAGCGTGTGAAGCACACGGTCCGCCAACACGCTGGACGCAGCTGCCAACAGCGTGGCAGACGGCACAGCGCGCGCTCGTCAAGGAATACGACAGCTCGGCGGTGTATGAAGGAAAGGCGGGCACCATGCCGGACAGGTTCCGATTGTGGCCGTTCGATTCTCTGGAGATTGCCGCTGGCGGCTGGCCGCAGTATCAGATTGGCGCGAACCCATATTGTTTCCCGCTGCCGAAGTACGATTCCACGACCATGCGCATGGGCCAGGCACCCGGTACGCACTGGTACCACGCGCACAAGCATGGGTCCACCGCACTCAACGTCGCCAATGGATTGACCGGCGTCTTCATTGTGAGCGGTGATTACGATGACGCGCTTCATGCGTATTACGGCCCGGCTTTCCGGGAGCAGGTGCTCATGATGCAGCAGCTCGCAACGGTGCCGTTTCCGTCCGTTCCGCTTCCGTCCACCGTCGGTATTGCACCAATCTCCATCAACGGCCGGCTCAACCCTGTCGTGGCAATGCGGCCCGGCGAAATACAGCTGTGGCGCATCGTGAATGGCGCATTTCGCGACGCCGTCGACTTCGCCTACTTCGAGCCGACGTCGCCGACGTCGTGCAGCAGCGCCACGGCACCGCGCACTAATGTGCAATGGCGCCAAGTTGCGCAGGACGGCGTGCAGTTCAGGGCGGCCACGTACGAGGCGGAGGGCACGGTGAACCACACATTCAATCTCGCGCCCGGCAATCGCGCGGATCTTCTCGTCAAGGCTCCCGCGGCCACGGGCCTCTACACGTTATGCGTCGCGCGCAACATTGCAGTGTACGTCCAGAGCACCGGCGGTCCGCAGCCGCCAAGCGCGCTGCTGACCGTCTCAGTGGGCGGTGCTGACATGAGTCCGGTGCAGGACTTCATTCCGGCTGAGCGTTTTCCGGTGCAGCCATCGTTCCTTGCCGACATCCATCCGGACTCCATTCGATTCAAGCGCGAGCTGGTGTTTGGCCCGGCATTCAACATGATTGACGGCAAGGTCTTCGTCGATCACCATTTCGATCAGGCGATGCTGCTCAATACCGCCGAGGAGTGGACGGTGAAGAATACCGCGAGTGACATCGCGCATCCCTTTCACATCCACATCAATCCGTTCCAGATCTTCGAGCTCTTCGAGCCCAATTCGCCGGCCGCGAAGACCAGGGGCAATCCGTGCTATGTGGACCCCGACAATCCGGCCACATTCAAGCCATGCGCGGCCGGGCAGCCGCACGCGCCGTATATCTGGTGGGACGTCTTCGCCATACCCACGGGCCAGCAGATCGATGTAACCGCGCGCTGTGTACCGGCAGGCGGCGGTGCACCCTTACTGCAGCGCTGTCCCGCTCCGCTACACGATTACATCAAGTGCGTGAGCGGCAAGTGCATGGAGTACATCCCGGGTTACTTCAAGATGCGAAGTCGCTTTGTGGATTTCACCGGGCAATTCGTGCTGCACTGCCACATTCTCGTGCATGAAGACCGTGGGATGATGCAGCTCATCGAAGTGGTGTCGGACAAGTCCGGCTACACACACCACTAACGTGTCGTCCCGGGCGCAGCGAAGGAGGACCCACGTGCATACGTTGTGCAAACTTTCCTTACCGGGCACACATGGCAATGCGCTACGCGCGCCGTACACACCAGGGCGCCCAGCTCCATGATCGCCTGGTTGTGCACCCATGTGGCCTTGCCCGTTCGCGGCAATATCGCCTTCGCGATGGCCCACACCTGCTTTTGCCCTTTGCCTGTCTTGAGATCGGCGTGCGGCGCGAAGACGCGCTTGATCACGCGCCCCACGTTCGTATCCACCAGCTCGGCGCGACGCTCATAGGCAAATGAGCTGACCGCGCCTGCCGTGTACGCGCCGATCCCCGGCAGCTCGCGAAGATCCTCGGCGTCGGGCGGCAGGACGCCGTACACATTACGGCCGCTGTCGGTCACGACCTTGGCAAGCGCATGCAGGTTGCGGGCGCGCGCATAATAGCCAAGCCCTGACCACGCCTCCGTCACGCGCATGGGTTTGGCCCGCGCAATGTGGTGCAGGGTGGGAAATGTCTCCAGAAACTCCGCGTACTTTGGCACCACGCGCGACACCTGCGTCTGCTGTAGCATCAGCTCGGAAACGAGAATGCGGTACGGATCACGCGTCTTCCGCCACGGAAGGTCACGCCCATTCTTGCGAAACCATTTGCGCAGCTGCGTGCCGAAGGTGCGGACTACTGTGGGGTCCATGTGGGCGTGTTGGTGAACAATCCGTCAACGAAGCCGATGCGGTGCGCGAGAAAGAGCCCGAACAAGATGCTCACCACCCCTGACGCGATGCGCAGGGTCCTGTTCAATCCGTGAAAGCGGTGTGTTGCGACGAGTGAGGGTGCTGCGATGGACACGGTGATGAGCAACATCCCCGCGATGGTCCCGACGCCGAACACCGCGAGGTACGCCACGGCCCACAGCGGATTGGGAATGAGCGCCACCTGCGGAAGCGTCGCCACGGCGGCCGAGCCTGCCAGGCCGTGAATGAATCCTACCGTGAGCGGACGAGCAGTGCTGTCGGCGACCTTGCGCTCGCCGCCGGCAAGAGTGAGGAGGCCAAGCACGACGAGCATCACCGCGACGGCGAACTCGAGCGACAGTCCCACGCGCGCCGGAATCGCCGAGAGCTGCACCTTGAGGACGATAATCGCGCCGCCCACGAGGAAAATCGTGGCCGTATGGCCGATGCCCCACAACACGCCCGTGCGCGCCGCGCGGCCCAGCGATTTCTGCTGCGACACGATGGTGGTCACGGCGACCACGTGGTCCGGGTCGGTCGCGTGGCGCATGCCGAGCAGGAAGCCCAGCACGATGACGGAGAGGAGCGCGGTCAGCACTCTGTCACCCGCGCGCACGAAGCGCCGCGAATGTCATCTCGAACGCACCAAGCGCCCGCAATGTCATCCCGCGCGCACCAAGCGCCGCGAATGTCATCCCGCATGAGCGAAGCGAATGTCGGGACATACCCCCCACCGTAACTCCCCCGCTGCAATGATGCCAGACCTCAAACCCCTCGCCCCAATACCATTCGTGTCAGGTACAAACCGGCAAACGTCCCCGCAAATGCGAGCGCAAAACTCAACGCGACATTGAGCGCCGCAATCCCGAGCGCCCCACTTTCCACCAGCAATACGCTATCCGCACTGAATGCGGAAAAAGTGGTATACCCGCCGCAAACGCCCACCACCAGCAGCAGGTAGACAAAGTGCGACTGATGCGTTTCGCGGCCGATGGCCACGAGCAGCACGCCGATCAGAAATGACCCCGTCACATTGACGACGAGTGTCCCCACGGGCAGTGGCATGTACGGTGGGAATGCCCCGCGCGGCACCACGCCGTTGAACCGCCGCTGGACCAGGGTGCCCAGGCCGTATCGCGCCAATCCGCCAATGGCACTGCCAATGGCGACGCAGAGAAATCTCAGCATGCGGAGGCTTTGCGCATTTCAGTGGAACAATCTAATGTCCCAGCACCATGACCGCTCCCATTTCCTTCGACGACGTCCTCCGTGCGCGCGAGCGCATTGCCCCCTACCTCGCGCCCACGCCGCTGCGCCAGTACCCGTCGCTCGACGCGGCCGTACCGGGCGTGCACCTGTTCGTGAAGCATGAGAACATGCAGCCCACCGGCTCCTTCAAGGTCCGGAATGGGCTCTCCACGGTTACCGCCCTCACCATCCAGCAGCGCGCCGCGGGCATCGTGGGTGCGTCGACGGGAAATCACGGACTTGGCCTCGCCTACGCGGGACGTCAGCTCGGCACCTCCGTCTCGATCTGCGTGCCGCAGGTGAACAATCCGGAAAAGAACGCGGCGATGCGGGCCTGGGGCGCAAACGTCGTCGAAGAAGGCACGGACTACGACGCAGCCACGCTCGTCGCGAATCGACTCGCCGAAACGGAGGGGCGGACACTCTGCCACTCCACCAACAATGTGCACGTGCTCTCCGGAGCGGGCACGATGACGCTCGAGATCCTCGAGCAGGTCTCCGACCTCGACGTCCTCCTCATTGCCACGGGCGGGGGTTCCCAGGCACTCGGCGCTGTCACCGTCGCGAAGGAGTTGCAGCCTTCGCTGAAGGTGATCGGCGTGCAGGCGGCGGGCGCGTCGGCATTCTGCGACAGCTGGCATGCAAAGACGCCCATGACCACGCCTCGCGCGGAGACGTTTGCCGAAGGTGTGGCCACGCGGTCCACTTATGCGCTCACCTTCGAGCCGCTGGTGGATGGGCTGGCGGATTTCATCACGGTCACCGATGCCGAAATCGCCGAGGCGGTGCGGATGATCCTGTCGGCGACGCACCACCTGGTGGAAGGATCGGGCGCGATTGGTGTTGCCGGGGCGGTCAAGATGCGCGACCTGCTCCAGGGGCAGCGGGTTGGCGTGGTGTTCTGCGGCGCGAACATGGACTCCGCCGTGCTGCAGCGCATTCTCAATCGCGAGCTCTGACAACAAGCAGGTTACGACACCTTGCGTGTTTTCCGCTTCAGGAAGTCCATCAGGATGAACTGGCCCAGCGTCATCGTGGTGGTGAAGTAGGCCTTGCCCCTGCTGATCATGCTCATCTGCTTCACGAACTCCACGAGCGCGCGGTCGCGGGCCAGCATGAACGTGTTGATCATGATCCCCGACTTCCGGCACGACGCCACCTCCTGTAGCGTGCGCTCGATGACGGTGACGTCGAGCCCGAAGGAATTCTTGTAGATCTGGCCATCCTCGAGCGTGAGCGCCGAGGGCTTGCCGTCGGTGATCATGATGATCTGGCGCATGTCCTTCTTCTGTGCCATCAGGAGCCGGCGCGCCAGCTTCAGCCCTTCAGCCGTATTGGTGTGATACGGGCCAACCTGCGCACTGGCCAACGTGGCCAGTGGAATTTCCTCGGCCGAATCGTGAAAGAGCACGACCTTGATGGAATCGCCGGGAAACTGTGTGCGGATGAGGTGCGTTAGCGCGAGTGCCACCTTCTTGGCAGGAGTGAAACGGTCCTCTCCGTAAAGGATCATCGAGTGCGAGCAATCCAGCATCAGCACGGTCGCGCAGCTCGACCGGTACTCCGCCTGCCGCACCATGAGATCCGAATAGTCCAGATCCATCGGCACTTCAATCTTGCCCGTGCGGATGAGCGAATTCTTGAGCGTCTCGTTCACGTCGATGTTGAGGACGTCGCCGAACTCGTAGTTCTTGCTCCAGCCGTCGGCCTCGATGCCCGTGGCCAGATAGGGCGTGTCATGACTGCCAAAGCTCGACTTGCCCAGTGAGCCGAGCAGGCCGCGCAGGGTCTTGTAGCCAAGGAAGTCGATGCCTTTCCCCGTGAGGTTGAAGTTGACCTCGCGCGCGGCCGCCTGGGCCATCGAGCCCTTGCCCGTGACCGGCTGGTATCCCGCGGGCATCTGCGGCGGCGTCTCCAAATTGAGGTAGCCTTCCTTCACCAACCGCTGGACAAGGTCGTCGAGGAGCTTGGCGAGCTTCTCCTGGGCCTCCTCGTCGCCGTCCCCACGGAGGGCCTCGAGCATCTCGGGGGTGAACTGGCCGCTCTCCATGAGCGCTTCCAGAATTGCCTGCCGCAGCGCGTCGAGCGAGCGGTCGCCGGGCTCATCGTAGCCCATGCCGTAAAAGGGCTGGCCCTCCCCGCCGGCAAAGCCGGATTGGAGAAGAAAGTCTGCCAGCTTGTCGAGCAGCGACTGGAGATCGACCGCGTCGGCCATCTCCGGCGAGAACTTGCTGTAGGTGTGGAAACGCATGTCCGGCCTCCTCCCTGAGAGATACTGCCGGTGGAGGTCCGAAGGTAGTAGCGCGTTCAGTTTTGACGCGGATCGAAATCAGCACGTATCCACAAGCCAACGTCCGCTCTCTGCAATCAGAAACAGTCCATTTGTGGCGGCGACGTAGTGGGCAGGGACGCAGCGCACCTATATTTGAGGCCGTGAACCAACCGACGTCGATCAACCCGTTCCGTGTCATCATCAAGCACCGGAACTTCCGCCTGTTTCTCATCGGACAGACGCTGTCCCTGATCGGCACCTGGATGCAGACCATGGCGCTCGGCTGGCTCGCCCTGGTGCTCACCAACAGCGCGTTTCTGGTCGGCCTCGTGGCCACGGCCTCCTCCATCCCTATTCTGCTGTTCACCATGCCGGCCGGCGCAATCGTGGACCGGTCCGACAAGCTCAGACTCGTGCGCATCGCGCAGTGCGCGTTCCTGGCCGATGCATCGCTGCTCTGGTGGCTCACCTACACCAACCGGATGACGATCGCGCCGCTGCTCGCTCTTGCATTCCTGAGCGGGCTCATCTCGTCGGTGGAAATTCCGGCGCGGCAATCGATGTTCATCGACCTCGTGGGCCGCGAGGACCTGCCCGATGCCATCGCACTGAACTCGAGCGGCTTCAACCTTGCGCGCGTGGTCGGTCCGGGGCTGGCCGCCGCGACCATCGCGAAGCTCGGCATCGCGTGGTGTTTCTTTCTCAACGCCGCAAGCTTCGTGACGGTGCTCATCGGGCTGTTCATGATCCACCTGCCCAAGTGGGTCCCGCATGTTCACACGACGACACCCTGGCAGGGCGTGCAACAGGCATTCCGGTACATGCGCGACACGCCAAAGGTGCGTGCGCTCATGCTGATGGTGACGGTTTACTCGATCCTCGGCGTGCCGGTGCTCGCGCTCATGCCGGTGGTCGCGCGCGAAATGTTCGGATTGGGCGCGGCGGGATACGGCCTGCTCATGTCGTGCCTCGGCGTTGGCGGACTGGCCGGCGCGCTGGGACTCGCCGCGGTGGGATATCGATATTCCCGCGCGAAGCTTCTCGTTGGCGCGTCCATGACGTGGCCGGTGCTGCTCATCGCCTTCTCGTTTACGCACTCCGCGCGCGTCGCTTACGCGCTGCTGTTCTGGATCGGTTGCACCATGATCCTGAATGGAGCGATCGCGAATGGGTTGCTGCAGGGCATCGTGCCGGACGCACTGCGTGGACGCATCATGGCAGCGTACGGGCTGGTTGTCGTGGGCTTGTCACAGGTGGTCGGGGCGTTCGTTGGCGGCGTCGTCGCTCACACGGTTGGTGTCGCAATGTCCATACTCGGCGGCGGGGTACTCATGCTGCTGTACGGCGTATGGGCGTTCTATCGCCGCACGGAGCTGCGAACATTGTAAGGGCTGGTGAACCGGTGACAAAGTGCGGTAGGCGGTGTGGCTCAGCGAATTCCGTGATGTACTTGCGCGCGGCCTCCGGCGCCTCCAGAATCACGAAACCGCCTGCCAGGTTATCATGTCGCTTGATCGCCGAGAGTTCCTGAGAGCGTCCGCCCTTGCCGTTGCCGGCGTACCACTCCTGAAATCCGGACTGGGCACCGTGCCACAGGAGAAAAAGCTCGGCTTTGCCCTTGTGGGACTTGGCAGTCTGAGCACGAATCAGATTGCGCCGGCGCTGATGAAAACGAAAAACTGCCGGCTTGCCGGAATCGTGACCGGCACGCCCGCCAAGGCCGCGGCGTGGAAGGCGAAATACAACATCCCCGACACGAGCATCTACAACTACGACACCATCGAGTCGATCGCGCGCAATGCCGACGTCGACGTCGTCTACGTCGTCACACCGAACGCCCTCCACGCGCGTGACGTGATCAAGGCGGCAAAGGCGGGCAAGCATGTGCTCTGTGAAAAGCCGATGGAGGTGAGCACCGCGCAGTGCGAGGCCATGATCGCCGCCTGCAGGAAGGCCGGCAAGCAGCTCGCCATCGGGTACCGCTGCCAGTTCGACCCGACACACCTCGAATGCTTTCGGCTGGCGCGCGAGAAAGTCCTTGGCGACGTCCGCCTCATTGATGCCGCGTTCGGATTTCCGGCCGGTGATCCCGGTCAGTGGAGACTCAACGCGGCACTGTCGGGCGGCGGTCCGATGATGGACGTCGGCATCTACGCGCTGCAGTCCGCGTGCCTGCTCACGGGTGAATCACCGGTCTCGGTCAGTGCCACGACGACGAAAACAGATCCGGTGAAATTCAGGAGTGTCGAGGAGACGATGACCTTCGACCTGAAATTTCCCGGCGGCGTGATTGCACACTGCAGCACGTCGTACAAGGTCCCAGGGCTCAACCGCTTCACCGTCCATGCCGATCGAGGGACATTCGGCATGGAGCCGGCGTACAACTACGGCGGCAATCGTGCGTGGCGGAGTGACAACGTGCCGTTCACGACGCCGCCGGTAGATCAGTTCGCGATGGAGATGGACGATTTCGCGAATTGCATTATCAACGGCAAACCCACCAGGGTGCCGGGAGAGCAGGGATTGCGCGACGTGAAGATCATGATGGCGGCATACGAGTCGGCGCGCGTTGGCCGCGTCATTTCGCTCGTGTAGCGATTGTGCGGGATATGGTTATTTCATCGCATCGAGCTTCTGCTGTGCTGCCATCATGTGCGCCTGAAAGGCGGGCCCGACCTTCGTAACGAGGTCCTTCACCTCCTGATTGTGCAGCGCGGGAAGCAGCGTGGTCGTCACCGCGTCCAGGACGGCCTTGTGATAGGCGATCTCGTGCGCGAGAAACGCCCTGTCAAAGTCCTTGCCCGACGCCGTCTCCAGTTTCTTCACGGCGGCAGCGTGATCCTTCGCCATGGCGAAGTCCTTTGGCGCCGTGGGCGTGACGCCGAGCTTTTTCGCGAGATCGCGGCCCTGCTGCCGCACCATCGTATGATCGTGTGACAGCATCTTCCCGAACTCGCGGATTTCGGCGGTGGAACCTTTCGTTGCCGCGATATTGCCGGTCTCGATGTCCCAGGTATTCGCTGCATCGAAGATCGCGACGATGGTGGGATCATCCAGCGTCTGCGAGTGCGCGGGACGCGTGAACATCGCGAGCGCTGCGAGGGCGAGGACAGCGGTGCGAGCGGTGGACCGGTGAACGAACATATGGGCTCCTGGTGGAATGAGGTGTCCGTGGAACTTGACTCTCGAGGAATAATAAGTCAAGTAAATATTTGACTTATTATTTCAGGTGCTATCTTTCACCCAGACCGGAGGAGCCATGCGCTGGTGGGAGCAGCAGGTTGGAGGAGCCACGCGCGGGCGCATCATTGCGCTCATTCGCCGAGGCATGTCGACGATCGAGGAGCTTGCCGCCGAGCTTGGCGTGACGGACAATGCCGTTCGAGCACAGATACAGACGCTCGAGGACGCGGACCTGGTCGCAAGCGTGGGCACTCGGCAGGGCGCGGGGGCGGGTAAGCCAGCCACGCTGTATCAAATCACGCAGACGGGAGAGGCAATGCTTTCCGCAGCGTACGCGCCAGTCCTCACCTCGTTGCTCGAATCGCTCGCCGATCGCCTCGCACCAGCCGACATCGCGGAGATCCTGCGCGAGACCGGCCGCCGACTCGTGCCGGCGGATTCGATCGCGACCGGCTCGATGGAATCACGCGTCCGCACCGCCGCTGCGGTGCTCATTGCACTCGGCGCCGAGATCGACGTCGAGAAGATCAATGGTGGCTTCAGGTTGCGAGGCTACGCCTGTCCGCTGTCTGCCGCGGTGCGCGCGGAACCCGGGGCCTGCCAGGTCGTCGAGGAGCTGGTGGCATCGCTCGTCGGATCACCCGTCAGGGAATGCTGCGATCGAACCCACGGCGCTCGGTGCCGCTTCGAGATTCTTTCGAAGGTCGGCGTTCGCAACTGAGTATCCGTGTACTCCACCTGTCTCTTCTGCCAGAGTGCGCTCGGCCGGAATGAATCCGTCGAGCATTTTCCAATTGGCCGCCGGCTGGCGTTCGACGGCGCGAAGGGGCGTCTCTGGGTTGTGTGCCGCACGTGTGAGCGATGGAATCTCACGCCGCTCGAGGAGCGGTGGGAAGCCATCGAGGAGTGCGAGAAGTTGTTTCGCTCCACCAGGCTGCGCGTATCCACCGAGCACATCGGCCTCGCTCGGCTCAGGGAGGGCCTCGAGCTGGTGCGCATCGGCGAGCCGCAGCGGCCGGAGATGGCCGCGTGGCGTTACGGTGATCAGTTCGGGCGCAGGCGGCGCAGAAACTATGCGCTCGTTGCGGGCGGCGTTGCCGTTGTTGGCGTTGGCGTCGTTGCCGGTCCGATGATGGGTCTCGTTGGAGCGGGCGCGTTTGGACCAGCGCTCAACATCCTCAGTTTTGCCCGTAGCCTGTATCAGACTCGGACCGTCATTCGTGTTCCCGATGGTGACGACACCATTCGCGTGCGTCTCGTCGATCTCAAGAAGGCCAAGCTGTACTTCGACCCCGATGGAATCGTGCTCCGGACGCCCGCGTTGCGTGCCGACAGCACCGTTTGGACTCTCGGCAATGCGACCGGTGAAATTGATCTGATTGGCGAGAAGGCGATCCGCGCGGCCGGGGCGCTGCTTCCGTACCTGAATCACACTGGCGGTTCGGCGAGCGAAGTCTCGCGCGCTGTTGGATATCTGGAGGAGGCGGGGAATCCGGCGGAACTCTTTCGCCGAGCCGTGATTGCCATCGAGGAACGCGATGCGGCGAAGTGGGTTCAGGCCGGTAGGACGAACGTTCTGGGCACACTGCCCAAAGCCGGACGCCTGGCGCTCGAGATGGCCGCACACGAGGACTCGGAGCGACGGGCGCTCGAAGGTGAGCTGCACGTTCTGAAAACCGCATGGAAGGACGCAGAGGAAATTGCGCGGATTGCTGACGATATGTTCCTGCCCGAGTCCGTGGACCAGGACCTCGCGCGCTTGAAACGCGAACGCGACAAGACCTGAAGCGCACTTCGTACCTTTACGTCATCGCACTACAGGCGATATGGTCGTCACTGCACGAGTGTTGGAATACGGGCACCGTTGTCATCCCGCACGCGCTATGCGCGTGTCGGGATATTCCGTACAGGTGCTCTGCGCCAGAATGCCAAAATGAGGGAATGGTATCTCCCGACACTCGCTGCGCTCATGCGGGATGACAGAAGCGTCGTCTATGCGACACGATCATCTATTGCTCGAGGAGGGCGCCATGGTGGGATACATGGTCACTTGCGCAAAGCTCGAGGTGTTAAGATATCTCTCGCAGGCCGCACGGAGGCGGGCCATGGTGAGCAGACGCGGACCGGTACAAACCCGAAGTAGAACGCGAATCGGGCGGAAACGTTGTTTGTTTCCGCCCGATCGAGAGATCAGGGCGCCGTCATCGTCGAATCCCGCTTCGCATCCTTCAGCTTCTTGTTCTCGTCGCGATGCACCATCGTCGCCTTGATGCCGCCCAGCTCGTGGTTCTTCACCACCTCACCACTCATGGCATCCACCGCCACTTCCGTAGCGCGCTTGCCCTTGGTCAAGAGCTTGACGTTGTACACGAGCCGCTTGTCCATCATGTTCAGCTCAGCGGAGCTCACTTCACCCCCGGGGGCCGCCACGCGTGCGAGGGCCATCGCCGAATCGCCGCTGACCTTCACGGAGTGCGCAAGGGTCTTGCTGACCTTGATGTCGACCTTGGCGGCCTGCGTGCTCTGCGGCTTCGCCATGTCCTGCGCGGCGGCGGGTACGGAAAGCACCCCGGCGAGCGCGAGTGTCAGAAGTTGGATTTTCATGTGAATTCTCCAGTCGGTAAATGAGGACGTCCAGCACCCAGCACGGCCTACACGTGCACAATGCGTGCTTGCCCACCACCCCCAGCGAGCTCGGCCCGGCACCGCGAGGAACCATTCGTCGCCGGAATTAGTTTACAGGTAACGGTCACCCCATAAACGAGGAGCACGAGGACGATGAGCACGCCGACCACAGCAAACACCGAAGTCGCCGTCATTGCCGGTGGCTGCTTCTGGGGGGTGGAGGACATCCTCCGCACGGTGCCCGGTGTGATCGATACGGACGTGGGATACACGGGAGGCTGGCTCGAGAATCCCACCTACCACGACACGCACGAGAGCAAGTCGGGGCACGCCGAGGCCATTCGGATCACGTTCGATCCAACCGTCCTGTCATTCGAGACGCTGCTCGAGAAGTGGTTCTTCAAGCTGCACGACCCCACCACGCTCAATCGTCAGGGCAACGACATCGGCACGCAGTATCGCTCGGCAATTTTTCCGCAGTCACCGGAACAGAAGGCCATCGCGGAGCAGGTCATCGCCCGCGTGAATGCCTCGGGCTTCTGGAAAAAACCCATTACCACCACCATCGAGGCTGCGGCACCGTGGTACAGCGCGGAGGGCTATCATCAGGATTACCTGAAGAAGAATCCGGGCGGCTACACCTGCCACTTCATGCGCTGACTCAGGGCGACGCCGGCCGTTCGGGAGCGAGCGTGAGGTCAACGATGAGGGGCAGATGATCGGAGCCGACGTCATCGCCGAGCGTGACGCGGTCGGCATACCAGCCAGGTCCGCTCAGCACATGGTCGATGCGGGCGCGGATCCAGCCATTGCGCTTCGTCATGCCGAGCCCGTAGCCAACGCGCGAGAAGGCATCGGTCATGTCACCCCACGCGGTGCGAAAGATCTGGCTCTCTACGGGGGTGTTGAAGTCGCCGACCACGAGTGTGGGAGCCTTGCCCACGTTGACCCACTGCCGCGCGAGCTGCGCTTCGATCGCGCGCAGCTCCGTGTTCTGCTGCAGCCGCTCCGACTGCAGCCAGCCGCCCAGCAGGTCTTCCAGGCCCTTGCGCGGCGTCTCGAGATGCAGGTTGGTAAGGTTGATCGGACCGCGCGGCGTCTGCAGCGTATAGCGCACAACGTAGCCCGCACCGCCAATGCCTTCTTCGGTGTCGCCGTGAATGCGCTCGAGCGTGCGCCGGTTCATCACACTCGAATCCGTGATGGGAAAATGGCTCACGAGACATTGGTCGTTAGCGGAGTGGGTGTACCATCCCTTGAGCTCCTTCAGCTCTGACCGCAGTGCCTCGCCGCACTCCTGTAAAGCGAGGACGTCGGGCTTCCAGCGCTCGAGGTATTCGGAAAGGAGCACCCAGTTCCTGTCGCCGCCCTCGATATTGAGCGTGACGATGCGAACGTGCATCCCCGCCGGATGTGAAAGCATGCGCTGCCATCCCGCACGGAATCCCATGATGGGCCCAACGGTGATGAGCGCCGCGCCCAGGAGGGGGATGAGTGATTTCCTGTGCAGGAACAGCGCAGCCACGGCGAGGATTCCGCCCGGCACGAGAAAGATCCAGCGGCCGATGAACAGCAGCACGGTGCCGACCCACCATGTGTCGCCGTAGGTCCACATGACGGCACACACCACGCAGACGGCGATGAAGTACAACCATGCGAGCCGCGCGACGAGGATAGCCCGGCTGGGCGCAAGGAGGTAACGCCAATGGACTCGCGCGATGGATCGGCCGATGCCCTTGAACAGCAAGCCCACATTATGCAACGTCCAGACGCCTTGTGTCGTGGGCGCGGGCGCGGGGCGTGTCTCCAAGGGCACGCGCATGACGACGCCACACTGCCGGCACTTGATCTTCACGCCCCGGTGCTGATCGGGCACGGACATCGTTTTGCCGCACGTGCACCGGAGAGTGAGGTTCGCCATCCGGCAAAGCTACGGTGCCGTCGGAGAAATCACACCGTCAGAGTGCTGGCCGTGGCAGCATTTCTCCCGTGAGAAACTGACGTCGATGAAAAGCAAAGGCTTCTGCCTTGAAGTAGTCCCGCTTCGCCAGCTCCACTCTGTCCCGCGTCGCCGTGCAGTACCACGTCTCGAAGCCATGCGGTTTCGCGCCGCCAAAGACATTCACCGAAAACGCGCCCACATTCACGCCATCCTCAGCATCGCGCGCGGATGGATATCGAAACAGCTCCACGCCTGCCTCACGCATGGCCGTGCCGAGTGCCTGCGTGGGTCCGTACTTCGACGGCGACGTGATCGCACGCCGATGGACGTCGAACGGCGGAGCCACGAGATCCACACCCCGCGCCGAGCGCATGCGAACCGTGAATGCCGTGAGCGGCGTGATGACCGCGCCCAGCTCCGCGCTCGTTCCCTCGAGAAACAGCAGCCGGTAATAGGCCAGCTCCGCGAATGCGGTACGCAACGTCTCCGAGCCGTACCAGATGCCGCGCTCCTGCCGGCTGCCGAAGCGCGAGCCGTGGCGGAGCGGCGGATATCGAAATGGCGTGAAGAGCAGGTAGTGCGTGCGGCCGCCGGTGGTGTCGGGCGGCTTGGCGCGGTCGATCAGCTCCTCGAGCAGCGCCTGCTCCTGGGCCGAGTCGACGAGCTTGCGCGTGGAGACCTGATGCTGTGCCTCCACCACTCGCCAGGGCGAGAGACGAAGGGCGCGGAGCTCAGAGTCGTCCGCGCATCGCGTCCAGATACTGGACGACATCAACCAGTCCTTCGACAGTGCGAATTCGCTCGGCGGGCACTCCGCCAAGGTGTGCATTCTCCGCGTGCAGCCATGCACGCGCCTTGCCGTCGTCGCCACCCACCAGCGCATCGAGCGCGCGGTAGAGACGGAGGAACATGAGTGCGAGCTCGCCTTCTTTTGTATCCGGGTCGAGCCCGCGCGCACTTTGCAACCGGGAAACGGAGGCTTCGCTGGAGCCGATGATGGCCGCGAGGTGCCGGTGGCGGAGCTCGAGGCGTTCCGCCGCGGCAAGCGTGGCCCGGGCAAGCACCTGGGCCGGCTCGGGCCGTGGTGCGGTGCGGAGTCGCGTGGGGGCTGTCATCAAATGAAAGTTAATAGATAAATACTTTCATGTGCAAGATCACCCTTCGAAGGCTTTCTCGAGCGTTTCAATGTCGAGCTTCTTCATCTTCAGCATCGCGGTCATGGCACGCGCGGCGCCGTCGGAGCTCGCGTCCCTGAAGAGGTCGGGCAGCATGGATGGAACGATCTGCCACGAGAGACCGTACTTGTCCTTGAGCCAGCCGCACTGCTGGGCCCTGGGGTCCCCGCCCGACGACAGCCTGTCCCAGTAGTAGTCGATTTCGTGCTGTTCCTCGCAGTTCACCTGAAAGGATATTGCCTCCGTGAACTTGAACTGCGGCCCGCCGTTCACGGCTGTGAACTCGTGGCCGTCCAGCTCGAACAGGACGCTCATCACCGAGCCAGCCGGCCGGCGATGCGTCTCGAAGCCGGCCTTGCCGTAATAGTTGATGGTGACGATCCGCGAGTTCTTGAAGATACCGGTATAGAACTGCGCGGCTTGCTCGGCCTGGCTATCGAACCACAGCGATGGGGTGAGCCGCTGGAGAGTGCTCATGTCAGAGCTCCGGTGAGTCGCGAAGAGTGTCGGTGAGCCGTCGACACCAAGGAATATCCGTACCATAGACTCGCTGGGGCAGGCGAGCACAAGTATTCCGGCGAAATGAGTCTGAGGGCGTTCTCTCGTGTTGTCAGCCCGTCACCGGCGCAACACCCTCGCCGCATGCTGCTCGATTTCCGCGGCAAGCTGCGTCGGTTGCTTCGCACTTGGCTCCGCCGCACGCCAGCGGCGCAGACTCAACCGCGCATCCTCGTACGCGGCCGCCGCGCCCCTGGCATCGCCTCGCTTCGCCAATGCATCACCCAGCGTCTCCTGTGCATGCACGAGATGATAGTACTCCTCAAGGCTTGCCGGATCGTCCCGCTGCAGGCGTGTCAGCCGCACCACCGCCGTTCGTTCCTCGAACTGCGCATCGTCCGCACGGCCGAGCAGCAGCAGCGCCACGCCGCGATTCTCGGCGTAGTACGCCAGGTCGCGAAGCGCCTCCATATTGGCCGCGTCTGCGGCAGCGAGCGACCTGAATACCGGTCCCGCGCTGTCGATGATGGCCAGCGCTTCCTGCAGGTGGCCGAGCGGCTCCTCCGCGAGTGCGATGTCCATCCAGCCGTCGGCCAGCCGGCGCCGCGAGGGCGCACTCGAATCAATCGCCACGAGTGCGTGCCTCATCTCCTGCGCCGCGCGAAAATTGGCGACGGATGTTGCGAACTGCATGGAATCACCCGTGAGCTCCACCGTCCAGTTGCCGATGTAGCCGAGCCGCGTGTAGGCAAGTCCGACGGCACGCAACTGCGACGATGTACGCGGTGCGCCATTCAACATGCGGAGCCGCACCTTCAGGGCACGCTGATACGCGTCGCGCGCAGTGGCGATGCCCATGAGGGTCCGCCGGTCGTCCACGCCGTACGCGTCGCCGAGATAGATGAGCGCCTCGCTCAGCCTCGCCTGAAGGCTCGTGTCATTGGGTGCACCCTGCACGGCACGCTCGGCCACCGCAACGGCGCGCTGCTCGCTTGCGACCGCGGCACTCCACTCACGGGCGCGCATGTGAATGGATCCTACCCTCATGTACGCCGAGGCGAGATCACGTTGCGCGTGAGCATCGTTCGGCGTGGCGGCGACAAGTGGCTCGAGCAGGCCGATTGCCCTCGTGTAGCTCACGAGGGCTGCACTCGTTTGTCCAAGATTCGCGCTGTACGGCAGCCCCTGGACGTCACCGACGCGCAGATAGGCGCCCGCGATATCCTGGCGCAAGGCAGGGTCGTTGGCGTCATCGATGGCGAGGGTGTCGAGTGCCTCGAGCGACCGTGAAACAATGAGCTGGCGTGCACGCGTCGAGCCTGGCAGCACGGCAATGGAATCGTGTACGTCGAACAACAACGACAACGCGAGGCGGCGCACGTCCGCAAACCGCCGCTCCGCAACGAGCCGGTGCGAATTTGCCACGTGCGCCTGCCACGCGAAGGCCGCAAGTCCTCCCAGTACGGCGACGAGCGAGAGCACGCCTAACGCGACCGCCGCGCGATTGCGCCGCACGAACTTGGCGGCGCGATACGACCAGCTGTCCGCGCGCGCCGTGACAGGCAGCCCACGCCGGTAGCGAAGGATATCGTCACTCAACGCCTGCGCCGACGCATACCGCCGCTCCGGCGCGCGGCGCATGGCCGCGAGCACGATGGTATCGACGTCGCCGCGAAGCGCAGGCACCGCACGCGATGGCAGCGAAGGCGCCTCCGTCACGGAGGCGTTCCCAGGATGACTGCCGGTGAGTGTCTGGTAGAGAACAACGCCGAGCGAGTAGACGTCCGCCAGCGTGGTGACGCTTCCGCCGTTCAACTGCTCAGGACTCGCATACTCGGGAGTCATCGCACGAAACTGCGGTGCGGTAAGGTCCGTCACGTCGGCCATCGGCGTAAGCAGCTTGGCGATGCCGAAGTCGAGCAGCTTGGGTACACCCTCTGCCGTGACCAGGATATTTCCAGGCTTGATGTCGCGGTGTACCACGAGCCGCTGGTGCGCGTACTGCACCGCCGCGCACACATCGCGAAACAGGTCGAGCCTCGCATCCATCGAAAGGCCTCGCGACGCACAGTATCTGTCGATCGGCGCACCCTCGATGTATTCCATGACAAAATACGGCAAGCCGTCGATGGTCGTGCCACCCTCGAGCAGCCGCGCGATGTTGGGGTGCTGAAGCTCGGCGAGAATCTGCCGTTCCTGGCGGAAACGCCGCAGCACCATCTCGGTGTCCATGCCGCGCGTCACGAGCTTGATCGCCACGCGCTGCTCGAACTCCGCATCGGCTCGTTCGGCGAGATAGACCGTGCCCATGCCGCCGCGCGCGATCTCTCTTGACACCCGATACGCGCCGAGCCGCGCTCCGGGCTGCAGGCCAATCGCATGCGTGACGTCGGAGCGGAGCCGGTCGCGCGCAGCATCACTCAGGAAATCGTCGGAGCCGGCGTGTGCGGCAAGCAGTGATTCGACTTCGGCGCGAAGCGCAGTGTCGTCGCCGCAGGCGCGCGTGATGAATCCGTGTCGCTCTCCCGTGGGGTGTTCCAGCGCGGCGTTGAATGTGTCCTTTGCCGCGGCCCATCGCTCCGCACCGGGATCAGGCACTCGCGAGCTCCCTCCGCAGCCAGGCGCGAGATGCGCTCCATTCCCGCTTGACCGTGGCCGGCGAGATGTCGAGCACCGCCGCCGTTTCCTCGACGCCAAGACCCGCAAAGAAACGCAGCTCGACGATCTGCCCGGCACGCGGGTCCATGGCCGTCAGTCGCTGCAGCGCTTCATCGAGGGCAATGACGTCGAGCTCCGTTTCCGGAACATCGCTCGCGAGCGACTCCTCGAGGGTGATGCAGACCTGATCGCCTCCCCGTTTTGCGGCACGCCGGGCCAACGCGTGATTCACGAGAATGCGCCGCATCATCTCGGCGGCAAGGCCAAAGAAACGCCCACGATCTGCCGGCGGAACATCCTGGGCCGCCAGCCGCAGGTAGGCCTCGTGGACGAGCGCCGTCGGGCTGAGCGTATGACCTTCGCGCTCGTGCCACAGAAAGCGCTCGGCAAGCTCGTGCAGCTCCGAGTAGACCCGCGGAAAGAGCACATCCAGCGACGTCTTGCCTTCTCCCGGACCGTCCTGTCTGGCGCTCACGATCAGATAACGGACCTGGAAAAGCGCCGCTTCGCCATGGCCGGCGCGTCACTTGGTCCGGCAGCGCGGACAACAGGCGGTTGCATCACGTGAGTCGCAGTCTCTGGAAACGGTGGGGCGTTCCTGAATCTAAACCTGCCACGCACGCCCTCGCGCCAACCCCGCAGACCTGCCAACTTACTGCTGAGCACGAACACATCTGCTCCGTACTTTGAATCAGAGGCACCACATGACCGAAAACTCACAGAGCTCCGACGGCGCCGTCACGCGCGCCGCGCCCGAATCGTTCCGTGCCCGCGCCCTGGCGGCGTCGTTCACGGTAAACGATCTCGAAAAAAGCCTGGCGTGGTATTGCGACGTCGTCTGCTTCATCATCGACCAGAAACATGAACGAGAAGGGAAACTGGTCGCCGTCTCCCTCAAGGCCGGTGACATCAGACTCCTGCTCGGCCGGGACAATGGCGCCAAGGGGTGGGAGCGCGTGAAAGGCCAGGGGATGTCACTCCAGTTCTCTACCGCTCAGGATATCGATGCGCTCGCGGCGGGGATCACGGAGCGGGGCGGCACGCTGGATGCTGAGCCCGCGGACATGCCGTGGGGGACACGTGTCTTTCGCCTGAAGGACCCCGATGGCTTTACACTGGTCATCTCGTCAATGGCCTGAGCGCTCGGCCAAATCGCTCGCGTGCGACGGATGCCACGAGCGTTGCGGCGCCGTCCCATCCAAGCCCCGTATTGACACACAGATGGTAGTTCGCAGGATCGGTCCAGTCCCGTGACCAATGGCGATGAATGAACTGCGCTCGCCGTTCATTCATCGCCTGCACGGAGCCGCTCCTCGCTGGGCGGCGTCGCCGCATCACCCACCAATGGCATGACCTCGGGTGCGCTCAGCGAGATCGCCGAGGCCAGGCGTTCCGCGAGCGACGGCACACGTTCTTCGCGCGATGACACCTCGGCCACCGTCAGCCCGAGGCGTGCTGCTACTTCGTCGACCAGCGCATTGTCATAGAGTGTCCAACCGAGCGCCGATGCGACTTGCTCCGCGACTTCCGACCCTCCGGAGCCGAACTGGCGCGTGATGGTGACGATGGGCATCAGCCGTCCTTTCTCGACGTCACGTTTTTCACGCGCACCTGTTCCACCACGTCGAAGCCGAGCGCGCTCCACGCACCTTCGGCCTCCATACTTCCCGCGACGTTGTGCAGCCGCATCTGCTCGAGCCCTCGTAGCCGTGACCAGCGCTCCACGGCCAGCAACAGCGCACGGAGCACACCGCGCCGGCGGAACGACGGTTTCACGTAGGCCGACGATACATAGGCATATCGCGCCGGATCGAGCAGCAGGGAGCCGATCGACTCGACGCAGCGCAGGATGCCGGCGACGTCGTCACCAATGAGCGCGAGGTAGATCGTTTCATTCATCGCGCGCAGCTGCGTGACGAACAGGTCTCGTGCACGCTTGTCGACGTCGGGCCTCAGCCGCCCGTAGATGGGATGCGTGGGATGTTCGCGCAGCAACGCGAGTCGCATCTCGAGGACCGCCTCGAGATCGTGCAGGGTTGCGGCGCGAACGATGATCTCACCCCCCAAACAAGTCATCACTCGGCCGGCGTCTGCGGCGTTCCGGCTCGGCACGTCCATACAATCCTCCATCCGAGCGCGAGATTTTCTTGCGCGCGACGAGTGCCTCGAGCACGAGCTCGCATGCGGCGACCGTCTGCGATGCATCACCCTCCGCCGCCAGTCCGATGTGCCTGACCAACTCGACGAGCCCAGGCACGAGCTGAAATGCGGCCTGCATGCCTTCGGCGCGCTCGTCTTCCGTGAGCTGGAGGTTTCCACCTTCGTCGAACCAGATGATGACGTCGTCCGTGTTCATGCCGCCCGCGCGCTCGCTGAACGTGGCATCGGCGGCGCGCCGAATGAGCTCACGTGCGATTGCATGTCCACCCACGAGCTCACCCTGGTACTCGAGCTCGATCTTGCCGGTGATGGCCGGCTGTGCCGCGTAGACGTCCGAGATGCGCGGGACGATTTCCGTTTCGCCCGTCACGATTGCGCGACGCTCCGCGTTGGAAACGGCATTTTCCATCACGCTGATGGGCATGCGCTGCGATACGCCGGAGCGCCGGTCGATGCGCTTGTCCTCGCGCGCCTCGAACGCGACGCGCTCCACTACTTCGGCGATGAAGTCGGGGATGCGCACGCTCTTGCCTTCGCGCGCCGTCCATGCCTCCTGGCTCGTGATCGACATTCCCAGCTCGACCGTTTCAGGATAGTGCGTGATGATCTCGCTGCCGATGCGATCCTTGAGCGGCGTGATGATCTTGCCGCGCGCCGTGTAGTCCTCGGGGTTCGCGGTGAAGCACAGCTGCACGTCGAGCGGAAGGCGAACCGGATAGCCCTTGATCTGGACGTCGCCTTCCTGCATCACGTTGAACAGTCCGACCTGTACCTTGCCGGCGAGGTCCGGCAGCTCGTTCAGGGCAAAGATGCCGCGATTTGCACGCGGCAGCATGCCGTAGTGGATGGTCAACTCATCGGAGAGCACATGTCCACCGCGGGCAGCGCGGATGGGGTCGAG
This sequence comes from Gemmatimonadota bacterium, assembly GCA_028287285.1. GTDB lineage: Bacteria > Gemmatimonadota > Gemmatimonadetes > Gemmatimonadales > Gemmatimonadaceae > AG11. The sequence goes on from JAQBPY010000254.1 coordinate 50,242, forward strand.
ATCGCCGATCATGTCTGCGATGGTGACGTCAGGAGTCGCGAGCTTTTCAACGAACCGGCTGTCGCGATCCACCCACGCCACGGGCGTGTCGTCGCGTGCGTCGGCAATGAGGTTCTTGCCATAGCGCGAAATGGGCGCGAATGGATTGTCGTTCACCTCGCTGCCGGCAATGATCGGCATGACGTCGTCGAGCAAGGTCAACAACGCGCGAAGAATGCGTGACTTGGCCTGGCCGCGGAGCCCAAGCAGGATGAAGTTATGCTTCGACAGCAGCGCATTGACGATCTGCGGCATGACTGTCTCTTCGTATCCGATCACTCCTTCGAACAGCGGCCCGCCCCGGGCCAGCCTGCCAAGGAGATTCTGGCGCATCTCATCCTTTACGGACCGTGTGGCGCGGTTTGCCGCTCCCCACGGGGAACGGGCGAGGGCGCCGAGTGTTTCTGGGTGCTGCGACAACGCTGCCTCCGGGGCAAAAATCGGTTCTTTTCGGAAGTAGCTTTACGTGCCGTGCAATCGCAAGTGGCGTACGGAAACATTGCGCCGCCGCACCAGCGGGCATCTCGCATGCGCGAAGTGCGTGCCGGGGATTGGTGGCGGATGGCGTGGCAAAGGCCGGCCTCACAGACCAGTACAGTATCTCCCGACATTCGTTCGCTTCGCTCACTCCTGCGGGATGAGAGGGTGCGATGCGGCATCCGATTGTCATCCCGCATGAGCGAAGCGAATGTCGGGAGATTGGTGGCGGATCGTTTGCCCAACCGGCCACGGCGTCCAGCATCTCTCCGGCAGTCGCTCCGCTTCGCACACGCCGGCGAACGACAGTCACGCCGACTCCACCTCGACCTGATTGTCGTAGAACACCGGCCCGTTGCCGAGATCAGTCAACCGCTGCGATGTGGTCTGGTTCGCATTGGCGCCGTCACCGGCGAGCTTGCCCCACCAGATCGACGGCGCCCACACCACGCCCTCCCGAATGGACGGCTCCACGCGTGCACGCGCGAGAAATGCGCCACGGTCATTCCGCACGGTCACCATCGCCCCCACGGAGATGCCACGACGCTCGGCGTCCGCGGGATGGAGCAGGACCTCCGGCTCCTTCGCCTGACGTCGCAGGGACGTGACGTTCACGAACGTGGTGTTGAGGAACTGATGCGCTGGCGACGAGATCAACGTGAGCGGATATCGCGCCACGAGCTCGGCGTCACGCTCCACGGACTCATATGGTGGAATGTACGTCGGCAACGGATCGAGTCCCATCTCCGCGAGCCGCACCGAATAGAATTCACACTTGCCACTCGGCGTCGGGAATTCGCCGTCGGCGTACGGGAGATACGGCGTAGGTACGTTGAGCCGAGTCCACCCTTTTTCCAGCAGCGTTTCGAACGACACACCCTGAAGCCTGGGTGCCCCTGTGTCGAGCGCCTGCCGAATGAGCGCGAGATCGTCGTCCTGAAATGCCGGATCGGTCATCCCCATTCGCGCCGCGAGCAGCCGGAAGATCTCGCTGTTCGGCTTCGCTTCACCGAGCGGCGCGATGGCCGGCTGATTCAGCGACACATAGTGATGTCCGTACGCGAAGTGGACGTCCCAATGCTCCAGTTGCGTGGTGGCCGGCAGCACGATGTCGGCCCAGTCGCACGTATCGGTCTGGAAATGCTCGAGCACAACGGTAAAGAGATCCTCGCGCGCGAGCCCGCGCGTGACCGCATTGCGGTCGGGGGCAACGGCGGCAGGGTTGCTGTTGTAGACAACGAGTGCCTTCACGGGCGGACCGCCCACACCGCCGTCGGCCGTGGTGAGCGCATCGCCAAGGCGGATCATGTTGATGGTGCGCGTCGCGGGACCGAGGTCGACGCGTGCAAGCGCCGCCTTGTTGAACATGAAGTTCGCCGACGTGGACAGTTGCACACCGCCGCCGGCGCGCCGCCAATGGCCGGTAACTGCCGGCAGGCATGCAATGGTGCGAACAGCCATGCCGCCGCCTGCATGACGCTGCAGCCCGTAGTTCACGCGAATGAACGCGGCCCTGGACGCTCCATATCGTTCGCCGAGCGACACGATCGTCTCCACGGGAAGACCCGTGGCCTCCGACGTGCGCTCGGGAGTCCATTCGGCAGCCCGCTCGCGCAATGCCTCATGGCCGAGTGTAAAGCGCTCCATGTAGTCGCGATCCTCGAGGCCGCGCGCAAAAATCACGTGCATGACGCCCAGGGCGAGCGCCGCATCGGTGCCGGGCCGAATGGGAATCCACTCGTCGCACTGGAGCGCGGTCCGCGTCCGGATGGGGTCGATGCAGATGATTTTTGCACCGCGCTCCCGTGCCTTCAGGATGAACGGCCAGAGATGCGGATTTGCCGTGAGCGTGTTCGTTCCCCACAGGAGAATGAGATCACTTTGCGGTACCCCTTCGCCATCCGCGCCGACATTCGCGCCAACGGTCATCCGCATGCCCACCGTTCCCGCCATCGAGCAGATGGTGCGGTCGAGCTTCGAGGCGCCGAGTGCATGGAAGAAACGCAGGTCCATCGACGAGCCCTGCACCATGCCCATCGTGCCGGCGTACGAGTACGGCAGGATGGATTCTGCGCCGAATTCCTTCGCGATGGATCCAAGGCGAAGCGCGATTTCATCGAGCGCCGCCTCCCACGTGATGGCCTCGAATTGTCCGCTGCCTTTTGGCCCGACGCGGCGAAGCGGCGTGCGAAGCCGGTCGTGGTGATACGTGCGCTCCACGTATCGGTTGACTTTCGCGCAGAGGAATCCGTTGGTGACCGGATGGTCAGGATCGCCGGCAACACGCGTCGCGATGCCATTTTCGACCGTGACGAGCATGGCGCACGTGTCAGGGCAATCGTGTGGGCATGCGCCGCGGACCACGCCGTTGCGACGGATCTCGTTTTTCGCGGAGGGAGTTTCGGAAGACATGAGTGGGGACTTGAGTCAGTCGCGAAGGTAGCGAGGGCAGGCGCGGAGGACCACAGGCGGGCCGGAATACATTACAAAGTCATCTTATAAGTCGTTGCTGTAGCGCTAGTTACATACTGCATGCAAACATTTGCGTACTCATCCGGGGCATTTCGGTGGATTTCCCGAGCCGCCGCAGGGGCGAAACAATGAGGAACCCGTTGGGGCGTAGTCACTTGGCCCACCACAATTCACCCTTGACATGTGGTCCCGAAATTCTAACTTTTACCCCGCTGAAGCCGGGCACCGAGAACGTGCGCGGACCAACGCGTCATTCACTCAAGACCTAATCAGGAGAATTACATGAAGCGCCTGGCCCTTGTCGCAGTCGTGCTCGTCGCGGCCTGCAGTGCGAAGGAAACCCCCAAGGCTGACACCGCCGCTCCGGCGATGGCACCTGCGCCGGCACCGGTTGCCGTCGACACCACCAAGAAGGACTCGGCCTCCATGGCCGGCATGAAGATGGACACGGCCAAGGCCAAGATGGACACGTCCATGAAGAAGATGGAAGAAGCCAAGGGCGCCATGAAGGATGCCAAGGCTGCCGCTCCGAAGAAGCCGTAATTTTCTTCACTGCGTCTTGAGATCGGGGCGGTACACCTCAGGGTGTGCCGCCCCGTTTCTCATTCAGTCCGTTGCAAAGGGCAGGGCCATGACGTCGACGGTACGCTCCGCGATCGTGTCATCAACGTTCCAGCGCGCGATGAGCGCGGCGCCCGCCGCCACTTCACGACGAATCATCGCGATGGCAATGCCGCCGAGCCGCGGTGAGCGCACACTGCTGCGAACGTCGCCCACCTGAAGTCCGTCCTCGCCATGCAGTGTCGCGCCCATGGGCGGCGCATCGAGGCCACTCGCGCGAATCCCACGAAGATGCTTGTTCACGTGTCCACGAAAGTGAAGACGTGCGACCGTTTCCTGTCCAACGTAGCAGCCTTTCGTGTACGAGATGGCGTGCAGCTCGTCGAAGTTCGCTTCCTGCGGAATAGTGGTGTCGTCCATGTCGACTCCCCACTCCGGACGGCCCGCTTCGACGCGCGCAATCTCCCACGCGTCCAGACCGGCGGGCAATGCACCCGCCGCAACAGCGCGCTCCCACAGCGCATCGAATTGATCCGCGTCGACGATGAGCTCGAACCCCTCGACGTCGAGATCCACCGAGCGAACGACGAGCATCTTGTGCCCGCCCATGTCCACGGTGATGTGCGCGTAGGGAGCGAGCGCGGTGAGCGCCGGCGACTGCACACCGGTGAGCGCCGCCACCACGTGCCGCGCATTGACGCCGAACACGCCCAGGTCGCGAAGGGCCGCACTTTCATCGACGTGTGGTGCGATGCGCGGATTCACGAACTTCTTCACCATGGACGCCCACGCCGCGGCGGCGCGCGGCGGCGCGTCCACCAGCACACTGCCTTCCTCGACGAAAATGCGGACGTCGGCGATGATCTTGCCCTTGGCGGTAAGGGCCGCCGCGTAACAGCCCTGGCCCGCTACGAGTCCGGAGACGTCATTCGTGACGAGGCCGGTCACCATCTCGGCGGCCTTGTCGCCCTTGAGGCGTACGCGCCCACGATGGCTGCGATCGAAGAGCACGGCGCCGGCATGCAGGGCTTCGTACTCGACGGCGACACTGCCATACGCGAGCACGACGCTGCGCCCGCCGACGTCGCCAAGGGTGTGCATGGCGGTCATGGTGTACGCTCCGCAGTGGTGAGGCCGGCAATGCGCGCGAGGTCCGCGAGCGTCATGCCGTCAATGGCGTCGATGGAGCCATCCGCATCGATGGCGGCGTGCGCCGGCATTCCGATGGCGATAGCCCTGAGCGCGGCATGCTTTGCCTGTCGCAGGCCGCTGCCGCTCGATACGATGGCCACGGACCGCGTGGCGGAAAGCGGCTTGCGTTTCGCGAGGAGGTCGAGCGCCGCCCGAAAGTCGTTCGCGGCATCGTCGTTGGCGGTGACGATGGCCGACGCGGCGCCGTCCAGGCCGGCGAGTCGGAGGACAAATTCCGTTTCCGGGCGCGTTGCGCGCGTGACGACGGCGAGCCGCGAGCCGAGTTGAATGCGTTCGACAAACTCTCTCGCGCCCGGCTCGAGTATGACGCCCTTTCCCAGCCGCTCGGCAAAATGCCTGCTGGCGCGGAGTGCAACGAGGTCGCTCACGGTGGCGTCTTTCGCGGCGGACTCGCGCGTCGCGCCTTCATCAGCGAGCGCACGACTCAGTGCGTCGCGGCGGGCGGCGGCAGTGGAAACGAGCACACACTCCCAGTCGAGCAGGACAGCATCGAGCATGCCTGAATATACGACGTGTATGTGTGTATATGCGTGGACGGACGGACTGATTCGTTTCAGGGGCCGCGTGTCATGAGGCCGGCGTTGCGGCTCCGGCAGAAGGCGAACGCAGGGTCAAAGGTTTCCGTACGATGCATCCAACAAGTCAATTGGGTGCACCGCCCTTACCCCCACCCCCGCCTGCTGCAACCCGGCCCCGATCTGCATGAGACACCCCGGATTCCCCGTCGCCACCAGCGGCGCACCAGTCAGTGCGATATTCGCCAACTTCGGCGCGAGCACACGATTGCTCACGTCGGGCTCCACCAGGTTGTAGATACCGGCGCTGCCGCAGCATTGGTCACTCGCGTTCAACGGCACGAGCGTAAGCCCGGGAATGGCGCCGAGCACGCGTAGGGGTGGAGTGGCGATGCGCTGCGCGTGAAGCAGGTGACAGGGTGCGTCGTACGTGACTGTGAGCGGCAGCGCGCCGCCGGTGCGCGGACCCGCCTCGGCAAGCAGCTCGCTCACGTCTCGCACGCGCGCGGAAAAGCTGACAGCACGCTCATGCCAGCCGGCATCATGCTCGAGTATCTGACCGTATTCCTTCATCATTGCACCGCAGCCCGCGGCGTTCACCGCCACGTAGTCGGCACCGGCTGCCTCGAACGCCTCGATGTTCGCCCGCGCCAATGTGCGAGCCGTCTCGGCGTCGCCGGCATGCGCATGCAGTGCACCACAGCAGCGCTGCTGTGGCGCGAGCACGAGCGAATAGTCATTCATGGACAATGTGCGTTCCGTCGCCCGATTCGTCTCGGCAAAGAGGCCTTCCATGACGCATCCTGTAAGCACGGCCACCGAGCCGCGTGATCCCGATGAGTCCGGCGAATAGCGCTTGCGCGTGATGGACGCTCGCGTCGATTCGAGCATGGCCATGGCGAAGCCGAGCCGGCCAGGCAAGCTCGCCAACAGACGCGAAAGTCCCAGTGCGCGCGTCAGACGGCCACCAAACATGAACAGCAGCATCAGTGGACGTCGCGCGAAGGCGAACAGGATGGCCCGTGCCACGAACGGGATGGGCTTGACCGCGGTAAGCGTTGCGCGCGTGGCTTCGAGCAGGTGGCCATACGGCACCCCGGATGGACAGGCTGTTTCGCAGGCGCGGCACCCGAGACAGCGATCGATGTGCGTGTGGACGTCTTCGTTCGTCGTCGCGAGCGTGCCCTCGACCAGGCCGCGCATGAGGACGATGCGACCACGGGGGCTGTCGTTCTCGTCCTCCAGCGCGAGGTAGGTGGGGCACGCCTGCAGGCAGAACCCGCAATGCACGCACGCGTCGATACCACCGCTCGCGAGGTCGAGTGGAGATCCAGGAATTGCACACGGTATGGAGCCCGTAGTCACGCTCATGTGTTGCCGAGTATGCCGGGGTTCAAGATGCTGTCGGGGTCAAAGGCGTGCCTGACGCCTCGTGCGAGTGTATCCGTGGAGCGCGCACGCGTTGCCAGCGGCCAGAGCGATGCAGGCAGCCGCTCGCCAATGAGCGTCATCTCGGCAGACAGCGCCGCTAGCATCTGCGGCAGCTCCTTGCTCTCGCCAGGAGGCAGGATGCAGCGAACCACACCTCGACTCACCGTTGCGTGTGCGACGCCGCCGAACATTTCCGTGAGCTCCAGCGCGCGAGCCCACACGTGCGCGATGCGTGCGGGCATCGCGCTCACCCGGAACACAATCGCACCGGGTTGTTCAATGCCCGCGAGCTTGCTCCACACATTTGCCGGAAGCACACGTGAATCGCCGAGTGCGGCCGCAGCATTGCGCGCGGCCGCAACCAGTGGAGAATTCCCGCCGAGCCGCACCAGGAGGCTCGCGTCGGCACTGCCCGTAAGCGGCTGCGCGAGCGCAGGAGAAAGAAACTCGGCGGCGAGTGGCGTGTGCACACTGGCACGCACCCAGTCGGCGACAGCCCCGACCGAGCCTGCCGCGATGGCGAGTGTGCAGTCTTCTTCCGGCTTGGCGCGCACACGGACGGTGATTTCCGTTAGCATACCAACCGTGCCCCAGGAGCCGGTGGCGAGGCGTACGAGGTCAAAGCCCGCCACGTTCTTCACGACCTGTCCCCCGGCCCGTACGATGTCGCCTGCACCTGTCACGAATTCACAGCCCAGCACGTGATCACGCGGCACGCCGAAGGCACTTGCCAGCGGCCCCCACGACCCCGTTGCAACCGTTGCACCCAGTGTGCCGGTAGTAACTCCAAAGGGATCGAGCGTGAGCCATTGATCGTTGGCGTTCGTGACGCGTTGTATCTCGGAGAACGGCGTACCGGCGCGCACGGTGAGCACGAGGTCACCTGGCTCGTACGTAACCACGCCCGTGTCGGCACTCAACGTCTCCGATGCATCGCACGGTCGTCCCGCATCGAGCCAGGTGCCGCCACCCGTGAGTCGCAACGGCATCCGCCGAGCACGCGCATCGGCGATGAGTGCGGAGATCTCGGCGCTGCTGCTCATGGCCTGGCGGATGGCGCCGCATGCCACTCGCGGCAACTGTGGATGGGCACGACCTTGCTCGGGTTCGAGCGCTGCTCCGGATCGAACACGGTACGCAGCGTACACATTGCAGTCAGTGTACTTGGCGTAAACAACGAGGCCATGTATGGTAACTTGTCGAGCCCCACGCCGTGCTCGCCCGTAATGGTGCCGCCCGCCGCGATGCACGCTTCCATCACTTCGCGCATCGCCTCATGCACATGCGCCGATTCGACCGGGTCGTTGGCGTTGTAGGGAATATTGGGATGCAGGTTGCCGTCGCCGGCGTGGAACACGTTGCACACCGTGAGCCCCCGCGCAACACCGATGCGTCCGATCTCCGCAAGAATGGCCGGCAGCTTCGTGCGGGGCACCACCGCGTCCTGCACTACGAGGTGTGACGACACGCGCCCCATCGCGCCAAAGGCTTTCTTGCGACCCTGCCAGAGACGAGCGCGATCCGCAGCATCGGTGGCGATACGCACCCCGCGCGCTCCGGCGTCGAGACAGAACTTTTCAACGCGGGCGACGTCTTCCTCTAATCCGGCGAGCGGCCCATCGAGCTCGATGAGGAGAATCGCCGCCGCGTCAGTGGGATATCCCGCCGCGTAGATGGACGCTTCGACGGCGTGAATTGTTGGAGCGTCCATCATCTCGAGCGCCGCCGCGACAATGCCCGATGCGATGATCGCCGAAACGGCACGCGCGGCGGAGTCCACCGAGGCGAAGTCGGCAAGCAGCGTGCGAATCGCCTGCGGATTCTTCACGAGGCGCACGGTGACGTCGAGCACCACGCCGAAGCACCCTTCGGAGCCGATGAAGGCGCCTAACAGATCAATGCCGTCGTCCTCGCCGTCGGGATTGCCAAGGGTGATGATCTCGCCGCCTGGCAAGATGACCGTCAATGCAATGACATGGTTCAGCGTGACGCCATACTTGAGGCAGTGCGGCCCGCCGGCATTCTCGGAGACATTGCCGCCGATGGTACACGCCGTCTGGCTCGACGGATCGGGTGCGTAGTGCAGCCCCAGCGGCGCCGTGGCCGCGGTGAGATTGGCATTCACCACACCAGGCTCCACGACCGCCCGGCAATTCTCCACGTCGATGGAGATGATGCGCTTCAGGCGATGCAGGCCAAGGAGCACCACGCCGTTCGCGAGAGCGCCGCCGGAGAGTCCGGTGCCGGCCCCGCGCGCCACGTACGGCGTTTTCGTTTCCGCGAGCAGGCGCACGACGTCGATGACTTCGTCGCGGGTTGCCGGAAAGACAGCGAGGCGCGGCGCATGGTGATAACCCGGCAGCCCGTCTGATTCGTAGACGCGAAGCTCCGATGGCCTTGCAAGGACGCGCTTTTCACCGACGATTGCGGCGAGACGTGATTCCAGCGCGAGGCTCATGGGCAGATGACGCGCAGGGAATCGCGATTCAGGGAATACTCGAGCGGTGTATCGAGCGGTACGAGCTCGCCATCGAGTGCGACCAGGGTGCGATGGCGCAGCGTGATGGTACACCGGTCAACGATGAAGCTGTCCAGCTCCGGTGTTCGCGCGGCGGTTTTTACGCCGCGTGCCACGGCGTTGAGTGCGATGGCGAGCATGCGGCCGCGCGAGCGCCCGCTCACGATCATGACATGGAGCCCGCGCTTGCCGCCGGCAACACGATTCCCCAGGGTGGGGAGCTGCAGCTCGCGCTCGCCCACGCCGATGAAGACGATGGGCGTGCGATAGATGCGGCGCTTGCCGTCGACCTCGATTTCCACGGCCACCTTTCGCAGCTGCACGAGGGTGCGCAGCGCGGCGAGTGTGGACGCAATGCGATAGCCAAATCGCTTTTCGAGATACTCGCGCACCCGCACGAAGTGCACGTACGCGCCAACGCTGCTGGTATTGAGGAAGACCCTTCCGTTCACCATGCCGACGTCGACATCCCGGGCCGTTCCGTTCTCTGCGCACGCGAGCGCCTCACCGGCATCGGTGCTGAGTCCGAGATCGGTGGCAAAGTGATTCAGCGTACCGCCGGGCAGGATCGCGAGCTCGGTCCCGGTCCCGGCGAGCACCGTGGCCGCGGTGGCGATGGTTCCGTCACCGCCGGATACGAGCAGGCGCGGAACCCCTTCGTCCACGATGCCCTTCAGCGTGCTCTCGAGCTTGTCGGGCGGACTTTCGCGGACGTCGAACGCGTGGTTGGCCGCCAGCGCCGTGCGCGCCGCATCCGCGGTGCCGGAGGCGGTATTGATGAGCGCGGGAATACCGCGTGCCTGTATGGTCATCCGTGATCGCCCACGGGACTCCGGCGCCGCAGCCCCTTCACCCACTTGATGATGCCGCGCTTGTCATGCGACGGGATCTCCACCGTGGCCTTGCGATCGAGCTTGCCCCAGCCGACGAGCCGCCCGCTGAGGGCCGCCGCGAACGAGCGCACCACGACCCAGTACATCACCTGCCGATATGCGAAGCGCTGGATGAAGATGAGCCACGTGAGCTGCTTGTCCTCGTCCGGCTCCATGAGAAATGCAATCACGGCCGCAAGCCAGTCCACGAGCAGGAAGACCGCGTAATACGTGAAGACCTTTTCGAGGTCGACGAGCGCGTACGTCAGCCGGTCGTCAATGCTGTGATTTCCCGCGTTGATGTAGACGGACACAATGCTGTACAGGAACATGAAGTCGGCAATGGGCGAGATGGCCGGCAGCAGCAGCTGGAACAGGAAGACATTGGGCAGTGCGATCCATCCCAGCGATCCGTACTTTGCGCGGAAGAATGCGCTGCGATGCTTCCAGGTGCATTGCAGCGTTCCGAACGACCAGCGAAAGCGCTGCTTGGCGAGGCCGCGCAGCGTATCGGGTGCCTCGGTATACGCGACGGCGCCATCGGCATACGCCACCGAATAGCCGGCGCGGCGCATGTCGAGGGTGAGGTCCTGGTCTTCGGCGAGGGTATCCTCCTTGAAGCCGCCCACCTCGAGCACCACCGAGCGGCGCCACGCCCCAACCGCACCTGGCACCACCGTGATGCAGTCGAGCAACGCAAAGGCACGCCGGTCAAAGTTCTGGCTGGTGACGTACTCGAGTGCCTGCCAGCGTGTCACGAGATTGATGCGGTTTCCCACCTTTGCGTTGCCCGCAACGGCCGCCACCCTGGGGTTCTGCAGGGGCTGCACGAGCTCCGCGACAGTGTCGTCGTCGAATACGGTATCGGCATCGAGTCCAATCACGATCTCGTGCTTTGCGAGATTGATACCGTAGTTGAGCGCACTCGCCTTGCCGCCGTTTTCCTTCTTGTAGACCGACACCTGTGGATGCGAGCCGTACGCCTCCTGGCAGATCAACGCGGTGTCGTCCGAGGAGCCGTCATCTACCATCACGATCTCGAGCGCCCCGCCATACACCTGGTTGAGCAACGACGAGATGGTCTGGACGACGACCTTTTCCTCATTGAATGCCGGCACGATCACGCTCACGCCTGGGGTGTACGTGACCGGCACGCCACGCCGCTGGTGCTGTCCGATGCGCTGGATGATGGCAAGGACGCCGATCACCACGAGCCGGGCGATGCCCAGCACGACGGCCACGGTAAAGACCCAGAACAGCGTCTGCTCGCCGATGCCAAGGAGCATGAAGCCGATCATGCGCAGGAAGCGCGTGATCTCGCTGGAGGGCGCCGGCGGCATGGCGTCGTCGCGCGTGATGCCCGCCAGCTCGCTCACCAGCACGATGGTGTCGCCACGCGCGCGCAACGAGTCGATGAGGGGCCCCACCGCCGCAACGGTGTTGTGGCGGTCGCCACCGGAATCGTGCAGCAGGATGATGTTGCGCGCCGAGTCCTGTGCGAGGGTGTTCAGCTCATTGGGCTCCTTGCGGCGCTCGAGCACGAGCGACACGATCTTGTCGGTGGGGAGTCCCTTCCAGTCTTCGCTGTCGACGTGCAGGCCGATCGTCCAGTAGTTGCGGCGCGACGCGATACCCACGGGCACGAGCTCCGCATCGGTGCTCGGCTCGGCATCCCCAAAGTACGGCGGGCGGAAGAACGCGACGCGCCGGTTGAGGACCGCCTCGATCAGCGATGCGGTCGCATCGATCTCGTAGCGACTCTGCCGCTCTCGTGTTAGCGCGAGGTTAGGATGCGTATACGTGTGATTCCCGATCTCATGCCCTTCATTGTAAACGCGCTGTAAAAGACGAATGTGGGTGTCGACGTTCTGGCCGATGACGAAGAACGTGGCCTTGACGCCGCGCGACCGGAGGGTGTCGAGAATCTGCGGCGTGTAGCGGCCGTCCGGGCCGTCGTCGAAGGTGAGGGCCACGCGGTGTGCGTTCTGGACCTGCCCGCCCGTGCGCGCCACCACCCACGGAATGGGCGCCTTCACCAGCGTCTCGTTGGTGATGAAGCCGCTCGGCGCATCCACCTGCAGGTTGCGGCTGCCATTGAGCGGATAGTTCGTGACCTGCAGGATCTCGCCGACGCCGTTGAATTCCACGTCGTAGCTGGGCCGCATGGGCTTGAGGCTGTCCGGTGACAGCAGCGCCCCGTCGTTGGTGATCACGTTCCACAGCGACGGATCCTCGCCGCCCAGGTGCCAGATGGCGGTGCCTGCGACCCCGAGCGCGCGGCCGATGCGCATTTCGTTGTAGGCGGTAACAGCGTCGAGGTACCACAGCACATGATCCGTGGAATCGCGACTCGTCCACTGCATGTACGGGTTCATGGACACGGGATCAAAGCGCGGACGCGGCTGGCTCCGGCCGCGTGTGGCGGCCATCGTCTCCTGGAAGTTGAAGCTTTCCGCGCGGCCGAGTGTAACCGCCTCGGCATCGTTCCAGTCGTAGCCGTATGCGCCGATCATCAGGATCAGCTTGGACGGATCCACCAGCTTCGCGAAGCGGCGTGCCTGGGTGAGATAGAACTGTTGGCTCGCAACCGGACCCGGCTCGCCCGTGGAATAATGCTCGTCGAACAGCATGGGGAACAGCTTGTCGTTCAACATGCCGGCGCGCAGCACGTACGAATCCGGATCGCCGGCGGCGATGGCCTGCGTGGCCAGCTTGCCCATGGAGTGCATCGCATCATGCACCTCGTGCGCAAAGCTCAGGACCTGCGCGCGCAGCTCCGGATCGGTGAAATTTTCGAGATCGAGCGTGGTCCCGGCCAGGCCGTACGTATTCACGGCATCGCGCAGCTGGCGAATGGCGTTTGCCCGCGCGGTGGGGTTGGACAGGAAGCGGCGAACAGCTTCCGGGTCGAACTTGCCGAGCGTCGAGTCCTTGCCGGGCTCCACCACGAAGTTGGAGAGCATCAGGAAGAGCGACGGACGCGTCTCGATGGGCTTGCTGTGGAGCAGCTCGATGACCTGCGGCTTGATGTGAAGCAGCAGCGTGTCGCCGCTGATGGGAAAGAAGCCCCACTCGCAGATGACCCAGTCCAGCTTGTCGTAGTTGTGCGTGAGTGATGCGAACGAGTTGTCCGCCCAGTTCACGAAGAAGCCGGCCACGATGGACTCGTTGCGCGGCGGCCGGCCTCCCGTGCCCACGTTGAAGGCCGGGATCGCCTCGGGCTTTCGCGAGGCCGCCGTGCCGTACCGCTTCATCGCCGCGGCGAGCTTGCGGCGGTACGCCGTGCGGAGCCGGTCTATCTTGTTGAACGCGCTGGGCTTGCCGGTGGTTGCGCGCGCGATGGGCAGGTTGTTCGCCGTCGCGAGCGGCAGCTCGGGAGGAATGGGCGGATACAATGCAAGCGTGCCCACGAGCACCAGCGCGATGATCGTCGTGGCGACACCCACCGCCAGCGCCGCGCGCCTGATGCGGCGCCAGCGTCGTCCGGTGTAGTCGATGAAGATCGGGGAATGTCTGCTGCGGTCGACCATTCAGGGAGCGCGGCGTGTTGACTGGCCGCGCATGCCATTCACACGGCGCGGCCCATTCCCTTAAGCTAGCGCACGCTGCGCAACCGTGCCGTTGAGGACGGTCGCGATGATCGTATCGAGCGCCTGAAGCTCGAACGGTTTCTGGAGCACCGGGCAGGCAGTCCGCTGGACAAAGCTGGCCGCTTCGGCCGAGGCCACATCGCCGGTGCTGAACACGAACCGGCGCAGCAGCTCCGGGTGCGAAAGGGCGAGCTGGTCATGCAGCTCGATGCCCGAGAACCCCGGCATCCGGAGGTCTGAAATGACGACGGCAATGCGATCACCGAGCCGCTCCAGCTGCTTGATGCCGGCGGCACCGTCGCCGGCCTCTTCCACAGCCCATCCACGGCGCGTGAAATATCGCTTGAGCGCGGCACGGATGGTGGGCTCGTCATCGATGATCAGGACGATCCGGGCATCGGGCCCGGGCTCATCCTTGGGGGTGACCCGCACGACGGGAACGGACTCGGGCGTCCGGCGCGGATCGCCATCTGCCGAGGTCTGCCCACTCCTGTCGAATGACGTCATCGTACCCGGCTCCATGTAAGGAAGAAACACCGTAAAGCGAGATCCACTCCCTGCGTCACGCGTGCCCACCGCAATGCGCCCGCCGAACTGCTCCACGATGCCCAGCGTGACCGAAAGCCCCAGTCCCGTTCCTTCGCCGATAGGCTTCGTCGTGAAGAACGGATCGAAAATCCTGGGGAGAATCTCGGCCGGAACACCGGGTCCTGAATCTTCGACCATCAGGACGCAGCCCGCGTCCGAGCGTTCGGAGACGACCCACACGCCGCCCCCCGGGCCGGCGGCCTGGGCCGCATTGCTCACCAGGTTGGCCACGATCTGCTCGATGCCCGCGCGATCCGCGAGCACCAGCGTGTTGTACGGCCCTTCGGCGAGGTGCAGCTGCACGCCGGATTCCTCGAGCGTGGGACGCATGGCGCGCGCCGTTTGCGCCACGACTTCACCCAGCCAGATGGGTACCGTGTTCGTTGCCCGCTGCCGCACGAACGACAACAGGTCGCGCACGATCGAGCGTGAGCGCCGGGCCTGGTCGCGAATGACGTGCAACGCCTCTGCATCGTCGCTGGAGCGCTCGTCGTTGAGCAGGTCTTCGGCGTAGTGCATGATGGACGAGAGCGGATTGTTCAGCTCGTGGGCGACGCCAGAGATGAGCTGTCCCACGGCCGCGAGCCGTTCGCTGCGCCGCAGCGCCAGCTCCGCCGCACGGAGCGACGTGACGTCCTCGGCATACCCCTCCCAGAGCCATACCGTGTTTCGGTCGTCGCGGTATGCCTGGGCGCTGAGCCTCACCGTCACCAGCGAGCCGTCAGCGCGGCGCCACTCGACTTCCATGCCGCGCACCACGTCGCTCTCGTCGAGCCGACGACAGAGCTCCATACGCGCCGCGGCATCGTGATACAACCGCTGCTGCTCCGCGGCGCGGGACAGCTCCGGAACACCGGAATATCCGAGCAGCGCCGCCATGGCCGGATTGGCGGACACGAGCACGCCACGCCGTGTTTCCCGGAAAATCGCCGCCGGCGCATTCTCCACGAACGACCGAAAGCTTGCCTCGGAGGCGCGCACCGACGCCGCGTTGCGGGCACTCGACAACGCGATGCTCGCGAGATGCGCCGCGGCGCGCGCCAATTCCTGCTCCTTCGCATTCGGGGCGCGCGCTTCCGAGCAGAAGCCGGCGAGCGCACCAATGACCTGTCCATCCGCGGCCCGAAGCGGAATCGCCCACGCTCCGAGGATGCCGCACTGCACCAGCGCGATGAACGAGTTGCGGCATGCAGGATCGTTCTTCACATCCGGGCAGAAGACAGGCTCACCGCTGTAGATGGCCGAGCCAACGGGCCCCGAGCCGGCGGAAACCGACACCGAGTCGAGTACCGCAAACACGGTTGGCGAGAATGCCGGCGCCGAGACGATTCGCGCCAGCACTCGGTCGTCGTCCAGCTCGTAAACCGCACACCGCATCCGCGGCGCTTCGTCGCCAATGAGCTCCAGCATCACCGACATGGTGGCGGGAGCCGGAGCGCCGCTCGCGATGAGCTCGAGCACATGCCGCTGGCCTTGCAGAAACTGTTCGGCGCGGGCGCGCTCAGAGACGTCGCGCAGGCCGACCACGAACAGCGGCACGCCATCGAACACGGCGCGGCTTACGCGTGCGTCCACAGGCACGAGGCGACCGTCCGTGCACACCGCGACACACCGTTCATTCTCGGCGAGCGGCGCCTGCGCCAACCCTGATCGGGAAAATTCGCGGAGGCTCGTTCCCAGGATGTCGTGCCATTCGCCCGCGAACAGCTCCAGCACCGCCGTGCCCACGAGCTGTTCACTGCGGAACCCCAGAATGCGCTCCACCGCGCCGTTCACGGAAATGATGTTGAATCGCTCGTCGAGCGTGATGATGCCGTCGGTCGATGCGTTCACGACCGTGGTAAGACGTTGTGTCGCTTCGCGCTGTTCGTTGAGCAGCCGGACGCGGATCGTGCGGTTGATGGCAACCCCGCCCACGACGCACAGGGCGATGACGACCGCGAGAAATGCCCCCTCGATCAGGAGCTCCTTCTGCATGGGGACGAATGCATCGCTTTCGCGAACGCGACGCACGATGCCCCAGCCGAGTGTCGTGTCGTAGCGCGTGGAAGCCACGACCGGCGCTCCGTCGAAGCTCGGAAATACGCCGAACTTCTCCTCACGCGCCAGTGAGAGCACCACCGGCGTTCGCGATGACAGCGCACGTGTCGACGTGATGCATACGGACGGCGATTGGTCCGGGCATACGGAAATGACGACCGGCCCGTCGGCGCCGGGCGTGGAAAAAAGGCTGAGCGCCGCATTCACGCGGCCCACCGCCCACGGCGAGAAGCTCGCGACCACGTCGGTTCGAAGGAGCAGGGCCCGCGGCCCGCCGGGCGGTGAATGGACGGGAGCCGCAATGGAGAAGAACGCCGTGTGCAGACCGAGCGGGGTCACCGTGGAATGCGCAGTCCTGTCCTTTTCAACCGCCTCGCGAATGGCGGCGCGCTCAGCGGGAAACAGGGTATCGCTGGTTGCCGACGAGAGCACGCGAGCCGAATCACCGACGATCCACACGCCGACGAACTTTCCGCGCCGCGCGAGCGGTGCAAACAGGGTGGACAGGCTGGCGCCGTGCGCATCTCCCGGTGCGGTAACGCTCGCGTGGAGGGAGACGGTCGCCGCGAGACCTTCGACGTCGGCCGTTCGCTCCGCATACCAGTCGTCGAGCGTGGCTTGCGTGGTGGCCGCACCGCCATCGAGCACCTTGTGCCACGTGCTCATCGTGGCTCCGCGCAGAAACTGCACGCGCAAAAATATGCCGCCGCCCACGACCACGGCCAGCAGTGCGAGCACGGGCAGGATCAGGCGATCACGAACTCCGGCGACATTTGGCATCTGGTTAACACCATCGGCACTTGCGCGGGCTTTCTGAACGTCAGGCGGCAGGAAAAAGGAGCGGAGACGCGGTGGTCTCCGCCCCCTTTCAAACGCCCTAGTGATATCGCCTTACGCCGCCTGCCAGAAACCGGCCAGGGCACGTCCGTCGGGCGACTCGCGGAGCTTCTCGAATGCCCGCTCGCGGATCTGGCGGATGCGCTCGCGCGTCACGCCCATGAGTGCACCGATCTTCTCCAGTGTCATGGGCTCGCCGCTTTCATCAAGGCCGTAGTAGAGGAACAGGATCTTCCGCTCACGGGGCGTGAGGTATTTCCGGAAGACCTTCTCGATGAACTCCTTCATGAGCTTGTAGTCGGTCACTTCCTCGATCTCGGTGCCATCCACGCCCGCGAACCGCTCGCCGAGTGTGGAGGCTTCGCGATCGGAGCGGTCGATGGGTGCGTCCAGCGAGACTTCGGTGCTGGACATCTGCTTTGCCGCCCGAACCGCCTCCGGTGTCTCCTCGAGCAGGCGGGAGATCTCGTTTTCCGTGGGGTCCCGCTTGAGCACCTGCGCCAGGATCGTCTCGGCGCGGGCAAGACGGATGAGCTGGGAGTTCTGGTTGAGCGGGATGCGAACGCTGCGGGTCTGTTCGGCGAGGGCTTTCAGGACGGCCTGGCGGACCCACCATACGGCGTAGGAGATGAACTTGACGCCCTGGTCGGGATCGAACTTGCGGACCGCCTTGAGGAGGCCCTCGTTGCCGATGGCGACGAGCTCGGAGAGATCGAGGCCGTGGCCCTGGTATTTCTTGACGTAGGAGATCACGAACCGGAGGTTCGCGGTCACGAGTCGTTCAGCGGCGGCTTCGTCTCCCTTTTGCGCGAGCCTCGCGAGGCGTCGCTCTTCGGCCGCGTCACTGATCAGCGGCAGCTTCTGGATGTCCTGGAGGTACTGGTCAAACGCCGTGGAGGGGGACGAACGGAAATAGCCTTTGGACCTGGTCTCGGTCGCTTGCTCCATACACGCCCCTTACCTGTAGCCGGAAGGTGGACGGGCGATTTCGGCTTCGCAGAGCCGTTCGCCGCGGTGGGTCAGCAGGACGCCATGCTAATGTCGGGGAAAAAACCCGTCAACAGTGAGTTTGCCAGAATAGGCAAGGGCACAGATTTGTGATGCACCTAACTGCTGTAATGACAGCACTTTGGCGGTTACTAGAAATAATTGAGAAAAAAGTGGACGGTTTCGGTCAAACAGTCCAAATGCAGGAAATAGCAGGCTCATGAGCAGAAAAAGGGGAACCAGGCCGAGGCTTGGTCCCCTGTCTTACCCTGACAAACCGGTCAGGTAGCTGGTGGATCCTTCATCCGCCCGTGGCTCGTCGCCCGCACGACACCGAGTCCCACCAGGATGACCACGCCCACACCAATCCACATGGTGGGCACATTGAGCAGAAACGCGGCGATGCCCACTCCGATGATCAGGATGACAAAGCCGATGAGATAGGTTCCGAAGGATGACATTTGGATTCGTCCGATTGAGTACTGAATTAGAAGGCAAGGAGAGGGCCAGCGCTTATTTCCTCGCCTTTCCACCAAGCCGGCCGGTGAGCAGGGTGTCCTTGCCAGCCCCGCGCGGCCGCGGCACGAGCACCGCGATGCCTCGGCGCGATCCGAACGTCCGCGCCTGTGGACATGTGGCAGTCCAGATGTCGAGACGGTTGCCCTTGATCCGCTTGCCGGTGTCGTCGATGAGGAAACGGCCCCAGTATGCCTTGCCGACGTAGATTTCCAGGTAGCGCGCAAGCGGGAACAGCCTGGGATCCGCCGCCACGATGCCTTCGCGCACGTAGCGGTCGCGCCGGGTGCGGCCCTTGAGACAGTAGGCCGTGATGAGGACGGGAACCGGGTCGCCATAGCGAAGCCGCGCACCGCGGTTCATGGCCCAGTTGGCGGCCGCACCGCGCACCAGGGCACCGTCGAGCCGCAGCGTTGCGTAGACGACCGTGGGCTCGAAGAGAATGGGTGGCGGAGCGAGCACTGGCCTGCTGGCGCGAAAGGCCAGCAGGCCGGCAGTCACGAGTGCGACCGCCGCGAGCGCGACAGCCGCGAGTACGCGACCGCCGCGCCTGATGTTCACACCAGAACCGCGCGCACGTCGGCGTCGCCAACGGCAACAGACCAGGCACCGTTGTTCTCTGCCATCGCTCCCACACGCATCGGCAGTGCGTATTCCACGGTACCCGCGCGCGTCTTCTTGTCGTGGCGTGTTGCCTTTAACACGTCCGCCGCGGAAAGCGTGGCCGGATATTTGGTGGGCAGGCCCGCGCGCTCCAGAATGCGCGTGATCTCACGCACCGTTCCACTCGCGGCCACGCCGATGCGCTCCGCGAGCATGGCCTCGAGCACCATGCCGATGGCGACGCATTCCCCGTGGAGCAACGCATAGCCGGTGGCCTGCTCGATGGCGTGGCCGAGGGTGTGCCCGAAGTTGAGTGTCTTGCGCTGGCCGCGTTCGCGGACGTCTGCGTTCACGACAGTCACCTTGATCTCCACGCTGCGTGCGACGACGTCCAACGTGGCACCCGCATCACCGGCGACCAGCGCATCGATGCGTTCGTCGATGGATGCGAGGTACGCTGCGTCGGCGATGATACCGTGCTTGATCGCCTCCGCGAGACCTGACCTGCGCTGCTCGAGTGGCAGTGTGGCCAGTACCTCGACGTCTGCCAGCACTGCCGCAGGTGCGTGGAATGCGCCCACGAGATTCTTGCCTGCGTGCGTGTCGACGCCCGTTTTACCGCCAAGCGATGCATCGATCATGGCGAGCAGCGAGGTGGGACACTGGACCACGGGCACGCCGCGCATGAACGTCGCGGCCACGAATCCTGCGAGATCGCCAACGACGCCACCGCCCAGCGCGACGACGGTGGTGTCGCGCGCGCAGCCCGCATCGAGGAGCTCGTCGGTGAGACGCGCCCAACTCGTGCGCGTCTTGTTCTCTTCGCCCGCCGTCACGAGGTGCGACGACACCGTGCCATGCGCGCCAAGTGCATCGATGAGTGGCGCAGCGTAGTGCGGGCCGACGTTGTCGTCCGTGATGACCGCATACGTGTGCGCGGGCGCGCTGGCCGCGATGCGCGCCGCAAACTCGTGACGCAGCCCCGCGCCGATGTGAACGGCGTAGCCGCCTGCATTGATGGAGCGAACGCCCATGCTACCAGGTGACCTCGCCCGCGCCGCCAAGCTGGTTGGCGAGGCGCGCGAGAGTGAAGAGCAGGTCGGAGAGGCGGTTCAGGTAGATGACCGCGAGCGGAGGGAGCTGCACGTCGTGCTGCAAATGGACGACATGTCGTTCCGCGCGTCGGCAGACGGTGCGCGCGACATGCAGCGCCGCGGCCTTTGGCGTACCGCCGGGCAGAATGAACGCGCGCAGCGGCTCGAGCTCCCTGTCGGCGTCGTCGATGGCGCGCTCGAGCTCCGCGATGCGCTCTTCGTCGATGCGGGCTTTCTGAAGGTGCTGCGCCATCTTCTCGCGATCAGGTGTGGCGAGCAGCGCACCCTCGGCGAACAAGTCGCGCTGAATGGGGACGAGCACTTCGTCGATGCGCGGCATGGGGCCCGCCGCGCGTGCGAGACCGATGAACGCATTCAATTCATCGACGTCGCCATAGGCTTCGACGCGCTGGTCATCCTTCTGGACTCGCCCACCGCCGAAGAGGCCGGTGGAGCCTGCGTCGCCGGTTTTTGTGTAGATCTTCATCCGGCAAATATACGCATATATTCCCGGGATGATTCACGAACAAAAGGACATCACGATCATCGGCGCCGGCCCCGCGGGGCTGTTCGCGTTGTTTTACGCGGGGATGCGGCAGACGTCGGCGCAGATCGTCGACGCGCTCCCCGAAGCGGGCGGCCAGCTCACGGCGCTCTATCCGGAGAAATACATCTTTGACGTCGCGGGTCATCCCGAGGTCCTCGCCAAGGATCTCGTGCGGTCGCTCAGGGAGCAGGCGGCGCGGTTCAAGGAGCCCATTCACCTGGGCCAGAATGTGACGGGGCTCGAAGAGCGCGACGGCATTATTGAGCTGCAAACCGGAAACGGCGAATTACCCACCAGGGCGCTCGTCATCGCCGCGGGCATCGGCGCCTTCACGCCGCGCCGCCTGCCGCAGCCGTGCGCCGAGCCGTGGTATGGCAAGGGCATTCACGACGTGGTGATGGATCCCAGGCAATTCGCGGGGCAGCGCGTCGTGATCATTGGCGGCGGCGACTCCGCATTCGACTGGGCCACGCAGCTGGTGGGCGTGGCGGCGCACGTGTCACTGGTGCATCGCAGCGATCGCTTCAAGGCGCATGGGGCAACGGTGGCGCAGTTCGACGCCGACGTGGACGCCGGCCGCGCGTCGCGCTACACGTTCCACGAAATCGGTGACGTCGTGTGCAAGAACGGCGACGACCGCTTCTCGCACATCGTGCTGCGCGACGTGAAGGCCAGGACGACCACGGAAATTGAAGCGGACGTGGTGCTCCCGATGCTCGGCTTCGTGAGCGACATCGGCCCGCTCGTGAACTGGGGAATGACGTTCCACAAGCACGAGATCGTGGTGAACCAGCTGATGGAAACCGGCCGCACCGGCATCTGGGCGGCGGGCGACGTCACCACGTATCCAGGCAAGTTGAAGCTCATTGCGTGCGGCTTTGGCGAGGCGGCGACAGCGGTGAACCAGGCCGTGCACTGGATTTACCCGGAAAAGAAAGTGGCGCCGGGCCACTCGTCCAACATGGGCCTCTTTGGCCAGAAGGACGATTGATCTGTCATCCGTCGCGGCGCTCAGGATGATTACTTGCTCTTGAGCATCACCACGCCACCGCTGCCGGCGGCCATGCCGAAGCGCTGTGCGGCATCATTGGCGTTGAGGTAGCGGAGCTCCACGATGGAGCTGGCCGCGTACCGGCTCAGATTATCGATGGTCACGAGTGCGCCGCCGTCGATGGAAAGCTTGACCGAGCCCGCCGTTACGTTCTTGCCGCTCATCTGGCCACGCGTCATGAGAAAGCGTGGACGCAGCTTCTGCACCGCCTGGTACGCATCACCTGCTGCGATGGATGGATCAGCCGCGATGTCCGCGGCCGTGATGACGTCCGGGTTTGACGGAGTGGCCGAGGCGGTACCCGGCGTGGCGCTCGACGTGCTGCTCGCGCACGCGGCGGAGAAAACCAGCAGCGCCGTGGCGCCGAATCGCTTGATGAACATGCATGCCTCCCGGGAGAATGATTATCTGTCCTGGCTGCCCGAAAAACCATCGGGGTGACGCGCCTTCAATTTCGTGATGTTCACGCGCGCGACGTCCGAGAGCGTTACGCCCAGAGAATCTGCAGCAATGGCAAGACACCACAAGGCGTCACCGAGCTCCTCGACCACGACATCGTGGTTGAGCGCCCGCCCTTGCATGACATGCTTGCGGACGTGGCCAAGGACCTCACCCGCTTCTTCGGCCAGGCCGGCGCTGGCGTCGAGCAGACGGTGCTCACGCGTGAGCGTAGTGTTGATCGTTCGCGTTGCGGACCGCTGGTAGTCGTCGAGCTCATTCATCCGTAGGTTACTCGCGGATCCGCCTTGGCGTACGCCACGTCGGTGATCAGGTTGACCAGCACGAACACGGCGCTCAGAAAGAGCACGGAGCCCTGAATGGCCGGCAGGTCCCGACGTGCGATGGCATTGACCACGTACCGCCCCAGGCCAGGCCAGGAAAAGATCGTCTCGGTGAGGATGCTGCCCGTGAGGTACGCACCGAAATCGAGGCCGAGCACCGTGATGATGGGAATGAGGGCGTTGCGGAGCGCGTGGCGCGACACGATCACGGTCTCTCTTACGCCCTTGGCGCGAGCCGTTCTTATGTAGTCGGCACCCAGCGCCTCGAGCATGGCGGAGCGTGTCATGCGCGCGAGAAATGCGATGGAGCGCATGCCCAACGCCAGTGCCGGTAATATCAGATAGCGAATGCCGCCAAAGCCCGATGGCGGGAGCCAGTGCAGCGTCATCGCAAAGAGCAGGATGAGCAGCAGCCCCACCCAGTACACCGGGAAGCTGATGCCCAGGTACGCGATGCCGAGCCCGAACCTGTCGATGACACTGCCGGGACGACTCCCACTCACCACGCCCAGCGTGACGCCGAGGACGGTGGCGAGAAACATGGCGGCACCGGCGAGCTGCAGGGTCTTTGGAAAGCGCTCGATGATGTCGTTGCGAATGGGGCGATTGGTGATGTACGACTTTCCCAGGTCGCCTTTCACGATGCCGGCGAGATAGTGCCCGAACTGCACGGGAAGCGGGTCATCCAGGTGCAGCTCGGCGCGGAGCCGCGCGATGGTGGCTTCGTCAGCACGCTCGCCCACCATGGCCTGCACCGGATCGCCGGGGGCGACGTAGAGCAGGAGAAATGCCACCACGAGCACGCCGAACAAGGTCGGAATGGAGAAGAGCAGACGTCGAAGGATGAAGGCGCCCACGCTATTTCACGCTGCCCCGAACCTTGGTCACGGTTGTCCAGGACTGGCCGTTGAAGATCGTTGGCGGCACGAATCCCTTGAGCCAGGGCTGCACGGCGTTCAACTCACTATAGAAGTAGAGAAACACCATGGGCGCCTCATGGAAAGCAAGCTCGTCGGCCTGGCGGTACATCGCATTGCGCTTCTCCTCATTCTGCTCCCGGCGCGACTGCGACACCAGGGAATCGTACTGCGCGTTGCTGAACCACGATACGTTGCCGCCCACGCCCAGATTCGCGCTGTGGAGCAAAGGATAGAGAAAATTTTCGGCGTCGGGGTAGTCGGCGTACCAGTCCTTCACGAAGAGATCCGCCTGGCCCTTGCGAGCGGCTTCGCGGGCGGCGGCACTCTCGCGCTGGATGATCTTTGCACGAATGCCGGACAAGGCGAGGTAGCCCTGCAGGGTCTCGGCGATGCGCACGAAGATTGGCGTGGCGGAGGTCCAGAGGTCGACGTCGATACCGTTGGGGTAGCCCGCCTCCGTGAGCAGCTGGCGTGCGCGAAGCGTATCGAAGGCGTAGCCGATGCGCGTCTTGTCGGAGCCCGGCAGCGAGAAAGGAATGACACCAGCGGCCAGCTCACCGCGGCCGGCAATGAGGTTGCGCACGAGAATGCGGCGGTCGATGGAGTGGTTGATCGCCTGCCGAACGCGCACGTCCCTGAGTGGCCCGCGGGTGGTGTTGATGGCCACGTATACCAGCTCGAGGGACGGCGTGGAGGCGAGCAATTTCTTTCGCTCGGTATCTTCCTGCCAGCTCGTGATATCGCTCTGTGGAATCTGCAGGACGTCCACATTTCCACTCTCGAACTCCGCCACGGCGGTGCTTGGCTCGGCGATGATGCGCGCCTTGAGGGAATCGGCCCTGGGTGCGCCGCCCCAGTAGCCCTTGTTCGGCTCGAAGAGGAGATAGTCGTCGTGCTTCCATTCCACGAGCTTCCAGGGCCCCGTGCCCACGGGCTTTTCACCGAAGTTTGCACCGACGTTGTCCGGTGCGATGGACGCGACGGGCATGGCCAGGAGCTTCGGGAAAATTGCGAACGGCTCAGTGAGTGTGACGACGACCGTCGAATCATTGGGCGTTGCAAGGCCCTGGATGGACGTGGCCTTGCCGGCGGCGAATTCCCTGGCGCCCTTGATGGGATAGAGCGGCCAGCCGCGGCCGCCCTTGACCTTGGGATCGAGCACACGCTGCCAGCTCACCGCGACCTGCCGGGCAACGAATGGCGTGCCGTCGGTGAACGTGACGCCGCGGCGCAGGTGAAAGGTGTACACGCTGCCATCGGCGGAGAGATCCCAGCGCGTGGCAAGGCCCGGTTCGACGCGGGCATCGGGCGTGAACCGCGTGAGTCCGTCGAACAGGTAGCCAACCGCGCGGCCCGTGGGGACATCTGTAGAAAGTGCGGGATCGAGCGAGCGTGGGTCGTAATTGTCTCGCGAATCGATCAACGTGCGCCGATTCGAGCCGTCACCCCCACCGCCGCAAGCGGACACAACAACAGCAAAGATGAAGGGCGCGAAATGACGCATGATGTTATGGCGTAAGCAGTTGACAGCATCGTGAAGGCGCGAGAACTTACCTGTCTCAGGGAGTACCGTCAATCAAACACGCGCCCGCCGGATAAGCCATTTGCACGCCGCGTGTAGACGCATCGCGCTCACCGCCGTACTCCTCGTCGCCGCAACTCAGCCCGCGCGTGCCCAAAGCGCCGAGTGTGATCCTGGTGAGCGCGAAGTGCGGTCGCTGGAGTTCCACGGGAATACCGTGTTTCGCGCGAGCGACCTCGCCCTTCGCGTTGCGACCACGCCGTCTGATTTTGCGCGCCGCAACCTGCGGATCTTCGGGCAAAAGCGGTGCCTCGACTCGGACGAGCTTCGGCTCGACGTGGGCCGGTTGCGCGTGTTCTATCGCCGGCATGGCTACTTCTCCACGAAGGTGGACACCGTCGTCACGGCGCTCAAGGACGGCTACGGCGGGGTAAAGGTGGCATTCGAGATTCGTGAGGGCGATCCCGTCCATGTCGACACGATCAGGATATCCGGACTGGACAGCATCACGCGCCCCATCGTCGATACGAGCGACCTGAATCTGCGGGCAGGGATCGTCTTCGACGTCACGCGGCTCCAGGGCGCAATTGACTCGATGAAGGCGCGTCTCCGGAACAGCGGCTATCCACGCGGCGATGTCGCGGCGAGCTTCAGCACGCCGGACACCGCGTTGAAGCGCGTATCGGTGAACGTCGACATCCTGCCCGGTGACAAGGCGTACATCGGTGCGATTCACGTGGTGGACGAACCCTTGCCGGGCGCACCGCGGCGACTGAGCGACAACACCATCCTTGGCGTGGCCGCGCTGCAAAAAGGTGCGCTCTATCGCGAGCGCGACGTGGTGGACGCGCAGCGGCGGCTGTATCAAAGTGATCTGTTCCTGCACGCGGACGTGTCACCCGCGACGGACAGCAGCAGCCGCACGACCGACTCGACCATCGTGATGAACGTGACCGTGGGCGAGAACTACCTGCGGCAGGTGATCACGGAGGAAGGCTGGGCGGTGCTGGACTGCTTCAAGGCGCGCGCGCAGTACATCGACAAGAGTTTTCTTGGCGAAGGGCGCCGAGTGGAATTTACGGGCCAGCTGTCGAAGATGGGGTATGGCGAGCCGACGCGGGTGCTGGGCGGAAATCTCTGCGCGCCCGCCATTCGTGCCGACACCTTCAGTGCCAAGATCAACTATTTCGCCGGGACCACCATTCGGCTTCCGTCCATCTTCGGGTTGCCGACGTCGCCGTCACTGTCGGTGTACAGCGAGCGCCGGAGCGAGTATCAGGCGTTTCTCCGCACCACGATCGTAGGGGGCGAGGCATCCGTGAACGTGCTGCCGCTGCGGGACATGCCGCTGCGACTGGCATATTCGCTGGAGTATGGGCGCACCGAGGCACAACCGGCACTCCTGTGCGCGGTGTTCAACCGCTGCGATTCGGAATCGCGGGCGCTGCTCACGGATCATGATCGTCCGCTGGCGATCGTGAGTGGGCACCTGGAGCGGCTGCGAACGGACAATCCGTTCAACCCGCGATCGGGCACCACGCTGCGCCTTGATCTTCGTGCTGCCGCAAAGGCCGTCGGGTCGGACAAGGATTTTCAGTTCGTGAAAGGGTTGGTGGATGCGTCCGCGTATCGGGCGGTAACGTCCGGCGTCACGCTCGCGGCGCGCGTGCGGCTTGGCAGCACGATCGCGTTTGGAAACAGCACAGGGTTCATTCCCCCCGAGGAGCGGCTGTATGCCGGCGGCGCGCAGAGCGTGCGTGGCTTTCAGCAGAACGAGCTGGGTGACCTGATCTACATCGCCGAGGATTCGGCGGCGCACATCGCCGGCATGGGCGATACCGTGTATCTGAATGTGCCGGCTGATGCGCGGTTGCGCCGCGTCGTGCCGGTTGGAGGAAATTCCCTGATCGTGGCAAACTTCGAGGCCCGCGTCCGGAGCCCATTTCTTCCCGAGCTCATTCAATACACGTTTTTCGCGGATGCGGGTGATGTGTGGCAGCGGTCGAGCGCCATTGGCACGGGCGACCGCAAGGCGTCCGCGCTGTTTCTCAACGCGCTGCGCTGGACGCCCGGCATCGGCATTCGGGTGTTCACGCCCGTGGGGCCCTTTCAGGCGAACATCGGGTACAATCCGTACGCGCGGCCCCCTGGCGCCATTTACTATGACGCCGCCCCCAATCCGGTCACGGGGTTCGCTCCACTCTACTGTGTGAGTCCGGGCAACCGGGTGCCGGCGCTGCCAAGTGCGAGTGGAACGCTGGAGCAGACGTCGGGCGTCGGCTGTCCGGCCACGTTTTCGCAGAACGTGTCGAGCACGTTCCTGGGTCGTCTCAATTTTACCTTTTCAATCGGGCCTGATTTCTGAGTGTGAGCGCGCCCGCATCCGCACCCTTCCGAGCGAAGCGCCGTCGTTTCATCGCGATCGTCAGCCTGTGCGTGTTCACCGCGCTCGTGCTGATCGTGGTGGGCGTTGCGGTGTTCGCCACGCAGTCGGAAACGGGACAGGACGCGTTGCGCTCGTCGGTGGAAGCGCGCATCAAGGCGTCCATCAACGGAAAGGTCCACATCGGCAACATCAGCGGCAATTTCCTCACGAGCGTGACGATCGATTCCGTCGAGATGCGCGACGACGAGGATTCGTTGTTCTTCGCGACGGGCAAGATCACCCTCCGCTACGATCCGCGCGACCTCGTGGACCGGCGTCTCTATTTCCGGAGCATTGATCTCGAGCACCCGGCCGTGGTGCTTCGCCAGCACGAGAACTGGCAGTGGAACTACCG
>JAQBPY010000300.1 GCA_028287285.1 Gemmatimonadota bacterium
CAGAACATCCCGGGCCCGCTGCTCGACCGCATGGAAGTCGTCGATTTCGCCGGCTACACCGAGAAGGAGAAGGCAGGAATTGCGACGAGATATCTGCTGCCGCGGCAGCTCGAGGAATCGGGGCTGAGCGACAAGAACATCACGTTCACCGAAGACGCGATCATGTCCATCGTGTCGAACTACACTCGCGAGAGTGGAGTGAGACAGCTGGAGCGCCAGATTGGAGCGGTCGCGCGGAAGCTCGCCCGGAAGCTCGCGGCGAGCGAAGAGGTGTCGCACGTGGTGGACGCGGAGGCAGTGCGGGAGCTCCTTGGCAGACCGCGCGTCCATCCGGAGCACGCGTTGCCGGAGAGCGAAGTCGGAATTGCCACGGGCATGTACTACACGCCGATGGGCGGGGACATCATGTTCGTCGAAGCTTCGATACGCCGCTTCTACGGCAGTCGTGATGGCGATGCGGCGCCGGTTGGCCCCGGTGGGCCAGTTTCATTGATTCTGACCGGACAGCTCGGCGACGTCATGAAGGAGTCGGCTCGCGCAGCATTCACCTACGCGACCAACAATGCCGCTAAGCTGGGCATTCCGCGCGACAGGCTGGGTGCTATCGAAGCGCACATCCACGTCCCTGCGGGCGCGATTCCGAAGGATGGTCCATCGGCGGGTATCGCGATCGCGACAGCATTGGTGTCGGAGATGGCGGACCGTCCCGTGAGGCAGGAGGTCGCGATGACGGGCGAGATCACTCTTCGCGGCCGGGTGTTGCCGATCGGCGGGCTCAAGGAGAAAGTCCTGGGGGCACACCGAGCCGGCATCAAGGTCATCATCATTCCGAAAGGAAATGAGGCGGACATTGAAGACGTGCCGGAAGACGTGCGCAACACGCTCGAGTTTCACCCGGTGGAGACGCTGAACGAGGTGCTGCGAATCGCGCTGGTGCCGGCGGAACCCGGCGAACAGGCGCGACCGCTGGAGATGAAGGAAGTCGCTTAGCTTCTAACTCCAGCGCAGCGTCACGACGGCGCCGGCGGGCAACGCGTAGTGAATCGACTTGCCGGCAAAGTGGACAGCGAAATTCACTTCAGCAGCCGCGGTGTTGAGCACGATCAGAACCTTCGAGCCATCGTCCGCGTTCTTGAAGGCGACGCTCTGTAGCCCACCCACGTTAGTGGTGGAAGCAATGCGGTGTGCGCCGGGTTTCACGAACTCGCTCGCGTGGGCAAGTGAATAGTACTCCACGTTGCGCGTGACGAACCCCGTGGCCGAATTGATCGTGATCACGCCGCGACAGTTGGCACAGCCGCCGAGGTGCGGGCCTGCGTTCTCGTCGAGCGCAAGATTCCAGAGTGCAACGCCTTTGGCCCACCCGCGAGTGCTCCCGATGATGAGCGTGCCGACAAACCACTTCAGGTTGTCGGCCCACACCGGCGCCCAGCCTCCGCCGGAGCACTCCGTGAAATAGGCATCCTTGGTGGGATACGCCGCGTGGACGTTGTCCTGCGCGCTCACGTCGCCCGCATAGCAATGCCAGGCAACGGCATTCACATATTGCTGCGCCACGGGGTCGGCGAGCACAGCGAGCGGCGAACTGGGAAGATCCCAGTTGTGATCCCAGTCGAGAATCAACGTTTGAATTCCTGCGGACGCGAACAGCGGTCCCATGTTCTTTCCAATCACCTCGGCGCGCGCAGGGGGATCGAGTCGCATCCCCGGATAGTCCGCCGGCTCGTAGGCCGGCTCGTTCTGCAGCGTTATGGCGTACATCGGCACGCCTTCCGTCGCATACCCGTCGATGAACTTGCGAAAGTACTCCGAGAAGGAACCGTAGTACTTGGGGAGCAGCGTTCCCTGAACCAGGCTTCCCGTCGTCTTCATCCAACCCGGCGGACTCCACGGCGAGCCTACGAGTTTCAATTGGGGATTGATCGCCAGCGCCGCCTTGAGAGCGGGAAGCTTGTCAACGCGATCCTCGGCGAGCGAGAAGTTCGCCAGCGTGGAGTCTGTCTGGCCAGCCGGCATGTCGTCGTAGCTGTAGTCGTGCGTCGAGAAGTCCGACGCGCCCATCGGCACTCGCATGAAGCTCAATCCGATTCCGGGATTGCGGCCGAACAGCTCGTGGAGAATTGCATCGTGCTGCGCGCCCAGCTTGCGCTGGATGAGATATGCCGAGGCATCGGTCATCGCCGCGCCAAAGCCCACCATCTCCTGATAGACTGTTCCCTCGTCTACGTTGATGACTACGGCAAACGTGTCGGCGGTGGACCTGATTTGGAGGTCTGGCTCCTGCGAGAGCAGGCGCGACTGATTTGCAGTCGTGACCCACGCCTGCGCAACAGGGCCTTGAGGCGGAGGCGGTCCCCCACCGGGCCCGACTGCGGAGTTGTGGCCGCACGCGGCCAGCGCCGCAGGCAGCACCAGAGACAGTGCTGCCGTGCGGCGCCGCCGCCCGAATATTACGGCCTGCATCACCAGCCGGCGTTCTGCGTCAGCTGGGCGTTGCTGTTGATCTGCCCGATCGGAATAGGATAGAGGTTGCTCGTCGCGCCGTGAACCTGTGTCTCGCCGGGTTGGAGTGTCTGCATCTGCGCGGTCTTCGCCCTGACCACAGCGTCGAGAATGCCCCACCGCGACAAGTCGAACCAGCGCTGACCCTCGAAGGCGAATTCGCGCCGACGCTCCACACGGATGGAATCCGTGAGCGCGCTTGCGGCAAGGCCGCTAACGACCGGAATGCCGGCCCGCGCGCGGACCAGGTTCAGTGCCGCCTCCGCCGTTCCGCTGGTCGGGGTGCCGCCGGCGTTCACTGCTTCTGCGTAAATCAGCAATACGTCCGCGTACCG
>JAQBPY010000304.1 GCA_028287285.1 Gemmatimonadota bacterium
TGAAAGCCGGGAATGAACAGCCGCTGCAAGTCGGTCGCAAAGAGATTGCGGAAATTTCCCGGAAATACTGCGTGTGTGCTGTCGCTGAAGGTCTGAAATGCCCCAAAGGGTGAATCAACGCGCACGCCATACAGCCGCGCCAAAGGCACGACGGTCCAATCGAGGCGCAGGGTGTCGCGATCCCGATTGAATGCATCGACGCGCAGCGTTGGAATGAACGGCGCAACCTTTGGTACCACCGTGGAGCCTGTAACGACTCCACTATCCAGTGTCTTCACCAGCAGCGTGTAGACGGCCCCTGGCCTGATGGGTTTGGCGGCGCCCAGTCCCGCGGCAATCTCGTACCGCCCCGTTCCGTAGGCGGCAGGCTTGTTTGCGTATTTTTTCTCGAGGCCAACCAGCGTTCCATCGGGACCGGTGATGGACACCGACGCGCCGGCAATGGGAATACCGTCGCCCGTGTTGATGGGGTCGAGCGGATCAAAGCGGATGTTCTCGCTGATCGACACCGTTCCCGTGAGTGTGCGCTCCAGCAGCACTTCCTGGAACGCCGCACCGGGATCGAGCACCGCATGGACTACCACCTGCGCCGGTTGCACGGCGACGGCATGTTCATCGAACTGGCAGCCCATGAGCGCCAGCACGACCCATGAAACCAGGAATCCACGTCGCATCAGAACCCGATCGTGAGCCCGAAGCTCGGCAAAAAGGGAAATTGCGACACTGTATTTCGCGTGGGCGGATTCAACGTGTAGTCGAAGGTATAGATGAACACGTTCGATGCATTGTACGCATTCACGATGCTGAAGTACGGCGAGAGCTGCATGCCGCGCCATTCACCGGAGCGCGAGACGCCCAGGTCGAGCCGTTGGAACAATGGATAACGTGAGCCGTTATGTGCGCCGCCAACCGGATCGATTTCCTTGTCGCGGTCGTCGTCGAACAGATGGGTGTGCGGATTATATGACCGCCGGATGACCTGCCCCACGATGTCCGTATACGGTGTTCCGCTGGATACACCAAGTCGCGCCGACAGCGTGTAGTGCGCGCCCGGCTTGTAGGTCGCTACGAGATTCAGGTTGTGCCGGCGGTCGTGGCCAGGCCAGTACGTGGTGCCGGCCCGCTCGCGCGAGCTGATGCCATACGTGTACGCGAGCCACCCGCCCAGCGGCCCGATCTCGAGCTGGCGGAGCAGCACGTCGAATCCATACGAGACCCCCGTCGACACGAGAAACTCGTCGCCGCGAATGCCGGGGTCGTCTGCCGTATTCTGCTCGAGCAGGTTGTTGTATTTCTTGACCCATCCTTCCACGCGCGCAAAACGAAGTGGTCCAATCCATCGCTCCAGCCCGAGCACATAGTGCCGCGCCGTGGACACGGGTGTGTACTGGTCGGAGGCAACCCAGAAGTCGAAGATGCGAATGGGAATGTCTTCGCGGTTGAGCGAATGCAGCGCCTGCGAGTAGTCGCCCACGGCGGCGCTGAGCGCGAGATCGGGAGAGACGAAATACTTGAGTGAGACCCGTGGCTCGATGGCCGTGAAGTCGCGCCCCGTGAGATGCTCGACACGAACCCCCGCTTCCGTGATCCACTTCCTGGACGGCTTCCACGATTCCTGGTAGTAGATCGCGCTCGACGTAGGGTGCTGTGCCAGTTGAAAGAGCGGCGAAGGCGACGCGGACGACAGCACGTCGTATCGAATGGCGTAACCCGACGCTTCATAGCCAAGCCGCCGCTCGTGCGACGCGCGATGCCAGTGCACGGCGCCCGCGAGACGAAAATCATGAATACTGTTCGAGAGCGACAATGCGCCGCTGCCAAGGTCGAGCTCCGTCGCGAAGCGGGTGAGCGACACGTGCTGCTCGACGCCCACGCTGTCGGCCACGCCGAACAGCGGAACGTGCACACTGTCCCGCCACACGTTGCGCAGCGTCACGCCTACAAGCTGGTTCGTCCAGCCAAAGATGAACGAGCCCGGCGATCCGCCCGACGAGGCCGAATCACTGAAGCTGGCGATGTCGCCATCGAGCACGTCGGCGCCGGCGTACCCCGTGAGCTCCAGCTTCAACTCGCCCTTGCCGAGTGCCTTGACGCCATGAAACTGCGCATCGGAAAAGTGATACGGAAAGTTGTTGTCGCTGATGGCCGCAATGAACTTGTCCGCATAGGTGCGCCGCCCCGACAGCGTCCAGCTCGAGCGGCCATCCGGCGATGCGCTGCCCACCGTGAGGCTCGACGCGATCACCGAGATGTTGGACGAACCATGGATGCCCGGCTTGTCCGGCTCTGACGATGTGACGTCCAGAATGCTCGAGAGACGTCCGCCGTATCGCGCGCCGAAACCGCCCGTGAGCAGGTCGATGGAGCCCACCGTCTCCTCGAGGAAGGTGCTGAACAGCCCGCCCAGGTGAAACGGATTGTAAATGGGATAGCCGTCGAGCAGGATGAGGTTCTGGTCGGACTCGCCGCCGCGGACATTGAACCCCGACGAGAAGTCATTGCGTGCGTTCACCCCTGGCAGCAGCTGCACCACCCGCATCACATCGGGCTCGCCGAACTGCGGCACGTTCTTGGACGCATTCTTCGTGAGCGAGATGGCACCGATGTTCGGGCTCAGCTCGAAGCGGTCCCGCTCCGGCGATCTCGCCCTGGCATGCACGGCATTCAGCGTGACTGGCGCGCTCGCAATGCGCAGCACCACCGGCGTCGTCTCTCCGCCCTTCACCACGACGGGCATCTCGAGGGTACGCGCACTCAGTTGCCGCGCGTTCAGCGTGTACGTCCCGGCCGGAACATTGGCGAGCACAAAGTGGCCCGCTACATCGGACACTGCGCCCATCCCGGTGCCGTTGAGCGTTACGATGACACCGAGACGTGCGGCGCTGGTGGCGCTGTCGAGTGCCGTGCCCTCGATCCTGCCGCGCGCCGGCGACGTCTGCGCGCTCACGCCAGCCGCCACGCTGAGCGAGGCCGCCACCACAAGGATCAGCGTTCGAGCGAGCACCGAAATGCGTCGATACATTTCGCGGAGGCGGGGAGTGGCAAACGTCGGCCACGTCCTGAAGATACACGCAGTCCACCTTTCTGTTCTC
>JAQBPY010000324.1 GCA_028287285.1 Gemmatimonadota bacterium
TGCATGGACAACATGTGTGACGCCGTGGAAGAACGCCGCATGTTTAGACAGCAGCTCGAGATCAAGCTCCTCGAGATTGGCTTCAATGACGGTGACGATCGTTTCCCAGCCCGCCGGAAACTGCGAAAAACATGCTGCACGAACGACCTCGCGGCGAAAGCGCTCGTCAGCTCGCAATCCGCGCATGGGGCGGATGATGACACCAACGCGGTGAACACCGAGCTCGCTCCGACGCCGCACCAGCTCCTCCAGCAACACCTTGCCGAGGAAACCCGTGACGCCCGTAATGAGGAACGTGCGTGATGGCGCTGCGCTCACTGACTCACGATGCCGAAGGTGTTGGTTGGATCGACGGCACGCTTGACCTCGGCCGCCCATTCGAGACTGGCCTGCGAAAATACGCGCGGCAGGAACGCTCTGCGAATCTTGCCCACGCCGTGATGGTGCGACAGCGACCCTCCGGACCGCAGGATTTCGTCACGCGCCGCGTTTTCCAGCTCCGCATACACCTCATCCGGCCGGTCGACACCCTTGTGCACGAACCCGAAATAGAAATAGACCGCCACACCAGTCTGGTAAAGCTGCGTCACCCGGCAGGTCACGAACGGAATTCCGGGCAGCGTCCGCGCCTGATACTCGGAGACGAGCCGGCGCTTCACGTTGGTGCAGAGTGCAAGGGCGTCACTCCATGCCACTGACGTCTCGAACGACTCGGCGATGATGTGATGCTTCATGATGAAGTCGCGAAGATACGCGATTCCAAAGGTCAGCTCATATCCCTTGCGGCCATTCTCTGCGCCCGCCCGCATTCCGCCGTGACGCCGCGCGAGGCGGCCCACCGCCGCATTCTCGCGTGCCACCTGCTCCCGCGTTCCCTCGAACGCGATGGTGCTCGCCGACATTCGCGCTGGATCAAAGCCGCGAATCTTCGTGACGAACAGCTTTTCCGCGCGCCGCACTGCTGCCTTCAGCCCGATGGCACGCGGCTTCAACATCTGGCTCAATTGAAACTGGAGGTTGTCCACGAGCCGCACACTCGCAGGTGCCATGCCTTCTTTCGTCAGGTCGCGAAGAAACGCCAGTCCGTTCTCGAAGCTCGGAAAGAGAACGGCCTCGTACCGCGCCACTTCGGGAAGGGGAAAAATCTTGACGATGGCCTGCGTCACGATGCCCAGCGAGCCTTCCGATCCGAATATCATGCGCCGCGGATCAAAGCCCACCGATTCGCGCGGCGGCACGGACGTTCGTGTGATGAGCCCGCGTGGGGTAACGATGTTCACGTCGAGGACAATGTCCTCGATGTTGCCATAGCGATTTTTCTTCATGCCGCTGGCGTGTGTCGCAATCCATCCGCCCAGCGTGGAGAACTCCACGCTGTCCGGCTCGTGTCCAAGGGTGAAACCGTACGCCCCGAGCTGCGCCTGGATCGACCGTCCCACAGCACCGGCCTGGATGCACGCGATACGATTTTCTGCGTCGATCCACAACACGCGGTTCATGCGCTGCATATCCACTGCGACGATCATGCGCTGCTCCGTGACCGGGCACTGCAACGCGTCCGACACGTTCGTTCCCCCACCATACGGAACGAGGCACACGCCATGCCGCGTTGCAGCCTCGACGAGCGCCAGTACCTGCTCCTCGGACGCGGGAAAAGCCACGAGGTCAGGAATGCGATCGATCTGCCTGTACTTTATTGCGTACATCTCGTCCAGCGCATGACCGTGTCCGCGCCGCAGGCGCACCATCGGATCGGCGCTCGATCCCTCATCGCCAACGATGGACCGGAGCGCAGCAACGAATGCCGGATTCTCGACGGGTGCGGGTACTGGCGGCGGATATGCAGAGTCGTGCGTGTCATTGGGCACGAACGGAGTATCGAGCACCTGCCGAATCCACGGCAGGAGATCGGGCAGCTCCACACCACTCAGGCCATAGCGCGATCCCGTCATCCGCGCGTGGCCGTCGGGGGAGATCTCGAATGCGGTATCGCGAAAGCCCCACACATCCGGGCTTACAGCCGTCGCGTCGGTGGGAGCGGCAGGCGCAGGGATGATTCGTGAGCTCTCCGTGCCCGTCATGATAGCAATGAGGATCTCGCTCGAAGCTGGTGTCGCGTTAGCTGCCGGAAGTATTCAAGTTAGTTGGTGAGGCTTCGCCGCGGGGCGTGAATTGTGCCGCCACGGATGCGCCCGTCCATCACCTCGATGAGCCAGTAACCTTCGTCACCAATTCGGGTGGACGATCCGGCGCAAAACAGATGCGGCCGAGTCGCCGTTGCGGCATGGTGGAATCGCGCGTGGAGATGGCCATGGAGCACAGCGTATTGCGGGCCGGTCATCAGCTGCAAGAGCG
Organism: Gemmatimonadota bacterium; assembly: GCA_028287285.1. Lineage (GTDB taxonomy): Bacteria > Gemmatimonadota > Gemmatimonadetes > Gemmatimonadales > Gemmatimonadaceae > AG11. Next base: position 2,356 of record JAQBPY010000324.1, read on the forward strand.
CATCGCCGTCGCGCAGGCCGTGCACGAAAGTGTCACGTTGGCCGGCCGCATCCAGCGGAGCGTGATGCACCATCACGAGAACCGCGCGGTGGCGTACGCGAACGTCTCGCAACAGGTCACCAAAAGAAGCGAGCTGATCAGTGCCGAGCAGACCCGACGCGAGCCCGGGAAAAGGTGGAACCATCGCCGAGCAAAGACCAACCACCGCAACGTCGTTGCCCTTCAGGTGGACAAACGGGTAGGGCCCGGCAACGCAGTACTCGGGGAAGTCACTTTCGAGCAGATGCCTGAAGTGCCGTTCGAAGCGGCCTTCCTGTACGCTCCCGGGCGTGAAGTAGTCATGGTTCCCCGGCACCACGGAACACGTAACGCGGGAGCCGCCCACGCTGCCAAGTGCATCGCGAGCCATCTGGAACTCGAGCTCCGTAGCGTAGGCGGTCAAGTCGCCTGTGATCAGCAAATGATCGGCGGCGTGACGTTCGACGTCGGCCGTGATTGCGCGAAGCGTCGCTGATGCATGTGCGTAAGCCCTGGAGCGCCCGCCAATGGTGTGCTCGAGCATCGCGACCGACCGGCGCCAGCCAAGTTCGCGAAAGGCTATTGGATCATACTGCTGCGTCACATGGATATCCGAGCAATGGAGGAATCTCACGACTCCAGCCTCTGGCTGATGACCGTGGCAAGTCCTCCAGCAATGATGCCGGCAACGACGTCTACCGCATAGTGGTATCCGCCATACACCGCCCCAAGCGCCAACCCCACCGTAAGCGCGCCGGTCACGTAGCCAATGGTCCGCTGGTATCGGAGTGCAAGGAGCGTGGCCACCATGCCGGCGGCCACGTGCGACGAGGGAAAAGCTGTCCCTCGCGACGATCCGGCGGCGAGCAGCCACAGCACGAATGAACGCACCGGGCCCGCCGGCGCCGGCGCTGCACCGCGCACGAACCGCGGTCCATCAACCGGAAAGACGATGAATGCGACGAAGCACAGTGCGAAGACCAGCACGAGCGCCAGTATCGTGGAGGTGCTCTCACGCCGGCGCCCACGTAACCACAGGATGGCGGGTGGCAGGAACACCAGTACGTAGTACGACAGGTAGCACGCGTGCAGGATCTCGCTCAACCACACCCACGACCATCGATCGGCCAGTGATCGGGACGGATCGCCGGGAAAGACGGCCGCCTCCCAATGCCAGGCCACGCTGTCCCAGTGCGGGGCACCCGATCCCGCGATGATCCAGCCAAGCTCCACATATAGCAGCGGGCCGAGCAGGAGTGGGATCCAGTCGCGCAGCCATACGTATCCACCGCGCGACAAGAGCAGGGCAAGCGCCACTCCCAGTATGGCGACGTGGACGGCCAATGGCACGTAGCGCTCCGTGGCGAAGCACCAGCGCGCGAGGGGGAGCGTGGTGAGGGCCAGATACGCGGCCGTGATGCGCAGCGACGTCCGCGATGTCGCGTCGGCGCGGACGTCGACGGAGGTCGGCCTGAACGCGCCCAACAGGCTGGGTGCCGGCATCCGGCGCTAGTGGTGCAGCGCGTGCGCGTCGACGTACTCGAGCAGTTCCCGTCCACTCACCGTCGCGGCGCCCAGCTTACCCACCTCGATGCCGGCGGCGATGTTCGCCACCACGGATGCCTCAGCCGCGGTGGCACCGCCGGCCAGCATCGCCGCGAGATAGGCGGTGACCGTGTCGCCCGCACCCACCACGTCGTACACCTCGCGCGCAACCGTAGGCACGCGCCCCACTTCGCCCTGGGCGGACACGAGCACCATGCCCAACTCCCCAAGGGTGAGCAGCAGGTTCTGCACGTCCAGCCGTCGCACCACGTCGGGCAGCGAGCGTTCGTCGTCCACATGAACCGTGGCGCCAAGGGCCGCGTTCAGCTCGCGACGGTTCGGCTTGAAGATGGTGGCTCCCCGGTAGGCAAAGAAATTCCGGTACTTGGGGTCGACGACAATGGGAATGCCCTTCGTCCTCGCCTGTGCAATGGCGAACTCGATCACCTCGGCCACGAGCACGCCCTTGTTGTAGTCCTCCAGCACCAACGCATCCGCCGCCGCCACCGCCTTCTCGATGACCGACAGCAGCTTTGTGATGTCGGCGGGGCCGAGATCAGCGTCGTCTTCTTCGTCCACACGGAGCAGCTGCTGTGAGCGGGCGACGACACGCGTTTTTACCGTGGTAGGCCGGTCGACGACCAGCAGCGAACCCACACCTGCCCCCATCCCCGAGAGCATGACCCGAAGGGTCTCGGCGCTGCGATCATTCCCCACGGCTGCAACGAGATCGCAGCGGCAGCCGAGCGCGACGACATTTTGCGCGACGTTGGATGCGCCGCCCAGTGCGTGCTTCCGCTCGCGGACCCGCACAATGGGCACGGGCGCTTCCGGCGACACCCGGTCCACGTCGCCAGAGAGGTACACGTCGAGCATCGCGTCGCCCACAATGGCGATGCGCTTGTTCCGCGAAAGATCGAGCAGTGTCGCGAGCCGGTCTCGCGTGAGCGTGAGTGACATTGGCGGGGAAGGTAAGGGGCGGTCGAGTAAACGGTCAATCGAACGGCCGCGTTCGGCACATCCCTTGCCTAGTCGGGGACTGACCCGCATATCCGCACCTCTGGTCTCCGCCTTCCCGTTTGACGCCATTGACCGACCGGTTCGCTCAGGCAGCGAAAGTGAAGTTGCGCAAAGTCCAGGATTACTTCTCCCTGGCTGGCCGCGCACTGGCCTTCATCTTCGCGCGGCCCTTCTACATGCAGGACCTCATCCAGCAGATGGACGAGATCGGCGTCAAGTCGCTCGGCATCGTGCTGCTGACGGGATTTTTCACCGGCATGGTGCTCGCGCTGCAGTCGAGCGTATCGCTCGCGCGCTTCGGAGCTACCATGTACATCGGGAGCCTCGTGTCTGCGTCCATGATCCGGGAGCTCGGGCCGGTGCTTGCCGGGCTCATGGTTGCCGGTCGAGTCGGCTCGGGCATTGCTGCTCAGCTCGGTTCAATGCGGGTGACCGAGCAAATTGATGCGCTGAACACACTTGGAACCGACCCCATCAAGAAGCTGGTGACTCCGCGAGTGCTGGCGGCGCTCATCATGCTGCCCGTGCTCACTGTCATCAACGACTTCGTCGGCATCCTTGGCGGCAACGTCATTTCCACCGTGATGGTCGGCATTCCGTCCGGCTTATATTGGCGCACGGTGTGGGATCAGATCGGCACCGATGGGTTCGCCCTTCGCGTCATTCCAACGGATTTCATCCAGGGTATCACCAAGCCGTTCGTCTTTGGCGGGATCATCGCCATTACCGGCTGTTATTTCGGCCTGAACACCACGGGCGGCACCGAGGGCGTGGGGCAGAGCACGACGCGCACGGTGGTGATGTCGAGCATTCTCATTCTCGTGGTCGACTATTTCCTGTCGCAGATCCTGCTGTCGGTGTTCGCGCCGTGACGGACGAAAAGAATCGCCGCGGTGAGGGACGCCGGATCTCGGAGCGCAATGCGGACCACGTGCGCGCAGCGATCCGTGACGAACTCGCGAAGGATGAATCCATCGATGCGGCGCATGCGCCGGACGCCGGAACGCCCGTCGATGCAGCGCCCGTCATCGAGCTCCAGAACGTCTTCCTGGCCTTTGACACGCCTATCCTCGAGGATGTCTCGTTCGTTGCGAACAAGGGCGAGACGATCTGCATCGTGGGAGAATCGGGCACGGGCAAGAGCACCACCCTCAAGCTCATTCTCCGGCTGCTCATTCCGGAAAAGGGCCGCGTCTGCATCGCGGGTAAGGACATCACGCCACTGAGCTTCGTGGAGGCCCTTGGTGTCCGCCAGAAGATGGGCATGGTATTCCAGGGCGCCGCGCTCTTCGATTCCATGTCGGTGTTCGAGAACGTTGCCTATCCATTGCGGGAGCACACCGACCTCGACGAAGGCGAGATCGAGCAGCGCGTGCGCGAGAAGCTGCAGTTCGTCGACCTCGATCCGGACCGCGTCATGGAGCAACTGCCATCCGAGCTCTCCGGCGGCATGCGAAAGCGCGTCGGCATCGCGCGCGGCATGGCCAACAACCCGGAGATCATGCTCTATGACGAGCCGACGTCGGGACTCGATCCGCTCACCACGGGCACGATCACGCGGCTCATCATGAAGCTTCAGCACGAGTTGAACGTCACGAGCATGGTGGTCTCGCACGACATCCGGTCCGTGTTCCGCATGGCGACTCGCGTGGCGGTGCTGCACGACCGCCGCATTGAATTCTTTGGCACGCCGGAAGAGATGGCCGCCTCCGACGACACTTACCTCCGCGATTTCCTCGGCGGCAATTGATATGAAACGCTCGTCGACACTCACCTGGGACCAGCTGCGCGTCGGTCTCGTCATCATCCTCGCGCTGGGCGTCGTTGGCGTCGCCGTCGTCAAGCTCGGCGAATCAGCGAATCTCTTCTCCAGGCGTTACACGCTCATTGCCTATCTGCCCGATGCGAATGGGTTGAAGGAGGGCGGCTCCGTCATGATCGCCGGCCAGCTTGCCGGCACGGTCAGCAAGATCGATTTCCTGCCCGTCGACAATGACACCACGCGCAATCTCCGGCTCACGCTCGCCATCGACGAGAACCTCCGTGAGCAGATTCGCCACGATTCCAAGGGTAAGCTGCGCACGCTTGGACTCCTCGGTGACAAGGTCTTCGACATCACGCCGGGCACGCCGCGCACCACGGTGCTCGCGGAGGGTGATACGGTGCCCATTGGCCTGGTGCTCGACTACGAGGCAGTCATTGCACAGGCCAGCTCCGCCGTCACCGATATGGTGGCGCTCACCCGCGACATGCGTGCGCTTACAGGTGGCATCGTCAAGGGCGAGGGCACGCTCGGCCAGCTCGTCACCAATCGCGCCCTGTATGATGAGCTCAACCGAACGCTCCGCCGGGCGAATGGCATGCTCGCGGCATTCCAGAATCCCGATGGCACCATTGGCCGGATGCTCAACGACCCCATGCTGTACAACAAGCTCACGAATGTCATCGCGTCTACCGATTCGCTCGTCACATCGGTGAACTCCAGCAAGGGCACCGCTGGTCTGATGCTTCACGACACCACGTTGTACTCCAACCTCGTGGGCATCACCAGGGGAGCGGATTCGCTCATGAAGGCACTGAGCTCAGGCAAGGGAACGGCAGGACGGCTGTTGACTGACCAGACGCTCTATGATCAGCTGAACAAGCTGGTGACGGACCTGAGCGCCATCCTCGCGGATGTCCGGAACAACCCCGGCAAGTACACGAAAGGGCTGGTCAAGGTATTTTGAGCGACCGGTCACTTGCCCAGCCTGTTTCACCGGACTAAAATCCGTGTTCCGGTCGCGTAGCTCAGCTGGTTAGAGCGCTGCTTTCACACAGCAGAGGTCCACGGTTCGAATCCGTGCGCGACCATTGTCGCCAACGTGCGCTTTTTTCTCGTATCGCTCCCTGATTACCTTTCGGTGACAAAGGGGGCTGCGCATGGACCAGCACATACTCGACGTTGTCGTCACGCGTGGAGATCTCGTCGAATCACGCCATCGCGTACACGCGGCCGTGGTCAACGCGGCCGGTGAGCTTGCTGGCTTTTCCAACGACCCCAACCTGGTCACGCACTGGCGCTCGTGCGCCAAGCCCTTCCAGATCATGCCGCTGCTCGCGAACGGTGGGTTCGACGAAATCGGCTGGGGCGACGACCAGTTGGCGCTCGCGTGCGGCTCACACGGCGGCGAGCCCGAACACGTTGCGCTGGCGGAGTCCATGCTCGCGTCACTCGGCATGGAAGAAGGCGATCTCGCCTGCGGCGCGCACGATCCCCTCGCGGCGCGCGGCCAGAAACTGCTCCGCGAGTCAGGCGCGCGCGCCACGCGCCTCCATAACAATTGTTCGGGAAAACACGCCGCGATGCTGGCCCGCGCCCACACGGAGCGCTGGCCCACCGTGGGATACGAGCGGCAGGATCATCCCGTGCAGCAAGCCTGCTTCGATGAGGTCGCGAGCTGGACGAGTCTCCCCAAGGAGCGGATCGGCCGCGCCGTGGACGGCTGCGGTGTCGTGGTGTTCGCACTTCCGCTCGCGTCCATGGCACATGCGTACGCCCGCCTGGCCGACGCCGCGCGGCGCTCGCACGAAATCCCGTCGCGGGTCGTACATGCCATGCAAACGCGGCCGTTCCTCGTTGGCGGCACGGACCGCTTCGACTCCGCGCTGATCGAGGCGACAGAAGGCCATGTGATCGCCAAGATCGGCGCGGAAGGCGTCCATTCGGTCGCGATTGTCGACGAAGGCATCGGTATCGCCATCAAGGTTGAAGACGGGAACATGCGCGCGCAATTTCCGGCCGTGATCGCCGTGCTTCAGCACTATGGTGCGCTGCCGGCGGATCTTCCCCCCAGGCTGGCCGATTTTACCAACCGCTCCATTCGCAATACCCGCGGTGAGGCGGTTGGCGACGTCCGCGTCCTCACCAATTGAGGAGTGGTCCTCCTGCGCGCAGTTTTTCTTGCGGCATGTTGAGCCTGGACGCGAACACCATTGCCCTGATCCGCCTCTCGGCGGCAATTGCCGGCGGCTCGGAATCAGACGTCCGCGAAGCCCTGGCCCAGGCGGCCGACGTCCCGCCAGCCTGGATCGACGAGCTCATCATCCAGAGCTATCTGTTCAGCGGCTTTCCGCGTGCCTTGAACGCTGCCCGCGAATGGCGTCGCGTTTCGCCCGCACCGGCGCCGTTGACCGACCCCGCCGACGACGTCATGCACGTGGACGAATGGCGGGAGCTGGGCGAGATGACCTGCAAGGCGGTGTATGCAGAGATGTACGACAAGCTCCGCCAGAACGTCCGCGACCTGCATCCTGCACTCGACGCGGCAATGGTCGTGGAAGGCTACGGCAAGATCCTCAGCAGGCCGGCCCTGGACCTTCCGCGCCGCGAGCTCTGCATCGTTGCCGCGTGTGCCGCCACAGGTCAGGACCGGCAGCTTCATTCCCACCTGCACGGGGCGTTGAACGTTGGTGTGAGCGCCGAGGTGTTGGGGATTGCAGTGGAATGTCTCGAGCCCGCGCTTGGCGCCGCTCGCGCGAGATCGGTTCGCCTCCTGCTCGCAAGAGTCGTCGGTAAGTAGCTTTCAGGATGATGCGCGTATTTGATGCGCGCTGCGCTGGAGTGATGACGCTCCGCGGCAGGACTTCCTTACCTTTGCCAGACCAAGATGTTCATCGATCGCGTAACCGTTCGTGTCACGGCAGGCTCCGGCGGCTCGGGCATCTGCAGCTTCCGTCGTGAAAAATTTGCCGCCATGGGCGGACCTGACGGCGGAGACGGCGGCAAGGGGGGAGATATCATCGTGCGTGGCGACAGCAACCTGGCAACGCTCCTGGACTTCACCTACCGCAACCAGTGGGAGGCGGAGCGCGGTGAGCACGGCAGCGGCTCCAACAAAACGGGGCACTCGGGGGCAGACGTCACGCTCCCAGTGCCGCGCGGCACCGTGATCCGCAACCACGACACGGGCGAGATCATCGCCGAAGTGCTCGAGGACGGCGACAGCTTCGTCATTGCCAAGGGCGGCCGAGGGGGCAAGGGCAATTCCTGGTTCGCCACGTCGGTACACCGCAGTCCAAGAGAGTGGCAGCCGGGTGAAGACGGCGAAGCCTTCGCCCTGGAGTTCGAGCTGAAGCTCATTGCGGACATCGGGCTCGTTGGCCAGCCAAATGCCGGCAAGTCCACGCTCCTGTCCGTCATCAGCGCCGCCACCCCAAAGATCGCCGACTATCCGTTCACCACGCTCGCTCCGAACCTCGGTGTCGTCCAGCTGAGCGACAGCCGCACCTTCGTGGTCGCCGACATCCCGGGCATCATCGAGGGCGCGCACGAGGGAAAAGGGCTCGGTCTCCAGTTCCTGCGCCACATCGAGCGCACTCGGCTCCTGGCCTTCGTGGTTCCTATCGATTCAATGGATTGGCAGGAAGAATACGATCAGCTGCGCAACGAGATTGCCCAGTACTCCAGCGAGCTCGCAGCCAAACCGCACTGCGTCGTCTTTACCAAGATGGACCTGCTCGGCGAAGATGACGTGCCGCCCATCGAGGCACCCGAAGCGTTTGGCATGTTCGCCATTTCCGCGGCGGGCCGCACCGGGCTCGACGAGCTCAAGCTCGCCTGGTGGCGCAAGCTGCTCGACATGCGCAAGGCATCCCTTCAACCGATCAAGGACGTGGTACTGCCCTGACGATCGCACTGCATCCGGGCGAGCCGCACTATCCCGGCGGGCTGGCGGACCTCGGCCGCCCTCCTGGTCCGCTTTGGGCCGTGGGCGATCTTGGTGTCCTGAATCGCCCCTGTGTGGCCATCGTCGGCACCCGGCGCGCCACCGCATATGCCGAGCGAGTAACGCGTGAGCTCGCGCGTACTCTTGCGAGGTCCGGGGCGTGCGTCGTGAGCGGTCTTGCCCGCGGTGTGGACGCCGAAGCACACCGTGGTGCCCTCGATGTGGGCGGTGCCACCTGTGCGGTGCTCGGAACGGGCGTCGACGTCGTCTATCCCAAAGCGCATGCTTCGCTTCAGCGCGATATCGGGCGGCGCGGTTTGCTGTTGTCCGAGCTTCAGCCGTCCAATGCCGCACACGCCGGCTCGTTTCCGAACCGCAATCGCATCATCGCGGCGCTCGCGTCAACGATCATTGTGGTGGAAGCAGGCGTAAAGAGCGGCGCGCTCATCACTGCGCGCCATGCGCTCGAGCTGGGCCGCAACGTTGCCGCCGTGCCGGGCCCCATCGATGTGCCGCAGGCGCTCGGCAGCAATGAGCTGCTGCGCGACGGCGCGAGCGTGATCGCAACAATGGCCGACGCCCTGGCCTTGATGGGCCTTACCGCTCCCATTCATCTTGCTGATATCCCGGAGGGTACCATCGAGCGCCGGATGTGGAATGTCCTTGCTGATGGCGCCGCCGATCTGGATTCGCTTTGCGCCCGCTGCTCCGTCCCCGCGCACGAAGGCATGGCCGCCGTGACCGCGCTGGAAATTCGCGGCCTCATCGAGTGCTCGCTTTCGGGCGAGATCAGGCGTGTGTAACAGCCGCTCCGCCGTGCCCCGCCACGTTTACGTTCACGTCCCGTTCTGCGCCCGCCGCTGCTCGTACTGCGACTTTGCCATTGCCGTGCGCCGGGAAGTCCCTGTCAGCGAATACCTCCAGTCGCTCGCGAAGGAGCTCCAGGTCCGCTTTGGCGAGACGCCCGCAAAGGACGTTGACACCATCTATTTTGGCGGCGGCACACCGTCCCGCCTGGGTGGCGACGGCCTGGCCCGCGCCGTTGCACTCGTTACCCGCTATTTCACGCCGGCCGCAGGCGCAGAAATCACCATCGAGGCCAACCCGGAAGACGTCACTGCAACCGCCGCCGCCCAGTGGCGGATTGCCGGCGTCAACCGTGTTTCACTTGGCGCCCAGAGCTTTGACAATGCCGTACTCGACTGGATGCACCGCACCCATGACGGTGCCGCCACCAAAAGCGCTGTTAGCACGCTCCAAAACGCCGACATCACAAATCTGTCACTCGATCTGATCTTTGCGTTACCTGAGTCGCTGCATCGTAACCTTGAAAACGACATTGACCAGTTACTGACCCTCGAGCCCGATCATGTGTCCCTGTATGGACTTACAATCGAGCCAACCACTGCGCTCGGAAAATGGGTTCAGGTCGGCAAGGCAGTCGAGCAGCCGGAAGAGGGCTATGAGATGGACTTCCTTACCGCGAATCGACTGCTCACGAGTGCCGGGTTCGAGCACTACGAGGTGTCCAACTACGCCAAACCGGGCAAGCAGGCCGTTCACAACGCGGCGTATTGGGCAAACGTCCCCTATGTCGCCCTGGGGCCTGCCGCACACGGCTTCGACGGCGAGACCAGGCGGTGGAATCTCCGAAACTATGCCGAATGGCGCGACGTGGTCATGACCGGCACGGACCCCATCGAAGGGAGCGAGCTCCTCACCAACGAGAACCGTGTCGCCGAGTCCGTTTATCTTGGATTGCGCTCTGAAGCCGGGCTTTTGACGACGAACTCCGATCATGCCGTGATCGATCGGTGGATCCAGGCCGGATGGGCGTCCGTTGGGGCGGACAACCGGCTGAGGTGTACCACGAATGGGTGGCTGCGGCTCGATTCCCTCGCTGCTGCCTTGACGCATCACCGAAGTCGTTAGTATAATTAGACTTATGGCCACAGTCGACGAGCTCACGCCACGCGAGCGCCGCGTCCTCGAAGCGGTCATCCAGACGTACGTCCAGACCGCTGAGCCCGCAGGCTCGCGGGTCCTCTCGCGGCGTTTTGGCCTGGGCGTATCGCCCGCGACCATTCGCAACACCATGAGCGACCTCGAGGAAAAGGGGTTTCTCATGCACCCGCATACGTCGGCGGGGCGCGTGCCAACGGACAAAGCCTATCGCTCATACGTCGACTCGTTGATCAACGCCCCGGCGAGCGCCATCGTCCTTGCGGAGCGTGATCGCCTGCAGTCCGAGATCGCTGCCAGTAACTCCCCGATCGACACCATTCTGCGCCGTGCCGCGCAATCGCTTGGCGTGCTCACGCAGGAGCTCGGCGTCGCCCTTGGTCCACGGCTCGACGCCAGCATTCTCCGCACGCTCGATCTGGTGCGTGTGTCATCGGAGCGGCTGCTGCTTGTCCTGACACTGGATGGCGACGTCGTGCGTACGGTGTTTGTCGAAGTACGCGGAACGCTCAGCGATGCAGCCGTCACCGAGGTCACGCGTGTGCTCAACGAGCGGCTGTCGGGGCACAGCCTCCGCGAGCTGCGCGCCTCCGTCGCGGACCGGCTGCGCGATTCGGCCACCAAGCCGGAGGCCGAGGAGCTCTTGAACATCTTCGTGCAGGAGGGGGAGCAGCTGCTCGACGCGGCGCTTCCCATGGGCGAGGGCAGTGTCATTGTGGGGCAGGCCAGTGTGCTCGCATCGCAGCCCGAATTCGGGGGCGCCGAGAACTTGCGTCGCCTTCTCAGTCTTACTGAGGAGCCGGCACGTCTGGCAGATGCACTTCGTCGTGCCCATGCCGATGACGCCAGGCCCGGTGTTAGCATTACCATTGGCGGGGAACATGGCGATCCGCGCATGGATCAGTTCACTGTCGTCACGGCCGAGTATCACGCAGGAACGCTGACGGGCGTCATTGGCGTCATTGGCCCGACCCGCATGCCGTATGAAAAAGTCATCTCGCTGGTCACGCATACGTCGCGCCTGCTCAGCGATCTGCTCTAAAGGGCCGCGAACCGCGCGCTCCGCATAAACCAAGTGTCCGAACATGGCTGATTTCTACAAGGTCCTCGGCGTCGAGCGTGGTGCTGCCGACGACGACATCAAGAAGGCATATCGCAAGCTCGCGATGGCATACCACCCCGACAGAAACGGGGGGTCGAAGGAGGCTGAGGAGAAATTCAAGGAGATCACCGAGGCGTACGACGTCCTCCGCGATCCGCAAAAGCGCCAGACATTTGATCGCTACGGTGAAGCCGGACTGCGCGGGGGTGGAGGTGGTGGCTTCCACCACGTCGATCTCTCGGAGGCGCTCAGTATTTTCATGCGCGACTTTGGCGGTCTTGGCGGCCTGGAGGATCTCATGGGTGGCCGCGGCCAGAGTGGCGGCGGGCCGCGCGGAGGCCAGGATCTCAAGATCACGCTGCCCCTCACGCTCGCTGAAGTCTCCACCGGCATGGACAAGGAAATTCGCCTCAAGGTGCTCGAGGCATGTGAGCATTGCTCCGGCAATGGAGCCGAGCCGGGCTCCAGGGCGCAGAGCTGTCCTACCTGTGGCGGTCATGGCGAGGTACGTCGCGCACAACGCTCCTTTTTCGGGCAGTTCGTGACCGTTGCGCCGTGCCCTACCTGCAAGGGCGAAGGGCAGGTCGTTGATACGCCATGTAAGAAGTGCAAGGGCGACGGACGTGTGCGGGCGGACAAGACCATCAAGGTGTCCGTTCCCGCGGGCGTGGCGTCGGGCCAGTACATGACGCTGCGCGGCGTGGGCAACGCGGGCTCGCGGAATGGTCCGCGTGGCGATGTACACGTCATTTTCGACGTGGCCGATGACGCACGCTTCGAGCGTGACGGCGAAGACCTGTATACGGAGGTGCTCGTCACGTATCCGCAGCTGGTGTTCGGCGCAGCCGTGGAGGTCCCCACGGTGACCGCGACGGCGATGATCACGGTGCCGCCTGCGACGCAGAGTGGCCAGATGTTTCACTTGCGCGGCAAGGGGCTCGCGCGCGTGAATGCTTCCGGCACCGGTGACCTTCACGTACGCGTGCAGCTCTGGACGCCCGACAAGCTCTCCGACGAAGAGGAGGAGCTCATCACGCGCCTGAGCGAGGTGCAGCGCACCGTGCCGGCAGATCGTGAAAAGGGTCTCTGGGCCAAGATGAAAGAGAAGTTGGGCGCATGAACTGGCTCGCCGTGCGCGTCTGTCCGGGCGCGTCGCGCGACGCGGCGCTCGCCGCGCTGTTCGAGGCAGGGTCCGAAGGCGTGCACGAGGCGGGCGACGAGCTGGTCACGCACTTTCCAGGCGATGCCGACGGCGATGCGATCATCGCGGCGGTGCTGGCGGCGGATCCGGAGGCCAAGGTGTGGGCGGCTCTCATTCCGACGGTTGATTGGACCCAGGAGTGGAAGAAAGGCGTGGGCGCGCACGATCTTGGTACGTTGTCCATCGTGCCGCCGTGGCTCACCGACGGGCGCAATCTTTCGCGGACAATCGTCATCGAGCCCGAGATGGCGTTTGGCACGGGTGAGCATCAGACCACCCGTGGCGTTGTGCGGCTGCTGCCTGATCTGCTGAAGACGGGCGATCGCGTGGCGGATCTCGGGAGCGGAAGCGCAGTGCTTGCCATTGCGGCGGCGCTGCTCGGCGCGTCGCAGGTGTTCGCCATCGAGATCGACCACGACGCCATTGCGAACGCGCAGGAGAACGTCGAACGGAACAACGTAACGGATCGCGTTACGGTATTCGAAGGGGACGCCACCGTCTTGTTGCCACTCGTCGCACCGGTGCGTGTGGTGCTCGCGAACATCATTTCGTCGGTGCTCATCGAGCTGCTGCCACTCATTGCGTCGTCACTCACCAACGACGGCGAGGCCATTTTGAGCGGTATTCTCGTTGAAGAGCGCGACATGATGCTTGGCGAGCTCGCCGGCCACTGGCGCGTGGTGGCCGAGGATGTGGAGGGTATGTGGTGGAGCGTCCGCATCGCACCGCGCTGAGCACGTTTTACGCACCGGGCCCGTGGAGTGATCGTGTAGAGGCCGGTGACGCCGCGGCCCACCATGCGCACGTCAAGCGGTTGAGTCTCGGTGATCCTGTTCGGCTCACCAGTGGCGATGGGCGTCGTGCGCTCGGCGCAATCGTGCACCTTTCGAAACGGTCACTTGGCGTTGCCGTCGAATTCGTCGAGCACATCGAGCGGCCCGCTGACGTCGAGCTTCTCGCCCCCGTTGGCGATCGCGATCGTATGTTGATGCTGGCGGAAAAGGCAGTGGAGCTCGGGGTCTCGGTGTGGCGGCCCGTGATCTATGAGCGTTCCCGCTCCGTTTCGCCCCGTGGCGACGGCGAGGCGTTTCGTGAGAAGCTGAAGCTCAGGCAGATTGCGGCATTGGAGCAGAGTGGAGGTGCATGGTTGCCTCGGGCATGTGCCGAAGTTCCGCTTGGCGATGCGCTCGGCGTTGTGACCGGTACAACGCGCCTGCTGCTCGATCAGGCCGGCGAGCGCCTTGGCGCCGTGTCTGGTGCCGTGTGTGGGGCGGTGTCCATCGGACTGGGGCCCGAGGGCGGGTTGACGGACGCCGAACGTTCGCAGTTTGTCGGTGCAGGCTGGCGACTCGTGTCGCTCAACACCAACATGCTGCGGTTCGAGACGGCGGGAATCGCCGCGCTGGCCATCGTGAGATCACTTCTACGCTGAGGTCCGATGTCGGAGAGCTGCCTGTTCTGCAAGATCGTGCGGAAGGAGATTCCCGCGAGCATCGTGCTCGAGAACGAGCATGTGGTGGCCTTCCGGGACATTGACCCCAAGGCGCCCACGCACGTGCTTGTCGTGCCGCGCGAGCACATCGCAACGCTCAATGATGTGACGGACGCCGCGATGGTTGGCCACCTCATGCTCGCAGCGGCGGAGATCGCCAGGGCCGAGGGCATTGCTGAGAGCGGGTATCGCAGCGTGGTGAATTGCGGCGCGGATGGGGGGCAGACCGTGTTTCATGTCCATGTGCACGTTCTGGGTGGGCGCACGCTGAATTGGCCGCCCGGCTGAGCCGTCTGCGTTGCCCAGCATGGTGCAAACCAGCTAGCTTTCAGAGCTATGCCACTCTACGACAAGCTTCAGGAAGACCTCAACGCCGCTCGCAAGGCGCAGGACAAGGCGCGCGTGCTCGTCGTGGGCACAATCTTCTCCGACGTCAAGAACAAGAAAATCGAAGTCCGCCGCGATCTCACGGACGAAGAAGTGATCGACGTGCTGCGCAAGGGCATCAAGCGCCGCCGGGAATCCATCGAGATGTACACGGGAAAGCGCGACGATCTTGCTGCCAAGGAGCACGAGGAAGTCGCCATTCTCGAGGTGTACCTGCCCGCGTCCGTCAGCGACGAGGAGTTGCGCGCCGCGGTGAAGGCAGCGATCGCCGGCGGTGCCACGCAGATTGGCGCGGTGATGGGAAAAGTGCTCCCGCAGTTCAAGGGTCGCGCAGAAGGAAGCGCGATCAACGCGATTGCGCGCGAGGAGCTGGGAAAGCAGGGGTGACGGCGGTGCCGCGATGAACGCGCACGCCCTCGGTATCCTCGAATTTCCGCGGCTGCTGGAGCTGGTTGCCGAGTGCGCCGCGTCTGCTCCAGGCGCCGCGCGCGTCCGTGCGATCGAGCCCGCGTCTGACCTCGCGTGGCTGGAGGCTGAGCATCGCCGCGTGGCTGCCGTGCGGTCACTGCTGGGCGGCGAACCCGCCTGGACTCCGGAGCCCGTACCCGAGCTTTCGGGCGCCATCAAACGGTTGCGCGTCGTGGGTAGCGTGTGGAACGGCCTGGAGCTCGTTGCGGGCGGCATATTGCTCCGCTCCGCACGCCGGACGCGAGAGGCACTCACCGATGATCGCCGGCCCACGCTGATTCGTGCGGTGCTTGGAGGGTTCGCGAGCAAGATGGTCGTCGCGAAAGCACAGGAAGCGGAGATCGAGCGTGCGCTGGGTGAAGATGGCGTCGTCAAGGATGATGCGTCGCCGGCACTGCGCCGCATTCGGCGCGAGCTGCGTGCCTCACATGGCGAATTGATCCGCATTCTCGAGAAAGTGATGAGCTCCCTCGAGCCGCATCATCGTGCACCCGACATGTCCGTCACCGTGCGCGACGGCCGGTACGTGATTCCCGTTCGTCGTGAAGGTGCACGTGGCGTTGGCGGTATCGTTCACGGGACATCGGGCACGGGCGGAACAATGTTCGTGGAACCGCCGGCGGCCGTAGAATACGGCAATCGCATTCGTGAGCTCGAGTCGGACGAGCATGAGGAAGTCGAGCGCATTCTTGCCGAGTTGACGGACAACATTCGTCCGTTGCGCGAAGGTCTCGCCGATTCGCTCGACGCACTGGCCGAGCTCGACTCGCTGCACGCGCGCGCGCGATATGCCATCCAGTTTGCGTGCACGCCGGCAGACCTCGTTCGTTCGCGGGACGGTTTCGACATTCGCGATGCGCGCCATCCTCTGCTGTTAGCAAAGGGTGTGGACGTTGTGCCGTTCGATCTGGCGATGTTTTCAGAGGAGCGGACGCTGCTGGTATCGGGTCCCAACACGGGCGGTAAAACTGTCCTGCTCAAGGCCCTGGGTCTGATTTCCATGATGTCGCAGGCAGGGATTCCGGCGCCGGTTGGTGCGGAAAGCAGGATTCCCGTATTCGATGACGTGCTGGCGGACATCGGCGACGAACAATCCATCGAAGCGAGCCTCTCCACATTCTCGGCGCACCTCAAGAATCTGTCCGAGATACTGCGGCTTGCCACGCCGGACTCTCTGGTGCTGGTAGACGAGCTTGGGTCGGGAACAGATCCGCAGGAGGGCGCGGCGCTCGGGTGGGCAATTCTCGAAACGCTCACCGCGCGCGGTACGACGACGCTCGCATCGACGCATCTTGGGCAACTGAAGGAGCTCGCGACCCAGGTGCCAGGTGTTGTCAATGCGTCCCTGCAGTTTGATGCTGTGCAACTGGCGCCCACGTACCGACTCATCAAGGGTGTGCCAGGCCGCTCCTACGGCATCAGCATCGCTCGCCGGCTGAATCTTCCGGAAGCTGTCGTCGCACGCGCAGAGGAGCGCATTCCGCAGGGAGAGCGTGACATGGCCGCGCTCATCGAGCGGCTGGAAAAGAAGGAAGGGGAGCTGGAAACTCGCGAGCGCGAAGCCACGGCGATGGTGGACGACGCGCGTGAGCGAATCGCGAGCATCGTGAAGCGCGAGCACAATGTGCGTGAGCGTGAACGCACGGCGGAAAAGGCTGCACGTCAGGATGCACGAAAGTATGTGCTGGAAGCACGCGCCGAGATCGACCGTACCATCAAGGAGCTGAAGAAGAAGGGTGCGGAAGCGGCAGATGGTGCGGTGGAGGAGCTTGGCCGGGATGCGCGCCGTAAAGCCGAGGAGCTCGCGGCAAGGCAGGCAAATCTGCTTGATCGTCTCGATGCCGAAGAGCGTTCAGCGCAGAGAAAGCGCGGTACGGTTCCCCCTGCGCAGCGCACGCCTGTTGCGGCGGGCGATCTCGTTGAAGTCGGGACGCTCGGCGGAAAGATTGGACGCGTGCTGGAGCTGCGCGGTAAGGAAGCACACATCGTTGTGGGCTCCATGAAGCTCACGATGAAGCTGTCCACGCTGCGCCGCGCTGAGCAGCAGAAGATCGAGCAGGCGGTGAGCTACATCGGTGATGCGCCCGAGGTGCACGTCAGCACCGAAGTGAACCTGCTCGGCATGCGAGCCGACGAGGCCGAAGGCATGGTGCTCCAGGCGCTCGACGGCGCAATTCGCGCCGACCTCAAGAGCCTGCGCATCATCCACGGCAAGGGCACCGGTGCGTTGCGCCAGGTGGTTGACGAGATGCTCCGCAAGGATACCCGGGTGCGCGAATTCCACATGGCTGGGTGGAATGAAGGTGGCGCCGGCGTGACCATCGCGGTGTTTGCGTGATCTCGGACGACACGATCGAGCGCGTGCGAGACGCCGCCGACATCGTGGGCGTGATTGGTGAGTACGTCAATCTCAAGCGCCACGGCTCGGACTTTCGCGGCCCATGCCCCTTTCATCAGGGCACAGGCCCGAATTTTTCCGTCTCCGCAAAGAAGCAGTTCTACTACTGCTTCGTGTGCCACGAAAAGGGCGATGTCTTCAGCTACCTGATGAAGCGCCTTGGCGTGGACTGGCCGACCTCCGTTCGAATGGTCGCGGAGAAATCCGGCATCGAGGTGATTGAAACGGAGAATCACCGCTCGGACGAGAAGGACGCCCGCGAACCGCTGTGGGAAGTGAACGGGGTGGCCGCCGAGTACTTCCGGACGACATTGTGGGACGATGCACTTGGTGCTACGGCGCGAACCTATCTGGAGGAGCGAGGCGTCAGCCGCGAGCTGGCCGACAAGATCGGTATCGGCTTTGCGCCGCGTGAGATCGGCCTCATGCGGTCGCACCTCAACACACTCGGCTTCGAGGATGCGCGGCTGCTCGAGGTGGGGTTGCTCGTCCTGCCCGAAGGAAGCAGCGAACCACGTCCGCGCTTTCGTGACCGGCTCATCTTTCCCATTTCGGATGTCTCGAGCCGGGTGGTGGGATTTGGCGGACGGCTGCTTGGCCCTGGCGAACCCAAGTATCTCAATTCGGCGGAGTCGCCCGTATTCAGCAAGGGCAAGCTCTTGTATGGGTTGCATTGGGCCAAGCAGGCGGCGCGGCGCGATGAGCGCATGCTCGTGGTAGAAGGATATTTCGATGTCGTGCGCCTCATTGGCGCAGGCGTCGAGAGTGTCGTTGCGCCCATGGGAACTGCGCTGACGGATGAACAGGCAAAGCTCGTTCGGCGGTATACCCAGCGCGTATTTCTCCTCTACGATTCGGACAAGGCTGGCCTCAAGGCAACCTTTCGATCCGGCGACGAACTTCTGGCGCAGGGCGCTGCGGTGCAGGTCGTCACGCTGCCGGACGGTGAGGATCCCGACACCTTCGTTCGGACGAACGGCGCGCGCGGGCTGGAAGCGCAAATCGCCACGTCCATCGATGTGTTCGAGCGAAAGATCCAGATTCTGGAGCGAGGGGGATGGTTCGCTGATCTGCGCAAGAAACGACAGGCCCTCGATCGCCTGCTGCCCACGCTTCGCGCCACCAGCGATCCGCTTACGCGCGACATGTATCTCGGGTACGCGGCTTCGGCAGCGGGCGTTACCCGTGAGCTTCTGGAGCGTGAGCTGAGTGCCGCGTCGCGCGCGCGCGCCGGCCGGCCGGCCGCCACGCGCGAGGCGTCGCGTGAATTCAATGAGCCGCGCCCGGAGGTGCCGGTTCGCAAGCGGGACCACCGCATCGCCGGCGAGCGTGCTGCGAGCGCCGAACGCGAGCTCATACGTGTGCTCCTCCACCGACCGGCCTACTTCGAGCAGGTCATGGAGCGTGCCGATGAAAAAAGCTTCCGCAATCCGGACATGGAGCGGATCTTCAAGGCACTGCTGGCCAACGACGGCGATCCTGTGCCCGACAAGCTCGTGGAGCACCTGGACGGTGATTCCGTGCTCATCATGGAAGAGTTGCTCGAGGAAACCGGAGGTCTCGAACATGCCGACGAAACGGTGGCCGGTGCGCTCTCCGCCATGCACGAACGCGCGATCACCGAACGCATGTCGGAGATCGACCGGGAAATGCCGATCGCCTCGGACGGCCAGAAGACCGAGCTCACGAAGGAAAAGATGAAGCTCAGGGATGAACTGAAGGGCCTGGGGGGGCAGTGGTGGAAGAAATTTCGGTGAGAACCCGCCGCCCGGGTTATGATCCTATGTTGTCCTGTCGCGCAGCATTCTCGTCTTCCCGTCATCCCCGCCATGCATCCTGACGTCCAGAAACTCCTCGCCGTGCAGGTTGACGACGTGCTCTTGTACGACCTCGAAGACCGATTGGCATCATTGCAGCCCCGCCTTGCGGCCCTCGAGAAGGAACGTGGCAAAGTGAGCGCACAGCTCGACCGCGGGCGCGAATCCATCGCCGCCGAAGAAGCGCGGCATCGGGACGTGATGCTCAAGGTCGAGGCCAACCGGGCGCTCGTGGAGCGCAGCCAGCGGGCGTACGAAAGCGTGACGTCGCCCAAGGAGGCCAACGCGGCCATCGCGCAGCTCGAGCAGACCAAGCGCATGGTTGACGACAGCGAGCGTGACGCGGCGCAGGTCCAGGGGCGCATCAACGAGCTTCGCCATCACGTGGCGGACCTCGAGGGAATGCTTGCCGAGGTCGAGACACGACAAGCCGCAACCCGTACCGAGCTGGAGACGGAGAAACAGGCCATCGATGCGGAGATCGTCGCGGCCAGGGCCAAGCGTGAAGCGTCGGCGCTGCTGGTCCCGCGCGCCATCATCTCCAAGTACGATCGTGTCAGGCTCCGCAAGCGGAGTGACTCGGTGTTTCCGCTGCGTGGCACGTCATGCAGTGCCTGCGACACCGCCATTCCAACCCAGCGCCGCTCCGTCATGGCGTCATCTGGCGCACTCGAGATGTGCGAAGGGTGTGGAGTGCTCCTGTACGCGGCGGAATGATCCGTTCTCACCATTGAACGGCTGGCGGGCGCTGTCTAGGTTGCGTTCATGACCGTTGCGCCGCCCGTCACTCGCGCTCGTGCTCGTTGGATCCTTCCCGCGGCGGTCGACACCGCCGCGGTGCGGGCACTTTGCGAGGAGATCAACCTGCCTGAGCCGGTGTGCCGCCTGCTGGTGACACGCGGGCTGGGTGCGTCCGAGCCTGCCAAGCGATATTTGCGGCCACGGCTGGAGCACCTGCTGCCCGGTGAGCAGCTCATGGACCTCGAGCGTGCCGTTGCCCGCCTCATGCGCGCCATACGCGATGGTGAGACCATTCTCGTCCATGGCGACTACGATGTCGACGGCATGGCATCCACCACCCTGATGACGCGGGCGCTGCGTCTCCTGGGCGGAAAGCCGGTGCCATTCATCCCGCAGCGTCTCGTTGATGGATATGACCTCGGCGAGGCGGGAGTGCGTGCCGCACAGGCTGCCGGGGCCACCGTGGTCCTCACCTGCGACTGCGGCACCAGCGCCGTTACCCCGGTGGCCACGCTCCAGGCTCTGGGAATCGACGTCATCATCAGCGATCACCACTTGCCTGGCGGTGACCTGCCCAACGCCTTCGCCATACTGAACCCGAAGCGTCCGGGCTGCGGCTCCGAAGACAAGGACCTCGCCGCTGTCGGCGTTGCGTTCAAGCTTGCGCTCGCGCTTACCCGCGCCATGGGCGGCAACGAGAACGCTGTCTTCGGCATGCTCGATCTCGTTGCGCTGGCGACCATTGCCGACATTGCGCCACTCAAGGGCGAGAATCGGGTGTTTGCACGCTATGGGCTGAAAATGATGGCGGAGACGCAGAACGTCGGGCTGCGAGCGCTGATTCGCGCGGCCGGGCTGGAAGGCAAGCCACTCACCGCCGGCCGCGTGGGGTTTGTCCTGGCGCCCCGCCTCAATGCAGTTGGTCGTCTCGATCGCGCCATGCGCGGCGTGGAGCTTCTTACCACAACCAACGAGCACGACGCCAACGCCATTGCGCGGTCACTCGAGGAATTCAACGTCAGGCGCCAGGAAATCGATCGCGCGGTGCTGGACGAAGCGCGCAAGCGGGTACTGGCGCTGGATCTCGATGAGACGTTCGGCATCGTGCTCGCGTCGGACGGCTGGCACCCCGGCGTCATCGGCATCGTCGCGTCGAGACTGGTCGAGGAGTTCGGACGTCCCACCATCCTCATTGGCCTCGAAGCCGATGAAGGAAAAGGCTCGGGACGTTCCATTTCGCGCTTCGATCTTCATGGTGGGATCGCCAAATACAAGCACATGCTCAAGCGTTTTGGCGGACATCGCAGCGCCGCGGGCGTTACCATCGCGCGCGACATGGTCCCCGAGTTTGCGCGTGCGTTCAACGAGGGCGCTCGTTCCGAGCTCACCCTCGATGATCTCGTGCCGGAGCTGCGTGTCGACATGGAAGTAGCGCCCGAGGACGTCACCACCGAATTCGAGAAGCTGCTGCGCCACCTCGAGCCATGTGGTATGGGCAATCCATCGCCGTTGCTCGTCACGCGCGGACTCAAGCTCGCGTCGCCGCCACGACGTGTCGGCAAGGAGGGCCTGAAGTTGAGCATCGACATGGGCGTCGACAAACCGCTCGAGGCCATTGGCTGGTCCATGGGGGAGCGGGGCAAGGAGCTCGACATGGACAGCCGTTTCGACATTGCCTATCGCCTCGAGCAGGACGAATTTCGCGGCGTGTCCCGCCTGCAGGCCAGGCTCGCCGACTTTCGGGTCGAGTAGTTGCGAATCGTTGCCGGCCAATGGCGCGGACGTCGGCTCGTCGTGCCCAACGGCGACATCGTGCGCCCCACCGCTGATCGCGTTCGCGAAGCATGGATGAGCATCGTCCAGCCCTGGATTCCCGGCGCCCGCGTGCTCGACCTGTTCGCCGGCTCCGGTGCGCTGGGCATCGAAGCACTGTCGCGCGGTGCCGGTCACGTCGATTTCGTCGAGACGGCAACACCGAGCCTGAATGCCATCGGCGAGAACCTCACCCAGCTTGGCGTGGGATCCGAGGCCAAGGTGCACAAGATGGATGCCTTCACGTTTCTCGACGTGGTTCATGCGGATGCGTACGACATTGCCTTTGCCGATCCTCCGTACGACAAGGGCCACGCCGCCAAAATCGCCGAGTTGTGGCTGGCTACGCCCTTTGCGGCCATCCTTGGGGTCGAGCACAATGCCTGGGAAAAATTGCCGGACGGCGGCGAAAAGCGAAAATACGGCAGCACGGCCATCACGTTTTTTCGCACCCGCTGATCGCGGTCACGCGTTGCGCTTTGGCCCGCACACGTCGATTCTTCCCACGTGCCGAACTCACGCATCGCCATCTACGCAGGCAGCTTCGATCCCATCACCCGTGGGCACGAAGACCTCATGCATCGCAGCCTGTAATTCGTCGATACGCTGATCGTGGCGGTCGCGATCAATGCCACGAAGCAGCCGCTCTTCACCATCGACGAGCGCGTCGGGATGATTCGCTCGTCACTGGGCCACGAGCCCAACATCGAAGTTCGGTCGTTCGGTGGCCTCCTGGTGGATTTTGCCCGAGACGTTGGCGCGTCGCTGCTCATTCGCGGACTGCGCGCCGTCAGTGACTTCGAGTACGAGTATCAGATGGCGTTGATGAACCGCCACTTGTCGCCGAAGCTCGAGACGGTGTTCATGGTCCCCTCGCTCGACACCACTTACATCAGCGCGAGCCTCGTGCGCGAAGTGGCGCGCTATGGTGGCAACGTCAAGGACCTCGTGCACCCAACCGTTGCCGAGGCGCTGCGCGCCAAGCTCGGAACGAAGTGAGCTTTCTCGAGTCGCTGCACGCACGCGCCGCCGCGCGTAAACGTCGAATCCTGTTCCCCGAGGCCCGAGATCCGCGCACACGCGAGGCTGTGCGGCGTCTCAAGGACACCGGTGTCGTCGAGCCCGTGCTGGTGGGGACCGAGGCGGATGCGATGGCCGGCATCGAGCTGATCGACGTCGATCATCTCGGCTTAACTGCTGAGGTCGCCAGCGAGATTTTCACGCAACGCGCGCCCAAAGGGATGACCCAGGAGCAAGCTGAGCAGCATGCCGTGCTGCCCTTGCTTGTCGCCAATACGCTCGTTCGCCTGGGCCGCGCGAACGGGTGCGTTGCTGGGGCCGTTCACACTACGGCTGAGGTCGTACGGGCAGCGTTGTGGATGATCGGCCCCGCTGCAGGGGTGCGGACCATTTCCAGCGCGTTCTACATGGACGTCCCCGCATTTCGTGGGAGTGACGGGGAAGTGCTTACATTTACAGATTGCGCCGTGGTGCGCAAACCCGTTGCGTCACAGTTGGCGGATATTGCCATTTCTGCGGCCGCCGACCGAAGGCGCATCGTTGGAGACGAGCCGCGCGTAGCATTCCTGTCGTTCAGCACCAACGGCAGCGGCTCGGGTGAAAGTGTCACTCGCATCCGCGCAGCGGTGGACGAAGTACGGCGCCTCGCGCCCGAGCTCGTCGTGGACGGAGAATTGCAAGGGGATGCAGCGCTCATCGAGGGGGTGGCGGCTCGCAAGGCGCCGGACAGTCCCATCGCAGGGCATGCGAACGTGCTCGTGTTCCCGGATCTGGATGCGGGAAACATCGCGTACAAGCTGGTGCAGCGGCTGGCGTCAGCGCGGGCAATCGGACCCATCCTGCAAGGGATGCGTCATCCTTGCAACGATCTCTCGCGCGGAGCTTCTGCAGAAGACATCTTCAACGTGGCCGCCATCACCGCACTACAGTCGGAAGACCCTGCGGCCACGCTACTATCCGGGATCCGCCAGGAGACACGCTAATGAGCTTCACGATCAGGAAGCAAGGTGAAATCGTCGTGGTCGATGTCGAAGGACAACTCATCGTCGGGAATCGCCAGGAGCTCAAGCAGAAAGTGCTCGATGAGCTCGAGCGTGGCGAAAAGAAGTTTCTCATAGACTTTGCGCAGACGGGCTACATCGACAGCTCCGGCCTTGGCGTGCTGGTCTCGCTCTCCAAGAAGATTCGCGAGCAGGGCGGTGAGCTGCGGCTTGCCAACCTCAACGACGACTTGCGCACGCTCTTCGAGCTCACCAAGCTCGATACGCTGTTCCAGATCTCGGATACGCGCGAACGCGCCTTGTCGAGCTTCTGACAGCGCGGTAACCTGCACCATGCGGCCCACCAGTTGGTGGGCCGCATGGCGTTCCTCCAGTTCATCACCCGGTAATGCCTGAAACTCCGCCGTCCGACGCAGGGCTTCGTGTCTCGTTGCAGGTCGACTTCCCCAGCGATGTCGCCTATATCGAGCGCGTGGTCGACCTCGTTCGGCACCCGTGCGCGGAGCTTGCATTCAACCGGCACCATCTCGCCCTCAACGTACCTGTGGCGCTCAGTGAGGCCTTGTCCAACGCCATCCTGCGCGCCAATCGCGAAGATCCCGCCAAGCGCGTTCGTGTGCGGGCGAACGTGGATGCCACGAAGCTCGTGGTGGAGATCGTGGACGAAGGCTGCCGCTTCGATCTCGACGCCAAGACGCGCAACCCCACCGATGCGGAGAACATCGAGGCAGAAGACGGTCGCGGCCTGTTCCTGATGCGCAAGCTGATGGACGACGTCGAGCGTTTCGATGCATCGCCCGGCGGTGACAGTGGAAACGTGGTGCGGCTGACACTCGCCCGGGCGTGAGCGACCTGCGCGAGGTGCTCGCCGCGTTCCGCGACGCCACCGAGTGCGATGCGGCGGTCTGGCGGCGCGAGGGAGCACCTGGCTCGCCCCTGAAATTCGTGGCCGGAACGGCGCAACGCCCGGCGCCGCCCAACGAATGGCTCCCGTCCATCGGCGACGAGCACGACCAGGAAACGGCACTCGGCCGCCTGATCATCATCCCACTGGGGGGACAACGCCCCGCGTGGATCATCGTTGGTCCATGTCCAGCCGATCGCACCGAGGTTGATCGCTACCTGAAGTTCGTTCGCCCGGTCGTCGTGCAGTACCTGCAGAACACGATGGAAGTCGAGCACGCGGCGAACGAACTCGCCGAACGATACGAAGAGATCAACCTCCTCTATTCGATCAGCGAGATTCTCGGTCGTACCGTATCACTCGAGCACGGCGCCGCAACGATTCTGAAGGAAGTCAGCGAAACGGTGGGCGCGCATCGGGGCTCCATCCTCATTCACGATCACACCACCGAGTCGCTGCAGGTGATCGCACGCATTGGCGGCGAGGGTATTCCCACGAGTCCAATCGCCCTCGATGATGGCTGCAGTGTGGGAGCACACGTGTTCCGGACGCTGCGTTCGGTCATCGTCGACACCGGCGAGATGGTATGCGAGGCGGAGCGCGCATATCGCCATGGCGCCATGCTCACGGTTCCCATCCTCTGGACGGCGCAGCACGGCAGCGAGCCGCTGGGCGTGGTGAATCTGTCGGACCGTCGCTCGGGCCAGGCCTTTACAGCCGGCGACCTCAAGCTCGTCACGGCAATTGCCAGCCAGATCGGCGCCGCCATCCAGAATGCGCGGCTCGTACGCCAATCGCTGGATCAGCAGCGGTTGCAGCAGGAGATGCAGCTCGCGCACGATCTGCAGATGAAGCTCCTGCCGGATGCCGCACACGTCGCACCCGAGGCAGTCGTCTTTGCGCGCGTCGTTCCGGCCGAAGATGTTGGCGGAGATTTCTACAATCTCTACCGGCTGCCCGGCAATCGCATCGGCGTGATGATTGGCGACGTCTCCGGTCATGGCTACGAAGCGGCGCTGATCATGGCGCTCACCATGAGCGCCTCCGCCATTCATGCGCAGGGCACGGATGATCCGGCCGAGATGCTGCGTCGCCTGTACATGAGCGTGAAGGAAGAGCTCACGACCACGGAGATGTTCGTGAGTGCATTCTACGCGGTGGTGGACCGCGAAGCCGGACGTCTGCGCTTCGGTAACATGGGGCATCCGCACGCATTCGTCATCTCGAAGGATGGTGACGTCACGCGGCTCGAAGCAGGCGGTCCGCCGCTGGGGATGGCCGATGAAGCGCCCAGGTCCGAATCGCTCGCGTGGAACGTGGATGGTGACATCCTGCTGCTTCTCACCGACGGCATCACCGATGCCCGCAACGGCGATGGCGTCCGCCTGGACGAGGAGCCGGTGCTCGCCTGCGTGCGCGAGCATCGGCACGAAACACCGTCGGAAATCGCGGCACGCGTATTTGCCCTGCTCGATGAGTACACGGCAGACGTGCCGCGGCTGGATGACCTGACGCTCGTCATTCTCAAGAGCTGACCGCACGATGAACGACGACACGCGTCCTCCGCGGCGCGACCGCGATGGCTTTCCGCCAACGCGCAAGAGTCTGGGCCAACACTTCCTCACCGACCGGCGCATCCTCGGTCGCATCGCCGATGCCCTTCACCTGAAGGGCACGGAAACACTGCTCGAGATCGGACCGGGGCGCGGCGCGCTCACGGACATCCTCGTGGAACGCGCAGGGCGTCTCATCGCCATCGAGTACGATCGCGCCCTCGCGGAAATGTTGCGCCAGCGATACGCGCGCCGGAGCAATGTGCTCATCGCCGAAGCAGACGTCCTCGACGTGTCGCTCGGCGAGCTGGCGGCAGGACCATATGTGCTGGTAGGCAACGTTCCCTACTACATCACCACACCCATCCTCTTTCATGCGCTCGTTCCGCCGCGTGCCGAGCGGTCCGTGTATCTGGTGCAGAGGGAAGTCGCCGACCGGCTGTGTGCGCCGCCAGGAGGAAAGGAATACGGCGCGCTTACGGTGAACGTGGCGGCGGTGGCAAAGGCAGAAATGCTCTTCAAGGTACCGGCGGGTGCGTTCTCGCCGCCGCCCAAAGTCGAGAGCGCAGTCGTCCGGATTACGCCGTTGCCGCAGGTGCTCGTGCGCCCCGACGAAGAGCGGCCATTTCGGCTGCTGGTGCAGGGCGCATTCGGGATGCGTCGGAAGCAGATGCGGCGCGTGATCAGATCCTTACGCGCGGTTGATGTGCCAACGGCCGATGCAATTCTCGCTGCCGTGAACATCGATCCGCAGGCAAGGCCGGAGACACTGAGCCCAAACGATTTCGCCATGCTGCTCCGCGCGCTGGACACCGTCGCGCAATGAGCGCGCCTCGCGACCGGGCGAGGAATAGTGGGGGCCGTGTCGAGCTCTGGACGGCGCTGATTCTGTTGCTGGCCGCGGCAGTCGCATATGGGCCGGCGTTATCCGCCCCGTTCATTTTCGACGATGTTCCATCCATTCAGAACAACACGTCCCTTCGCACGCTGTGGCCGCCGGGCATTGCCCTTCGTCCACCCGGACGCGGCACGGCCCTGTCGGGACGTCCCATCTCGAACTACTCGTTTGCGCTGAGCGCGGCGGCGAATCGGTGGATTGGCATCACGCCGGGAAGCGACAAGGAAACACGCATCTATCACATCACAAACGTGATGTTGCACGTCTGTTCAGCATTCTTGCTATGTGGCATCGTGGGCAGGACACTGCGCACCAAGGGCGTGTCGAGCAAATGGCGCGAGTCCGCGCCTGGCATTGCGGCAACCATTGCCGCGCTCTGGATGTTGCATCCATTGCAGACAGAAGCCGTGAACTATCTGTCACAGCGGACCGAGCTCCTTGTCTCGTTTTTCTATCTCGCTGTACTCTATTCCGCCATGCGCGCATGGGAGTCGGAAGGGTGGTCTGCGTGGTCCGTGGTTGCGGTCGTGGCGAGCGCACTCGGGATGGCGAGCAAGGAGGTCATGCTCACGGCGCCAATTGCCGTCGTCCTATACGACAAGGCGTTCTTCGTTGATGCGTTCAAGTCACCTGCGCGCCGCCGGCTATATGCAGCGCTGTTCGCGACCATGGCCATCGCGGTTGCGCTCATCGTGCGTGGCGGACGGTCGGCCACGGTTGGATTCTCCGGCAGTATCACCTGGTATGAATATCTGTACAGCCAGGGATGGGCGATTTCGAGATACCTGCTTCTCGCCCTGTGGCCAGCGGACCTGGTGATCGACTACGGACGGAACGGTGTTCGCGACTCGAGTGGTGTGCCGGGCGTCATACTCTTGTCGGTTTTGTTGGCTTTCACGCTCTGGGCCTGGCGTCATACACGATTGCGGTGGCTCGCGTTTCTGTGCTCATGGTTCTTTCTCACCCTGGCACCTTCGTCCAGCATCGTTCCCATTGTCACCGAGATCGCGGCCGAACGTCGCGTGTACCTCGCGCTTGCATCGGTGATCATCGTATTGGTGATTGGAGCAGAGTTCCTTTTTCGGCGTGCATCGCCGCCAAGGCATCTCAGGTTCGTCCTCGTGGGCGTCGTATCGTTGTGCATGGTGGCCGCAACCGCTTCGAGAAGCCAATTGTACAATGATCCGGAAGCGCTGTGGAAGGATGCAGTGAACAAGCGTCCAGGCACTGCGCGCGCATACGAAGGCCTTGCGTCGGTCATCCTGAACAAGGACACGACGCGCCTCCGCGAAGCAGACGAGTTGCTCTCGCGCGCCATCGCACTGGATTCGTCAGCCCCCGCGCCATTTGTCTCCCGCGCGGCAATTGCCTTGAAGCGGCGCGACTTCGCCGCCGCGGAGGCGTTTCTCGGCTACGCCCTCCGCGTGGCGCCGGATGACTCCGCCGCGAACCAGGCGTTCGGCGAAACGATGTCGGCTTCATCGCACTCCGAGCGCGCAATCGTCTACCTGAAACGAATTGCCGACGCCGCACCTTCCGGCGCTTCATTGCAGAAGCTCGGCACCGCCTATCTCATTTCCGGACGGCTCGACTCGGCGCACAGTATACTCGCTCGTGCGGTGCAGTTGGACTCCACGAACAACCTGGCCAACCAATATCTTGGCGCCACGCTCGTGGAGATGGGACGTGGCGAGGACGCTATTGCCCCGTTGACACGTTCCATGAAGATCGACTCAGCCTCGGGTTTTACGCTCTCGCTTCTGGCCGTCGCATACGCGGAATCGAAACGGCCTGAGCTCGCCATGAAGGCCGCAGGCGCCGCCGTGGCACTCGCATCGCGCGACGCGCAGACCTGGGCCTTTGCTGGCCGAGCGGCGCAGTATGCCGGACAGTATGCGCAGGCGGTTGCCTATCTGAAGCACGCGGTGCGTCTCGATAGCGCAGACCTGGAGGCTCCCACCCGTCTTGCGTTTGTGCTTGGGTCCACCGGACATTTTGCCGACGGTGTACGCATTCTCGAGCAGGTGCTGGTCAAATCACCGGGATACGAGCCGGCCACGTTGGCGCTAGCCCGGCTACGTGAAAAGAGCGGTGCGGCGCCGTGACGAAAGTACGCTCGTGGATGATCGCCGCCATGCTTGCCGCGATCATCGCGTACCTGCCAGCGCTGAGGGCGCCGTATGTCTTCGACGACATCTCGGCCATTCCCGGCAACGCCTCCATTCGCCAGCTGTCGACATCGATGTCGCCACCGCCAAATACTGCAGTTTCCGGACGGCCAGCAGTCAACTACACCTTTGCAGTGAACTATTGGATCAATGATCGACTTGGCGTTGACCAGCGTGCCACGCCCAATGGCAGGAACAAGACCCTGGGGTTTCATCTTGTGAACCTCCTGCTGCACATTGCATGCGGCCTGCTGATCTTCTGCCTTCTAAGAGATGTGCTTAGGGTATGCCTTGACGGACCGATGGCGTTTGATGCGGACAACCTTGCCGTTGCCGTGGCCGCGCTGTGGCTATTGCATCCTGTTCAGAGTGAAGCCGTAAACTACCTCGTTCAACGAACGGAGCTCCTGGTCTCATTCTGCTACCTCGCCACCATCTACTCGGCGAGTCGTGCCTGGCGCGCCCAATCGCCGTGGCGCTGGTATACCGTTGCAGTCGTTGCCTGCCTGCTCGGAATGTTGAGCAAGGAGGTCATGTTCACGGCTCCCGTCGCACTCGCGATATTCGATCGCATATTCTATTCAAGGTCGTGGGCCGCAATGTGGCACGACGGAAAACGCGTCGCGTTCTACGGCCTTCTCGCGCTCACCAGCGTTGTGGTTGTTGCAGCTGCCATGGCCGGTACGCGAGCGGGTACGGCTGGACTGCACTCCGGCATCAGCGTACCGGCCTATGTCTACAGCCAGGCATGGGCAATAACGCACTATCTAAGGCTGATCGTGATTCCCGCCGGACTCACGTTCGACTATGGCGCTGCACCGGTGGTTGGAATGCGCGGTATGCCGGGTGCAATCGTGCTCGCGGCCATTGCGGGAGCAACAGTCATCGCGTGGACGCGGCTCGAGAAGCGCAGGTGGGTGGCATTCGCGGGCTCATGGTTTTTCCTCACGCTCGCGCCTTCATCGAGCATCGTGCCCATCTCCACGGAGATTGCCGCAGAGCGCCGGGTGTATCTCGCCCTCGTGTCCGTTCTGATCATGATCGTTCTTGGCGCGGACCATCTTGTGCGACGCCATGAGCGCCTTCGTCGCTGGGGGCTGCGCGTCGCCGTCATGACTTGCATGCTGTTCACTGCACTCACCTTTTTACGCAGTGTCACGTACGCGAGCAGCGAGCGCCTCTGGCGCGATGCAATGGAGAAGGTACCCGGTAACCCGCGCGCCTATCATAGCCTTGCAACGGAACTCGTATACGAAGATCCTCCGCGGTTGTTCGAGGCGGAGACACTGCTTCGCGAAGCCATCCGGCGTGATTCGCTGTATGCACCCGCATGGTCGAGTCTCGCCGCCGTGCTGGCCGATCTCAACCGGTCCGGCGATGCCGAAGCAGCGCTCGCGCGCGTCCTGGCAATCGACCCAGGCAACGACGATGCGACTGCACTGCTCGGTAGACTCTTGCTGAGGCGAGGCAATGCAGCGGGTGCGATTCCATATCTCGAGGGGCACGCGCGAGCCTTCCCTTCCGACGATGCCTTCGTCTCCCTGGGAACCGCCTACCTCATGGCCGGTCGAGGCGACGACGGATACGCTGCCCTGCGCGAAGCATTGCGTCTCAATCCCGCCCGCGTGGACGCGATGCGGACGCTGGGCGGTGCGCTTGCGGAGCAGGGGCGAGCTGCCGATGCCGTGCCCATCCTGGAGGCCGCGGTACGTACGGACAGTCTTTCCGCCTTGAGTCAGGCGCTGTTGAGCTATGCGCTGGCTCGGCTTGGAAACCGCAATGAAGCCTCTCGGCACGCAGCCATTGCAGCGGCGAATGCCAATGGCAGTGCGAGTGTTTTCATTCTTGCTGGCAGAGCCGAGTTTGCGCT
>JAQBPY010000339.1 GCA_028287285.1 Gemmatimonadota bacterium
GACTTGGACGCCCCGACCCGAAACGCGAGCGCAGAGATCGGCGAGTTGATCGGTGTTCGGTGGCCGCATACGGAAATTTAGACTCGAGTAAGCGCAGGTCATGTAGACGTAGCGTTGGGCGCTCGCGATCGCGTCAGCAATCGCGGCAAACGCTTCTTCACCGTCGACGAAAAAGTCGAGGTCGGCAACCGTTCGGACCGGATACGAGCAGGTGGCTACGAAGGGCGCCGCGGACATGGTCTTGATCGTCCGCCGTGTACTCTGAACCGTCAAGATCCGATTCGGCCGCCGCGGAGCTATTTCGCATCTGGCGAGTCCTTTTCAGACGGTTCGATAGAGGATCGGCCATCGACGCGCGACCTTGATGCTAGACGGCGTCGCCACGGGCGGTCGAGCGCGATTGCGAGATCTACCGACTGGGACTGGTTGGGCTCCGTCCGCAGGAGCTCCACCACGAAGACGCTCGCGGTGCAAGAGCAGTCTCGGCATTGTCTACCGATATCTATTTTCTCAGTCGCCTTTGATATCGGTTTCTGTTCGGGAACGACGCGTCGGCTCTTAGGTGGGACTGGTGATGGACATCACGCGCAAGCGGCGCAGCGGTTCCGTTACGCCACTCGTCCGAGCACATCTTCCGACGGCAACGTGCCGGGGATTGACTCCAGGACGGAGTGGAGTGTGCATGGACGGAGGTCCAGGGTGGCCACGCCAGGACCGACTAACCGAGCGAGGACAGAATGACGACACCGATGCAGTCCGATAATCGAATGAAGGGCGTAACGCTATTTCCGGACGGCAGGTGGCTCATCCAAAAGACGCGGCACAAGCACACGATCACTCGGCGCGGAGATGGCGGTGAGAAGGCGGCGGTGGCAGCACTGGACGCCATCAACGCGGAGCTGGCGCAACTCGACAAGGTTAAGGAAGCGGCCAAGACGCTCGGACTCAAAGCTCCGCGGCCGGGCGCGACGCTCAAGGCGCTCAGCTTTCGCCGTCTGTTCGAAGACAAGTACCAGGCCTGGGCGGAGACGGAGCTGCACTCGGCGACGCGGCGCTCGCGCGAGTCAGTGCACTGGCACCTCCTCGCCTTCTTCGGCGACGTGCCACTCGATGAGATCACCTCGGAGCTGGTCGACGCATTCAAGAGCAAGCGAATGAAGGAGGGCATCGTCTACCGCACAGAAGAGGGCGCGCAGAAGCGCGCGTGGCGCGCCCTGTCCAAGGCCGGCCTCGCCGAACAGCTCAAGGTTCTCCGCGCGATCCTCAAGTGGGCCGTTAAGAAAGGTCACCTTAAGATCATGCCTTCGATCGAGATGCCCAAGGACAAGCGCAACGCCCCCGGCGCCGGGAAGCCGGTGCGCTACTTCACGCTCGACGAGCGCGCGCGCCTTCTGCGTCGCTCCAACCCGGGACTCGCCGATGTCATCCGGTTCAGCCTCACCACCGGCGCGCGTCCCGCGGAGACGTTCCATATCCGCTGCCGGTCGATCGATCTGGTGCGCCGCACTATCACGTTCGAGGAGCAGCCGTGCGCGCTGTGCGACGGCAAGCTGTGGCTCCCGAAAGTCGGAACGTGGCGGCAAATCGAGATCGCCCCCGACCTTCTCCCCGTGCTTCGTCGACTCTTGCGCGGAAAGCGTCCCGACGATCTCCTGTTCGACAACGTTCATGGCAAGCCCTACACGCGCCTTCAGGGTGGCGGCGGCGCCTTCAACCGCGCGCTGCGCTCCGCGGGCCTCGCGCGTCAGGGGCTGTCGTTCTACTCGCTGCGGCACACCTTCGGCGCGGATCTCGCGTCGGCGGGCGTGCCGCTGCAAAAGATCGGCAAGCTGATGGGGCACCACGATCTCCGTTCGACGCAGGTCTACGCGCACCTGACGCCCGAAGCCCTCAACGGCATCGTCGACAACCTGAAGCTGCCCGACGAGTGGCGCGCCCTCAGCGCTGTCCCGCGTTCCCACTCGCTGGCGCCCGCGCTTTCGCTGGTAGGCGAGGAGGCATCCGCGATCGGCTGACCCTAATCCGGCTCGATTCGCAACACGAACCGGCGCCCTCGGGCGCCTCAAGAAGACGGCCCGGTCAGCTGCTCCGAACAGCTGGCCGGGCCTGAGAGGAAGGATGAGCATGCACTCACCCAGCCCCCTGAACGGCACGCTATCGACCCGCGCACACGTGGTCAACTCCCTCAGCGTCGGACCTTCGACGCTCACCAACTGCGGCAAGACCAATGCGGGAGGCGCACGTGGAGGTCGCTGACTTTGTCGACGAACTCGTCGACGCCCTCGACAAGGAGCAACTGGCGGATGAGTACGAGGCCGGGGCCTCGTCTCCGGTGCGCGCAGTCCTCCAGCAGTGGCGGCTCTTCGTCGCGCACGTGGTGTTACTCGACGAGGCGATCCACGCGCCCCTCTGCGAGGGAGCCGCCGTCGTCCTTCTGACCGCCACGGCGCTCCACCGCGACGAAGCATTCGAGCTGACCAGCGCCATGGCTCACATCGGCAAAGCGGTCACGTGGGAGCGCGAAGCGGTGCGGTTATGCGCCGAGGCCGGCGACGGCTCCAACAAGTTGGGCGAATGATGGCCAAACACATTCAAACGACAATGGTGCGCATCTAAATAGGCTACAGCCGGGGACAACAGAAGCAATAGGCCCTGGCCACATAGTTGCTGCGGCGACGCGTCGCCGCAGTTGACGCTTCTTATGCTTAAGCGACTGGCGCTGTCGTCGTCGCTTCAGTGCCTGCTCACACAAGCACTTGCCGAAGAACGTGCGTGCCGTCGCCGCCGATACATCGCGCTGCACTCGCGTTCGTCTCCGCATCCGTTTAGGTTCAATCTAACCAGGCGCGCGAAACGCGCTGTCCCCGCATGGCTACCCAATGACGAGGTCGGTCAGGAATCCAGGCTCGCGCCCGCTCCTCCGGCGACCACGCGCTATTCGCTAGAAGCGGGGCTCTGGATCCAGCCCATACCGAAGCAATTGCCGCAGACCGCATCGCCGAGGACATATCCAGAGCCGGAACAAACGGGGCACTCGACTGCACCGACTGGTCGCTGCCGCAGGCTTTGGAGTTCCAGATAAGTTCGAGCTGCAAATGCATAGGCGACCCGGCGCCATTTTGCTTCGGCGACTATTTCGACGCGTCGTGTTTCTGGATCGTAGCGCAGGACATCACCATTCTCGCAGAGCACCAGCACACCCCCCATGTCTTCATAGACCGGAAGACCATTCGTAGCTTTGGCGGCGCTCCGGTAATTGAGCGATTGATCCCCCGGCAATCGGTTAGCGATCGCTCGAATCACTGCTATGAGGTCGATTGGCACGCCAGTCATGGAATGAGATGGAGCAGTACATCGCTGTCACGTTGCACAACAATCGAGCCGTCGGGTCCCAATTCTTGGAGATGGATTCTGGGGAAATCGAAAGCCCTAGAGCAGCCCGCGCAGCGGCCCGGTCTCGCCGGCCGCGGGCGCCAGGGCCTGTCGCAGATACTGCCGGCTGGCCTGCGCTGCCTGGTTCGCGACGTCGCGAGCCTGCTGGAGGACGCTCCCGAGCACCTCCGCATCAGGCCCTGATCGCACCACTGTTGGAAGCTTGAAGATGCGCCACGAGGAGCGGAAACTCGGGGCGCAGATGGGCATGGACTCCGTCGGAGAACTCGCGGATGAGCCAATCGGTCAGGACAGGGCTCACCAAGGAGCTGGTATGCATCGCAGCACTGGTGCGAGATGAACATGTCGTCGATCGCTGAGGTCTCATACACTCGGTCGAGCACGTGAAGCGCAAGGTCGATGGGAAACCGGTGACAGCCCTCGACCAAGTCTGCTTTGTCATAGCGTCGTCTGTCGCACCGAGGTCGGCCAACGCACCGGCGAGCGCGATTCGAAAACGAGCGTATTTCGTTCCATTCATGAAGGATCGGAGAATGGGCACGAACGCCGGAAGCCACGTTCGAGACACCGTGGCCAGCCACGGTTCGAACGAGTTATGAAACACGATGCTCGGCATAACGTCCTCTTGGAGTTGGCCACGGCCCGAGAGACCATTTGCAGAATTCTCGCTACAGAACCGCAGCAATTGCTATCAGCATAATGCGGACCCCAGCACCCATACCCGTGCGCTGCCATCCTTCGTTCGCTCGATCGAGGATCGAGTTTTCCGACAGGACGCGATCGATCCGAATCACACCCGTCTGATTATGAGCATCGCAAAATTCACGTGCGTTTCGCATCGCCGCGGAGACGAATTCAGCAGTTGAAGGACTTGATCGTACCGCTGGCGACGGCGTCGTTGACGTTGGCA
>JAQBPY010000352.1 GCA_028287285.1 Gemmatimonadota bacterium
CGAGGCCGTCAAAGGAGATTCCCAGAATGCTAGGTGAGGCAGCACCAGCAACAGCGTCCATGATAATTCTGAGTTATCTGAAGGTAGACGGAATCAGTGCAGCCGAACGGAGATATTACACGGTACCGGATGATATTACTCACGGCGTAAGGCGGCGTTGTTGCATATGCGGATACAATGCTGACAGGAAATCGTAAAAGCAACTCTAGGAAAACGAGATCGTGGCCGCCAGAATGAACGCGTGCCGCCAACGAGACGCCGTGAATGGCACCTGCACACCTCAGATACTGAGTCAACGCAACGCGGGCTATCATTCGCGCAAGGGGACGCGTCGATCATTCAGCACTTTTGCCTACATCGCATTCGGCTATCTGCTGGCGCACAAACGTAAGGCCGTGAGCGGCACCAGGCCGTTGTGAGCAATTCTGAGAAAATTCTCATCTTGCTATAATCTTGTGCGCGGAGTGCAATTGAACGACTCTAATGGGCTGTAACACACGTTGTGATAGCGTGTTGTCGTCCTGAGCGTATCAACCCACGAGTGCGGATGCACCAACCACCGTCCCGTATCCGCGTAACAAAGAGATCAACATTGTTAGAGCTCACAGTCGGCGTCCTGGTCATGAGCGGGCATCCGGACAACATCATCCTCTGGCTCAATCGCGGCCCGGCGGTGACACTGCCAGGTGTCGAGTTGAACTGGATCCCCACCTCGCCCTCCGGTGCCACGTTCGGATTCGACAACGGCGGCCCCTCGGCCAACAACTTCGCACCTGGCGTCAATAACATGCAGATCCAGGTCGGAACGGGGCTCACGTACCAGCAGCCGATGAACCTCCGGGCACCCAATCCGTCGGCACTCCAGCTGTACCTGTTCGCCGACAATAGCTCCGGTTCGCGCCTGCACTACGTACTCCTCAGCGGCGGCAACGTCGTCGACACGGACCTCACGTCGACGCTCACGTTCATGAAATGAGCGGCGTTACCATCGGGGTCCACCTGCATGCCGATCCCGCGGGGCTGCGCCGTACGCTATCGGCGCTCCATGCAAATACGACTCCCCATCACACCGTGCTCGTGCTGTCCGGCACGGACGACGAGGAATCGGCAGGAGCACTCGCGCGACTCGAGGAGCAGCCGCCCCCCGGTGCGGCGACACGAGCGATTTGCGACGCAGCCCTCGTGGGCGGCGCGGCCGCGTTGAACAGGCTGGCCGCGGAATCGAATACGGATGTGGTGGTGCTCCTCGAGAGCGGTGCCGTGCCCGGTCCGCGCTGGCTCGACGAGCTGCTCGGCGCACTCGCGAGCTCGCCTCGCGCAGGGCTCGCCGGCCCCACCACCAACCGTTCGTGGAATGATCAGGGCGCATACCCTGGCCAGCTGGAGGCGACGGACGAGGAAATTGCCGGAACAGCGGCCGAGGTGCACCGTCTGCATCAGGGGAAGTTCGTGCTCCTCGCACCTCTCTACAGCCTCGCCGACTTCTGCTACGCCGTGCGCCGTGACGTTCTACAAGCCATAGGACCGGCGGACGAAGGGTACGGACCCGGACCCTGTTGGGAGATGGACCTCAACGCGCGGGCCATGCGCGCCGGATTCGACGGCCTGTGGGCGCGGGGAAGCTACGTATGGCGCGCTCCGTTCACGCGTCGTCGCGCCGAGACCGAGCGTGCGCTCATGGATGCGAGCAGGGAGCGTTACCAGGAGCGCTTCTGCGGTGCGCGCCTGCGCGGTGAAAAAACGGATTTCCGCCGGCACTGTCGTGGCGATGCGTGCGCCAACTTCGCGCCGGTGCCGCATCGGGCCAGTGTCGTCTACAGCGAGCCGCCGCGCGCACCGGACGCGCCGCTCGTGTCCTGCATCATGCCGACGCTGAACCGGCTCCCATTCGTGAAGCTCGCGCTCGAGTGCTTTCGCCGCCAGCTCTATCCGGCCAAGGAGCTCATCATCGTCGATGACGGGACCGAGGGACTGGAGGAGCTCGTGGCGGGCCACAGCCAGGTGCGATACGTGCGCACGTCGCGCCGGCTCACCATTGGCACAAAGCGCAACATCGCCTGTCAGGCCGCGGCGGGAGAATTCATCGTGCACTGGGACGACGACGACTGGTACGGACCTCGGCGGCTTCAGCTGCAGGTCGAGCCGCTGCTACGT
Organism: Gemmatimonadota bacterium; assembly: GCA_028287285.1. GTDB lineage: Bacteria > Gemmatimonadota > Gemmatimonadetes > Gemmatimonadales > Gemmatimonadaceae > AG11. Next base: position 2,155 of record JAQBPY010000352.1, read on the forward strand.
GGCGATGCGGACATCACCGGCATGCAGAACGAATTCGTGCTCGAGCTGGAATCACGCCGCTTCTGGACCACCGATGCGCGCGTCCATCGCACGATGTTCGTGGGAGACGTCCACGGCGGAACCATTGCATACCGGCGCTCACACTGGGCCGCCGGACTCCGGTATCCCGACTCGAACCTTGGCGAAGACGCGTACCTGCTGCGCGTTGCCGCGCGACGCAAGCTCCGTTTACGGCGCGTGAGCAACGAGGGCGAATTCGTCTACATGCGGCACGGCACCAACACGTGGCGTTTCGTTCCCGGCACCTTCGTCGATCCAGCGGGGTGGCGCGAAACGTCCGCGCCGCACACCTTCGGCGCCGATGCGCTCGACGCCTATCACTCCGCGCTGATGGCGCTCAGGAGCTGACCGGCTGCGCCGTGCCCGTCGACGTGCCCGTTGCGAAAACGGCGCCGGCGTTCAGCAGGATGACGAAGAGCGACGCATTGTTCGTGACGGGGTCCAACGACCAGATCATGTACGTCTGGAGCGCACCGGGATTCATGTTCGGCACGATGAGGGTGAGAAGCGGTAACACGACACCGCTCGTGGTCACGCTCACGGTATTGGTGCCGGGCCCGAAATTCCCCGTGCTCGGCCCCCCTATGTCCCAACCGGGTGCAGGATATCCCTGCTGAGGAAGGAACTTCGGACGTGCGGCCATGTTGAGTGTCACGGGAGCGCCACGATTGACCGAAACCGCGATGAGCGCGGACCCGCTGTTGAAGATGTTGGCGTTGATGGCCATGGCGTCCACGAGGGGCGAGGGTGAGTCCGGCGGCGAAGTCACGCCTTCACCGCGCGAAGCGTGAGTGTGAGACGTGGTCCGATGTCAGACGCGTCCAGCTGCTCGCGCTCCACGTGAAAGCGTGCCACGCTTCCAGCGCGCTCGCGCGCCAATGCAAACGCCGCGCTGCCATGCTCGACGAAATCAAAGCTGCGGCGGTTCCAGTACGATACGCAGCGCGGATCCGCGAACGCACCAGGACCATCGGTGGTAAGGAGCGAAACCTCGGCGGTGGCATCGTGACGGAGGACGCGCCATAGCTCGTTCATCAGATGCACCTTGTCGGCAACGCGCCCCAGCACGTCGTGCGCGCTCATCACATCGATCGAGTCATCGGGCCATGGCCATGGTGCGCTCAGGTCTGCGCTGGTGGTATCAGACAGGTCCATACGCACGGGCTGCGGCGCAGGCATGCACGGTGGCACCGCCGCGGACGCCATCATCATTGCGGCCGAGAGCGCACGATCGCGAGGCGTGTCATCGCTGGTTGCTGCCGCGCCGATCACGAAATCGGCCCCATCCTCCGCTGCAACAACAGCATCTCCCCACAGCGCACGCATCTCGGCGCATACTCCCCCATCGCCTGCGACACGACGAACACCTGCCCATGGCGCCGGAAAACATGACGGCGGTGGAAAGCGACGGAGGAACGCGTCGCGCGACGTCAGCCGCCGCGTCTCCTGCAACAGCGCGAGATTGCGCGCGTACTCCGGGTTGGCGGCCATGGCGGCCTGCGGGCCATGACCACCCGACAGCGGATGATACAGATGAAACGCGTGCTCGTCGACACGGTTCGTCGCGGCGGCGCGGCCAAGTACCGCGGCCTTGAGAAACCACGCATTGTCCTCGCCGCCCCAGCCGTGGAATTCCTCGCACATGCCGCCGTACCGCTGCACGAATGCCGTGCGCACGAGCACGATGCCGCCGCGCGCACCGCGGCGGGTGTAGTAGGTGTTGATGGGATGACAGGCAAAGGGATCTGCCTTGCCGGCAGCCACGCTCGCTGTCTCGTCCAGATCGAGATAGCGCACCGACGTCCACGGCACGAGACAGTCGAGACGTCGCGCCTCGAGCTCCACGAGTGCATTGCGCAAGAGCTTTCCGTCGAGCAATAAATCAGAGTCGACCCAGAAAAAGCGCGACGTCCGCACGAAGGCGACGCCGACGTTCATGGCGCGCGCCTTGTGGAACCTGTCGGCCGCTACGAATACATACCTGGCGCCGGACGCCGTTGCCACCGCCTCCGCGAGCGGCTCGGTGCCCATCTCCACTACGATGACGTCCGCCATTCCCGCTTTGCGCAGTGCGGCGAGCACCATACCAAGATTGCGGAGACGCTCGCCGCCGCCGCCGTGCGGCACGATCACGCTGGCGTCGGCGATGGGCCCCTGTTCAGGAAGAGCCGAAACACGTGACGGGGCTGGTGCTCTGGCCGGCGTTACGCGCAGTGGCGTCCGCTGCCGTACGTCGGGAACGCGCGTGTTCTGCACAGCTATCGCAGATGGCCGCGGCAGCGGACGCCGAACGGTGCGGACGCGGCCCGCACGATCGAGCGCACGATCCACGGCTGGTTGCCAGTATCGCTCCCACTGCGAGCCGAACTCCCAATGCTTCTCCATCCACGAACGCCCCGCTGCACCACGCTCGACCAACCTCTCCGCGCCGCTTGCGATCAGCGATTCGAGCGTCTGCTCGAGCGTCGCCAGGGTACTGCACACGAACGGAATGCCCGCGTCATCATGAGTGCATGAGCGCAGCACGTCGGCCATGCCCGGCAGAATACCGATTCCATTTACCGCCACCGCGCCAACAGAGAGCGCCTCGAGGCTGTTGCGGTGATAACTGCCGGTGACACACTCGTCGATCACGATGTGCGCGCGGCGCTTCATGGCCAGCGAGTCAGCGTGCGAAACCTGGCGGGCGCGTATGACTTCGAGTTGCAGCTGGTGTCGAGCCGCGAGGCGGTCAAGCACGGCCATTGTCGTGTGATAGCCCTTGCCGTGCCAATACAGGCGATGGCCCTGCGGATAGGATTCGTGCCGGCCCGACGGTGTATACGCGATGGTGATCGGGCCGTTCTTCTCCGTTGCCTGATACGCCGGCTCCCAGAAGGGAACAGGATTTGGAACCGCCGTCCAACCCGCGAACTCGGCGAGCGTCGCCTGATACTGCGCCACGACGAGTCCGGGAAAGCCCGCATCTACCCAGCGGGTGTCGACATTCCACCGGTAGTTGTGCGCGAGTGTGACGATCCCCTTTCCTTCCACGAGCTTTGCGTGCTGCGGCGCGACCTTGCCGTTGTGGAGCACGACCACGTCGGCTTCCTCGAGCAGGGCCACTGCCTGCCTCGGATCCCGCACGTACTCGACGTCGCCATCAAAGCTCACGCCGTTGCCATAGCTCCGGTCGGACCAGACTGTGCGACAGTCATACGGCGCACGAGCGGTGATGCAGCGGGCGAGGACGGCTGGCACCCCCGCCACCGGTGTCGTCGCATACGACACGAACCGCAGCGATGCATGCCCGCTCAGGCGCGCAAATTCATCGAGCGGCTGACGCGGCAGACTGGTGAGGCGGCTCACCGGGCTCACGTTGAACAACTCGATGCCGCGGGCACGACACACGTCGTTCAACCGTGCATACTCCGCATCAATTTGCGGAAGCTCGCGGTTGAGGGAGTGGCGCCCCGTGCGGCCAAAAAAATGATGGTCCGTAAAATCCACACCAAGGAGACCAATACGGCGTGCGCCCATGTGGATCGCGAGTGCGACGGCCACATACGGCGAATTCCGCGTGTAAGGCAACGTCTTGCCGTCCACGTCGGCGCCTCCCCGCTTGCCGAGCTTGAGAGTCACCAGGTGTGGATGCGGAATCTCGAGGCGGAGCTGGCTGAACACCGCGCGAGCGCGGCTCCCCTCCACATACTTGAAGCGGTCTCCCGAGAACTGGTGGCGCGAGTTCAGCACCACCAGGTAATCCGGATCGAACTGCCGGCCCACGTCATTGACGCCGATCGTGATGAATCGCTCGGGACGTTCCAGCTCCGCGAGCGAGGCGCCGCATCCACACACGAGGATGGTCTCGCCGTCGTGCACGCCACCAAAATCCTCGAACGTGCGGTGTGACGCTGCAGCGGCTGCGGCCAGCTCCGGCGCGTAGGCGTTGGTCAGTGCACCCACGTCAGGTGGTCCACCACTGGGATTGGACGCTCGACACATCGACTGGAACGCACTCGATGTGCACGAGTGGAAGCTGGCGCGTGCCCAGTGTGCCGAACAGCGTGATCGCGAACTGCAGCTCTGCTCCCGCCGCCGCGCGGGTACGTTGCTCGTACCACACGGCAATACCCCCTGCCAGCCCGGCCGCAACCTCGTCCACGTGCGCCGGACTTCCGCCAATGTCGATCTGGTCGGCAAGGAGAATTGCTTCGGTGGCCATGATCGCGCCTGCACCGCTTCCTGACAGCGCATACGCGTACGACGCCGCAATGCGAAGTTGTGTCGTGAGCCCCGCACCTGTGTTGGCGATGGGCATCAGGATCTCTGCGAGCCGCGTCGTGAGACTTGCGAGAGGATCCATGAGCGCGAGCCTGTCCCGGTTGATCAGCGGCACCACGGAGCTCGTGAACGACACGGGTTCCGTGTAGTAGACGAAGTCCGTGTTGGTCGTGTACTCCTGGAGCAGATCGGCGTTGCGGGTGAGCCACGCCGTCGCCGTTGCGCTCTGCCGGCCGGCGATGTCGATGGCACGCGCCTCGAGTGAAAGCACGGACGCACGCGCGAACGTATCGGGCTGCTGCCACCAGCCATTTGGCGTCTCGGCTGCTGCGGTGCTGCTGTCGTAGGCCTGACCGTTCACGGCGGGCCAATACTGCGGATTGCCCCAATCGTCGTCGTGACCTGAAAGCAACAGTTGCTGCGCCTGGAGGCTGGTCTGCGCGCGGAACGAATCGGTGATGACGTCCAGCGGCGCGGTCATCATCGTGTTGAACCCAAACAGACCGTCCCACTTCTGCTGCACCAGTGAGGTGAGCTCCGCGAATTGCGCAATGAGCTCCCGTGCCACACCGGGGCTCGCAACCGGCGAGCCCGCCGTACCAGGAAATGCTTCGGCAATGATCGCCGCGAAGGACGTGGAGCTCGCGTCGTACCAGGTGAGGAAGTTGATGAGCGCGCCGGCAAGCGCCTCCTTCGCGTCGCGCGTGCCGCCGAGCATGCGGGCCTGGACCTCCGTTGGCTTGACGTTGTAGATGAACTGGAAATAGAGCGAGTCCTGCGCGAGCCAGTTTGGCGCGATCTCAACCAGATAGTCCCAGCGGAGCGCATCCTCGATCTCGCCGCCGGCCTGTACGGTCGACGATCCGGAGCCAATGGCTGCTCCCGACGCTTGCTGGCCCATCAGCGACGGCGACGTGGGAAGGGAGATGAGCGGCACCGGAATCAGCGCGTCCGCACTGATCTGCATCTGGAGCGGCCCGGCTCCCGGCACCACGAACTTGAGCCACGACGACGGTACATAGTCGAGATACGCATCCTCGATTTCGAAGTCGTGCTGGAGATACGATATGATGTAGTCGAGGGGCATCGAGATGATGGCTGCCTCTCCCGGCGTGGTAACGCTCAGGAGCGACGTCATCCACGTGCTTCCCGGAATCAACTCCAGCTCGCCCGGCGTGAGGGTGTACTCGCGCTCCTGCTGTGTTGTCGCATCGGCATTGGGACCCACGCTCCCGTACAGGCGCGGTGCACGTTTGGGATCAGTGTCCGGACTCGGTGTCGCCCCCAGGGTGACCGTGGCGGGAACCTGCACGATCGTGGACACCGTGTATGCACTGCTGAGCGTGGAGAGCAGCGCCTGCTGCAGCCGGTCGCGCGCGCCGGCGAGATCACCCTGTGCCTGGTTGTCGAACAACGGCTCCACCCCTTTCACGATCGTGGCGGCAAGCTGCTCCTTCACCGTCATGATGCAGTCGTACTGCGCCGTGCCCGCTGCCTGATCGAGTGCGGTGACGGCGGCGGCAATTTGCGGCGAAAGGAACGCATCGAACGCAGCGAGAAAGCGCCGGCCCCATGCATCGAGGTCAACATTCGCCACCGTCTTGCCGCCAATGAAGCCGCTGAGCGGCGTATTGCTCAGCGGTGCGCGCGCAAAGAATACGGGTGTTGGATCGAAGCTGAGCGCGATGCCGCTGGTGGCGCTCCACCTGACTGCCCAGACCGTGTCCACCTTGGTCGCGCCGTCGCCGTTCTGCACACCCGCGCGCTCCGCGAGCTTGAGCTCACCCGAGCTGCCGTCAAAGCCACGGAACGCCGCCTCGAATTCCAGCGCGAACGTGGTGGCGGGGCTGGGGCCCGGCGATGCGTCGGTATCGATTGCGGGCGGAATCGAATACGAAACGGCACGCGCCGCCGGCAGATGCGCGAGCGCATCCGGATCGAGCAGCGACGGGTCGCGTGAGAGACGCACCGTGAAGGACACGGCGACGATGTTCTTTGTGAGCGCCTCGATTGCGCTGAACGGGATGTCCAGCGCGAGTACGTCATCAACGCTGCGCACCGTCGCGGGCGAGGAGGCGAGCCCATCCTGGATTGCGCTGCCGATTTCCGCGGCCAGCGCGACGAGACGTCCGCGCAACGCAGCCTCGTCGATGAGCGGCGTGAGCGACAGTGATGCATCGAGCGAGAGCGTGGTGTTGGGATCCGTGAGCTGATCGAGAATCAGCTGGTAGTGCGAGAGGATCACCTGCCACTGCGCGCTGAGCGACGCGTCTCCGCTATGCGGCGAGCCCGGCGGAATCACCGAATCGGGATCGAACGTCATCTGCAGCGACGCCAGTGCGACATTGCCGATATCGGGCGCGATGTGCCACGACCATACCACACCCGGCCATTGCGCGATCGTGTAAAGCGGATCCTGATAGAGCGGAGTGAACGGGACGCTCGCGCCAACGGGAAGCGCATCGCCGTATACGTCGACGACACGGAGTCCAAGCGACACGGGGCAGTTGATCACCGCGTAGCGATTGCCTGCGGGCGAGCCCTGAAAGTGTGAAACAGCAACGGTCTGGACATAACTCCAGTTGGACGGCGATGACTGCACGGCGTACGGCCCGCCGCCATCTGACGGCCCCACAGGCAGGCTCCACACCGATTGCCGATATCCATCGCCGCCAAGGATGCGATACTGGATCAGGTGATACAGCTCGTTGACCGGCACGGGAATCGACGTATCCGCAGTCCGCTGCCAGAGGAGCGTGAATCCGATGCTGCCCGCTGCATACGTGGGCGAATACTCGAGCACCGGCGCACCACCGGCCTGCGACACTGCGAGATAGACTGCGGTGCTCGGTCCGGACTGATCAAGGAACACGCAATTGGTTGCGGACGTCAGGCTCACGCTCTCGGCGGCCTGTGGCGCGAACTGGATCACGATGTCGAACTGCGCAGCGCTGCCGCCGTTGGCACCGGGCGATGAGAAGATGGACGACGGGAGATCGTCACCCGCGGCGTCCCGATACAGCAGGAAGAAGCCCGGCGCGTTGACGACGCTCACTTCCCACAACAGTCGCAGGAAACCTTGCACGTCGGCCACGGGCGCAAAGTCGCCGCCGAGCGTGGACGCAACGGCGAAGCGTTCCGCCATCAGCAGGCTCGTTGCAGGAATCTGGTTCAGCGTGGAAAGATTGGTCTTGTAGACGAGCGTGCCGGCGTCGAGCAGCTCGGAGCGGAGGCCCAAAGCACCGTCTGGTGACGGCGCCGGTGAGCTTCGGTCGTCGACGGTGTACAGCAGCGAGATCGACGCGCCGTTGAGATTTGCGTTGAGTGCCTGGAAGATCAGGTCACGCGTGGCTTCATCGGCCCCACTCACCTGATAGATGTAGCGCAGGTACTGCGTGGATCCGCTTCCGGCCGGTGATCCGCCACTGGGCGATGCAGTCGCCGCCGACGCACTCGTTACCCGGTCGGACGGCACCTGTGCGATGGACAGCCGGATGATGAGCGCCGGCACCGCGGGAAGCGGTGGCACCACGGGCGAATCGGGCGACGGCACCGCGTTCGATGACGGTGGTGGATCCGTGAGAACGGACAGCGCGAGCGGAATGGGCGGTGACCCATTCGACGGTGCCACCAATCGTGAAAGCAGTTGCTGCGGCAGGGGCAGGATGGTGCGTGCTCCCGCAGGTGAGTTCCACGCAATCTGGTTCTTCGTGGAGTAGTACAACGGGCGCGGACTGACACCAGGCAGCGCCGACAATACGATGGAGCCGTTGCCGCCCTCGGGTGGAGACGCCGTTACGCCCTCCCACTCCGGTGTTGGAATGGGCGGCACGGAGGAGGGCAGGGGCAGGGCACACACCGCACTCGCGGGACTTCCATCGCCAAACACGATGGAGCCCGGCGGAACGTTTGCGGTGGGACTCACCGTCAACGTTCCCGTTGCGAGCACGCTGCCAACGGCTACGTCGAACTGCTGGCCCGTCAGGACATTCAACGGACTCGTGGCATCGCTGGGCGGCGAGCCGGGAACAGGTAGCTGCAGGCCATTGAGCAGATACCGTGAGCCCATGCCTGCCGCGGATGCGTAGTCGAACGCTGCCAGCAGCGCATCGAGCTCCGGATCGCCGCTCACGTGCGCGATGTGCTCATGCAGCAACTCGGCGAGATCCCACGCGGACGCAGGATCCTGCATCAGGCGAACCGCGGCCATGTGCAGCTCGCTCTCCTTCCGTCCCTCGTACTGCAGCGCGGCCGTGTACAGCGCCTGCACCGCGTTGCGAGACTGCATCAGGAAGTAATCCGCGAGCACGTACGCGGCAAAGCTCTGCCGCAGCTCGGTTGCCGCGGTGAGTCTCGTGGCGGACGATGCGGGATCCGCGCCCACCCAGCCTACATTCTGGAAGTATTCGTTGATCAGTGTGGGATACCCTGCCGGCACCGGCTCGTACGTGTCGAAATCGATGTCCTGCGGCTGGCCGTTCGCATCCGTGTACGACAGGCGCAGCGCATCCAGCATCGGCAAAAGCGCGGCCGTCACCGGCGCCTTCTGGGTGACGTCGATCTCGCTGATCGAGAACGTGAGCGTGCCCATGAATGCCTCGAGCTGCTGGCGCCACGCGATCCAGCTGCCAAGCGGCTCCTCCGCGCCAGCGCCGAGCGTGCTCTTGAGCGCATTGAAGCGCTCCGAGTAGTGTTGGCCTGCGTCCGTCATGCTCAGCAGCCAGTCGATCGTCGCGACCATCAGCGTTTCGAACGACGTGGTCAGCGTCGGTGATCCGCCGGGCTCCGGTGCGTCGATGAACAGCGCGGCGATGACCGAGAAATGACCACTTCCGTCGGGCGCGTAAACAGCCGTGGGCTGAAGCGCGAACGAAACGGTGATTACTTCCGGAGGCGCGGCGGCCATGCGCACCGCCGTCTGGAGTCGCTTGGCCTGTGATCCGCGCCGTTCCGTGGAGACGGCGCTCATGCGCGCGAGCCGATACCGAAGCTCCTCGAGCACCAACTGGTCATGCGTGGGTCCGATGATGCCCGTCAGGTCCGGATCGAGCGGACCGTTCATGCTTGCCGGCGTGCCGTTGCCCGTCGTGATCGTGAAGGTCTTGGTGATGGACGCGCTGAACGAGAGATGGATGGTGAAGAAGATGATCTTGACGCTGACCCGCACCGAGACGTCGGCGTGCACGAGGACGTCCGTGCCATAGCCCGTTTCGAGCGCAATGCCGGCATAGGCATTGAAGCTGATGGTTACCGAGGCCTTGATGATCGAGAAGTCGACCGACCCCTGGATGAGCACCGACAGCCCTGCCGTGCCGGCGAACCAATAGTGATCCGGCAGCTTCGTGATGGACGCTGTTCCGCCCCCTGCGTCTGCCTTCCACGCGAGCAAACCCTGCAACGTCACCGTGAGGCTGACGTCGATGGTGGCGCTGAAGATGCTCGCGTTGAAGCTCTCGTGTATGTACAGCGTGAGGCCGATGCCGAACGCGAGGATCGGATTGTAATTGACCGTGGGCTGGACGGCGGGGTTGTCGGCACTGCGCAGCCGCGCGAAATAGAAGCCGCCTGCCCCCACGAGCGGACCGACTTGCACTGCGATGGAGCTGTCGCCCAGCGGCCATCCCACATTGACGCGAAAATCGCCGTTCGTGTAGATCCAGATGGAAAAGCCGGGCAGGATGAGGATCACGCCATCCAGTACGATGCGCCGCATGAAATACGGCAGCGTGAGCGCGCCGTAATACACCCCCAGGTTGGGACTCAGCTTCTGGTAGAGAATCTCGAACAGGAAGCCGGAAAAGGGGGTGATCGGCTCCATCGCCACGGAGATCCGCACGCCGTACATCGCCGGATCGTTGAACAGCAGCATGATCCGGAAGCCGCGCAGCTCCACGTCGAGTGCGATGAACCAGTTGCGGTCCGGGTTGTAGAACGTCTTGGCGAGTGTGGTGAGCACCTGGGCGGGATCATCCCCGACCAGCTGCGTCTCGAGCTGCTGGAAGATCGCCAGCATGGGATCGGCGGCACCCGTGACGGGCAGCGGACCCACTCGCTGGCCGATGCCCAGATAATGGAACGTGAACAGCGACGCTGTTTGCTGCGACGGAACGGGAAATGGAAAGGTGACGATCTGCGTCTTGCTTCCGGACGACGGCGCCGCGATGAGTCCGGGCGGGGAGTCCGGCGGCACGGACGTCGTGGGGTTCGACACGCGCGCCTTGATGGTCAGGCCGCCCGCCGAGCTGTCGTAGCCGAAGATCAGTGCCTCGACGGAGAAGTCGGGCTCGATCTCCAGGGTAAAGCCGCCCTCTTCCCACTTGCCGCCAATGTGGACGGGATGGTCGAACTCGAGCTGGATGGTGGCGGCAAATTTGGACGAATCGCCGCCGGAGGGGCTGATCCAGAGCGTCGGTGTGATGAGGAGCGTGTCCCAATGCCCAAGGACTTTCGTCCAGGGGCCATTGAGGCTGGGCAGGCCGAAACCGACCAGACCTTGGAGCTGGTTGCTGATCTCGTTCCAGACGCGCTCGAGATGAATGCTCTCTGTCGGAGCGAGCCGAATGGACAGGGGCCCGCCAATGACGCGAATATCCAGCTCCGCCTCGACCCCGAGCGCCTTGCCGACGAAGCGCAGCTCCCCCTGGGTATTGCTCATGACCGCACCGTCGCCCTGTTGATCACTTACGGCGAGCCCGACGCCTGTCCCTGCGTCAGCATGAAGCCGACCTGGGTGAGATTGAGCCAGGTGGGACCGATGGGCGGATCGAAGGCGAGGTTCGCCGCCACCTGCGCATACGTTGCCGCGCCGGGCTGAATGCTCACGTTGAGGATGGTGATCGTGAGCTGCGCCGTGAGCACGGATTCGAGCGCGTCCTTGAGGAACTGCAACGGAATCTTGTCTACCACGCCGGTGATGTCGGCCAGTGTCACCGTCACACCGAACTGGCCCGCCGCCCACTGGATGAAGTCCGCGAGATCACCCACCGCCACCGGATTGGTGAGCGAGAAGATCAGCGTGATCCCGGTGCCCCCAAGCAGATTGCCCGTGGCAATGTTGACAGGCTGGCCGTTGAAGTCCAGCGCGGCACTCACCGAGAGCTGCGTGCTGGACGGTGACCCCGCCGTAAGCGCGTTGGCCGACGCGACGGCCGATAGAGGCATCTGACTCATGGCTTTCTCCTGTTCCGGGATGTGGGTGGCGTGCTACTTCCGCGAACGACAATCGTGACCTGCGTGAACGTGGCATTGCACCAGGTAAAGGGCTTCCAGTCTCCCTCCACGGCGATGGTCCACGGTTTTGGACTGGAGGGATCGGGCAAAGCGCCGACGATGGGGGTGCTCCACAGCCGGGTCAGCGAGGCGGCCCACGACGGCGGCAGCGGCAACGTGGGAATGCGCCCCCCGAACAGCGTGTTCACCCAGGCCATCACATCGCTTACGAGAGTGGACGGAGACCCCACGGCCGTCATGCGTCGACGTTTCATGTTTTCTGCTGTGCGCTGAGGTACCAGGCGATGTTGCTGCTGTTGCTGTCTCCACCATTTCCCGTGACGCTCTGTCCACCAAACAGGAGGAAATCCACCACGATGCCGGACGGAAACGCGAAGCCAAGCACGCTGAGTTGGATGTTGTTGAACAGGATCGCGTACACGTCGCCGTGCGGAAGCTCGACCTTGAGCAGGTTGGCATCGCCAAAGGTGGTCTTCACGATGCCCTGCAGATCGAACGACCCGTACCCCGCCGACAGTCCAGGCAGCTGCACGAACACGGCGGCAGCATCGGCGTCGGGTATGAGCGACGACGGCCCCCAGCCCAGGTTGAGCGTCGCCGTCAACGACACCACATCCGAGAGCGCCCCGAGATTTCCCAACGGCATCTCGTACTGCAGCACGTATTGCGGCGTCGTGGTGACATTGGGGTAGTCGGTCGCCGGCTCCGAACGCGCCAATTGCGTCGAGGGCGATCCCTCCGCCGGCGAGCCGGTGGCGGAGGCCGTTCCCTCCAGCTGCAGCGAATGGATCACCTGCGCGCCAAGCGTGGACGGGGAGAGCGCCTGGCCCGCCTTCGCCTGCTGGAAGCCCGAGACCTTGAGCGGAAAGCTGCGGAGAAGACTTCCCGTCCGCGTCGTCGCACCGTCCGACGTGGCGATGAACTGGCTCATGTCCATCGTGAGCACGCGCGACCAGGGCACGAGCGCCCCGGTGGCATCGAGGTCGAATTCCATCATGACGTGAAGGCCGGTAAACGGCAGCACGTCATACGAAAAGAGATCCACCGTTGCCGCCGTCGACGCAAACGGAAATTGCCGGAACCGCAATGACCCTTCGAGCGAGAAGCGCGCGACGACATGCGTGCCGGGGCTCAGGCTCGCCGACGAAACCGGCGTGAGCGAGCCGCTCTGGAACGTCACGCTCTCGAGCACGCGCGCCGAGCCTGCCACACACGGAAACTCGAAGTCCGTAGGATCGACGTGAAACAACACGATCCCCACGGAGCTGTCGTTGCCGCCCTGATGCTGATACTCGCCCGGCATGCGCAGCAGGTGTCCGGACGGCGACGCGCCGGTCACCACCTCACGGCCGAACAGACTGCCAATGGTGAGTCCCACTTCGGCGGCAAACTGCGTGATCGCCGAATTGGCGAACAGCACCTGCAGCGACTCCACCTGGTAGTCGAGCGGCGTGGCGGGGCTTGGCGGCGCCGGTGGCCCGGAGCCCGGTGGCGGATACAGGATGAGCCCGAAGAGCGAGCTCTCCTCGAGTGACTGCACCCCGTCCAACGTCGACACACGGTTGCGGTCGATGCCCAGATGGTGCGCCCGCAGTTGCCCGGGAATACCGCCCAGCAGCATCTGGAGGTCGGGCGGCATGCCGTTGCCGTCGATTGCGCAATTGAGTGCAAGGATGCCCGTCCACGTTGCATCCTCCGCCATCGCCTTGAACGCGGCGAACGGATCGATTGCGCTGCCCTCGGTTATTCCGTGCGGAGAGCCGACACCGGCGACGTCGAGCGCATCGATGATCACCTGCTGGGTGAGCGCCAGATTGGTGATGAACGTGTCGCGCGACGCCCAGAGATCCGGCGAGCGCGCCAGGTCCGAGAGCGAAATGTGTGGATTGAACTTGAAGATGAGGACCGTGTTGACGGTGTCCGGGTCCTCACGCTTCGCAACATCGAGGAGGAACTCGAACCCCTCGAGCATCATCACGTTGGAGAAGTCGCCAATATTCGCCGCGTTGCTGATGACGAGGAAGAGCTGGTCCTGAAGCACCGTCGTGGCGATGTGGCGATTGACGGTCGATCCCGCCGGCGCGTCGAAGCTCAGATACCGCGCGGGGCTCGAGGCCGGATCGCGCGCCAGCAGCAGATGCTGCCACGTGCCCTCGCCGTCGAGCTCGACGAGGAATCCCTGCGGCGTAAGGGACGTCCACGCGTCGGGCGGTGACGCCGCGAGCGCACGCAACGCGCCGCTTGTCGAGCCGCTGGACGAGAACCGTGGGCCGTCGGACTTTGCCGTGGTGATCGCATGGCGTTCCGTGCTCAGTACCGCACCTTCGTATGCGGCTAACAGCGTGGGCGTGACGCCCGCATTGAATTGCGTGCTTGCATACGTGCCGCCATAGGGCACGACCGGAAATGCGCCCTGTGGCTCGAGTGACGCGAGCAGCGACGTGACAGGAGTCGAATAGCCCGGATTCGTGACCGCATAGTAGATGCTGCGACTTGGCTGGCCGAAGTAGCGTCGGGGAGCGGTGGCCTGCAGGGGATACTGCAGCCACGACGTGGTATACGTCGCATCGAGTGTGACCGACGGTGTGTTGCCAGCCGGCGACGACTGCTGTGGCGGCGAAGCGCTCTGCGTGAATTGCGGCGCGAACGCCGGCATGCCCGGCACCAGTGCGACATTGTCGCCGGCCTGCAGCTCGATCCACTCCTGCGCCGAGAGCCCGCACATCAAGCCGGCCGGGTCACTGCCCGCTTTCAGCGCCGATCCAACGGACACCACCCGAAATGTGCCGGCGGGCGCGAGGTAGAGGGACGTCTCCCCGGGTGAGCTCGACGACGGTCCAGCACAGAACGCGAGTCCGCCGGGCAGCGGCGACGGAGTGGTGTTGAGATCCAGCTCGATAACTTCGCCCGCTGTGGTGCGGAAGGTGCCCGAGGTCAGCGCCTTGCTGTTCTCCTGGTAGATGTTGGAGCCGCTCGTGTCGTACACGAGCATCGTCCACGCAGGATCCGTGGGGAGCACCGGGTGCAGCAGGAGCTGGAAGCCAAGAAAGTCCGCGTCATGACCTGGCGGCGGCGGCGGTGGCCAGAGCGGATAGTAGAGGCTTCCGATGCCATCGGCCGGCGGATAGAAAAACTGGAATCCGCAGCCAAGATTCTGTGTGAGCAGCGCCGAATCAACGGCCGCGCTGAGCTCCAGCGCGCCGGCTCCGATGCCCGCCGCTTCAATGGTGAGCGTGAAATTTCCGTCGTTCGTGTACGGACGAAATCCTTGCTGCTGCGGCTGTCCGCCATACACGAGCTGGAGAAACTCCAGCATGGGACCAAAGAACGTGAACGTCCCGTCCGCATACGTGATGTTTGGCGAGCCGGCGAGAAGAATGCCGAACGGCCCGAAGTTGAACTGCACCGATGTGCCGCCCAGGAATGTGCGGCTGGTGTCGTCCTGGTAGACGAGAAGTGCCGCGTACAGCACGTCCGATGGATTGGTGCTGCCGGTCCACACCATGCCCCGCCAGTCGGGGGCGGGCGACGTGGGAAGCACCGTTCGGCCCGTGCTCACGAATGCGGCGGCATCCTCGATCGGTTCCGAAAGAAAGAGATACCAGCCGTTCCACGGTGCTCCGCTGAGCCACGTGTCGTTCAACGTGAGCGGAGACGTCACGGTGGCCGGAGTGCCGGCCGTCAACAGGTACGAATACACCGTCGACAGACCGGACACGGGCACGGCCGGATCCCCGATCTGGTAGAGACCGGGAACGATCTCTTTCAGAATGGGATCCATACCCGCGTCCGTGCCCGGTCGTGACGACATTACTGCGGCGGCGTCGCCGAGAGGCCCGACGTTCCGTTGGCGACAACGGAGCCGGCATACAGCGCATACCACGCAACGGATCCCACGCCACCCGTCTGCGGGAAGAAGAAGTAAACCTGGATCGACGACGGGTTGGTGTTCGGCAGCGGCATGTTGACGGTGGTGTACATCCCGGTGCCCAGCTCGACCTGAAGCACGTTTGCGCCCGGTCCCAGGTTGTTCGAGCTCGCGCCACCGTTATCCCAGCCCGGGCCGCCGCTCGCCACAGTGCCCGGAGCCCATGTCGTTGCCGTCACGGCGTTCACCGTGAAAGCCGTACCCCGGTTCACGGTCACGGTGAGGTTGTACTGGTTCGCGTTGAACAGATTGACGGGAATTGCCATCGTTCGTTCTCCTCTTGTCGGTCAGTGAGTGGTGCGTGCGGGAACAACCGGAGACTCGCCTGACCCGCGGCTCCTGCGGGCGAGCTCCGACTTCAGTGGGCGTGTGTCGCGGAACACCACCACCTCGCGATTCGTGATCAGCGCCAGCCCAAGGCCGTCGTCATCGGCCACGCCGTACTCGGTGGACCACAGGCGTGACACGCCATAGCCGCTTGCTTCGATGCGGCGCAGCGCGGCGTCGACGGAGCCGGACGGGAGCTGCACGTCATGAATGAGAATCAGCCCGTTGTCGCGCACGAGCCTGGTGGCGCACTCGAATTCCGCGAACACGCGCGTCTCGTCGTGGGTGGTGTCGAGCAGCGCGGCGTCATAGCGCTCCCCTCGCGCAATCGCATCACGCATCAGCGCGATCGAATCGCCGCGCCGCTCCTCGATGCACCGCGCAGCGGCGTCCGGAAGCGCGGACCACAGTGCCGCACGGTCCTGATCGTCCTGGATGTCCAGCGTGACGACCGCCGCATCGGTGCGGCCAGCCACCGCCGCTGCCATGCACGCCGCGGAAACACCCTTGGCCGTTCCAGCCTCGAGCACCCGCGCGCACCCGCTGGAGCGAATGAGATAATGCAACGTGCCAAAGAGCGAAAACACACGCGGGTCGCGCACCTGTGCATGCCTGCCGTCCCGTGCGCCATAGAAGGACCAGGTCAGCGCATTGACCCCGCGCGTTCCCACCCATCCGCGCAGCGCGCGCTTGAACTCATCAAAGAGATCCGGCGCACCATCCGGAACGAGCGGGCCGGCCACTCGGCCAAAGAGGCCCCGCCATGCGGGATGTGCCTTGCGTCCCCGTCCCGAAAAATGGAGCACGCGAATGGGACGTCCGTTCCACTCCGCATGCACGCGCCCACCCTGCCATGCAAGCGATGCCTGCTGCGTGTGCAGCTGGAGGTTGAACGAAGCGGCCAGTTCCACGCCGCACTGGCCATGCGCGAGCGCCAGGTTGAAGATGGCCTGATTCCGCCACCAGATGTCACGTCGCTCGTCCACCCAGGCGGGCGCCGTCGTCCACCCGCGAATGGTCTCGTCGAGATTCAGGAGCGCCTCACGCGAGCCCGCGAACACCCCGTCGTTCACGATGAGCGGATAGCGGCCTTCCCACCCAGTGGAGCCGGTGATGCGCGCGAGATCATCGGGCCGCGCACGGTAGATGGTGGTGAACATCTCGCCCAGCGTCGTGCCCTCGCAGCCATTACCTTCGCGCGTGGCAAAGACGGATGACTCACCGCACGCAGCGACCGCGGCGAACACGGGCTCGAGCGATTCGAGCACCAGCGTGTCCGCATCGAGGCACAGGTATGCGTCCGCGTCGACCACGCGCGCGACCGAATACAGGATGCTCTTGATCGTTGCATTCACGCCCACGCGTGGCGTGCACTCGATGACGTCCGCT
Source organism: Gemmatimonadota bacterium (assembly GCA_028287285.1). Taxonomy (GTDB): domain Bacteria; phylum Gemmatimonadota; class Gemmatimonadetes; order Gemmatimonadales; family Gemmatimonadaceae; genus AG11. The sequence goes on from JAQBPY010000352.1 coordinate 19,352, forward strand.
CCCCAGCGCCCCGCCACGCGACAGCACTCCGCGTCGGCATCCAGCACGAACACCACTAGACGCGCCCCGTCGCACCCGCAATTCGCGACGATGGAGCCGAGCATGTCGTCGAGAAGACCGGAGAATCCGCGCGATGCCACGGTGGCGATGCAGCGTGCGGCACGAATTGGCGTGCGCGGCAGCGTGATCTCCACGCGGGCCAGGCAATCACTGATCTGGCGCCGCTCGGGAAAGGGACGCACGTCGAGGACGGGGTCGAGCCATACCGTGTGCGAGTATTCCCAGCGGCTCGACGTGACCACCAGCTCGAGGGTGTCCACTCCGGTGACGTCGGCTTCGAGCGTGCGCGGCGATGATCGGGCGCGCACACGCTCTGCCCGCGCGAGAAGCCGGCCGTCGCCATACACCGCAAAGTCGGCCTGCGACATGCCGGCAGGAACATCATCATTGATTCCCACTCGGCAGCGGAAACGTCCCCAGCATGCGCCCAGCGCGTAGCAGATCCTCGACGGCGAATGTGCGCTCACTGCGTGCGGCCATGCACGACCACCTGCTCGAACGTGCTTGTCCTCGTAGCCCAGCAACCCGCCCGCTCCAAGCTCGCCGTAGCCGAGCGTGCAGCTGGACGGCTGCAGCGCATCCAGGTACTGAACACCGGTGTCCGTACGTTCATCAGTGATGATGGCCGCGGTGTCGACGACCGTCATGTCCAGCGGGCCGCAATGATGAAAGAATCCTCACATGTATCCAGGGGCGACATCGGGCGGACGTCTCGGACCACCGAGCGCTTGCTCGGTGCCGGGGTCTGTACAACCCGCATCTCGTTTGTGCGACCCAGGAGGATCATGCCGTCTCCAGATGCGCATGACCGGATGGCCCGGTATGCGGCATCGCCAATGATCGAGATCATGCCCCCGCCGTGCGGCGTTGGCTCACGTGTGCTTTTCTGCTCGCCTGCGTCGGCGTCCCGCATATGACAATGTCGCGCGACACAGTCGCGTATCTGACAGTCTGCTGCCACCGTGCACCAAAACCGTAAGCACGGTGTAACGGTCATGGTCTATTCGCAGCGCGTAGTGGGCGTTTGGGCCTGCCTGGGTGGCGGCGTCGTTCCGGCGGGCTGCGCGCTACCACTCTATCAATATTTACCTATGAGCGCAAGTCATATTTGGCATCCGCCACATGCCGCTCGGCAGCCACATTTATCGCTCGCGTGCATTATTAGAATTTTCTAATGTTCTCTGTTAGAAAATTCTAATAATGACATTGCTGGCATGGGCCGATGCGCTTCCGGAGTGCTCGTGATATTCGTTCATGCGGCGGCGCACACTCTGGACAGAAGGGCCGGCAACGCGGAGCTTGTACCCTTGATGTGGGTAGGCCTCGTTCACTTCGTCCCGGAAAGACCATGACGCTCCCACTGGAGCTAGCCGTATACGCGGAACACTCTCCGGATATGAAGGCGCTGCAGCCCGGCTGGAACGCGCGTGTCTTCAACAAGACAGAAGTCGAAGAAGGCTCCAGCATCCGGTTCAACGCGACCACGGGCGTCATCTCGCTCAGCGCCGGTGTGTACCATATCTCCGGCAGCTCGTCCATCACCTACAATGATCTGGCGGAACACCCCGATGGGCAGGGATGGAACACCAAGGTCCGCCCCAATGGGGCCTACTGCCGGTTACGGTACGCGAAGGACGTGGACTGTCCGAATGAGGACGCAATCGTCATCGGGACAATCGGCAACGCGAACATGGTGCCAAGCCTGATCGAGACATACCTGGACGTTCCGCGGTTCACGGAGATCGTTCTCGAGCACCAGGCGGGCTTTGAAGGCGTCGATGGCATCTACCTCCACGACAACTCGGCGAAATCCACCTGGCACGTATTCGCCCGCATCTCGATACGCCGCATCCTCAATACGTCCACTCAATACCAGCGCTCGACAATGGCGCGGGTGTTCGACGCGGCGCTTCAGTCGTATCTCGCACGGCCGCAGGAATACCAGAAGCTCTACGCATCCTACCTTGGCGCGCAGCCCCGGTTCGTGCCAACCAGCGGCGACGGCTCCTGGATGCCCGGTACCGATCCCGCGCTGCAGCGCGTATTCCGGAGCGGCGTCCTGCGCTTCGGCTATGTGGACGGCGCACCATACGTATATAGTGCCGGCCCACCCAACCCCGGGCTTCGCGGGCTCGACTGGGCGCTCGGCAACGAGCTTACCGAGATCATTCGACGTCAGTACGCTAATGAGACGGCCGAAAAGGGCCTGCGTGCGGAGTGGGTCAAGGTGGACGCGGCCGGCGGCGGCGATCCTGAAGTGGCAAAGTTCAGCGCACTGCACGAGGGCCTGCGGCACGGCCGCTTCGACATCGCACTGTCCGGGCAGGCCAACATCAGCGCGGATCACGACACTGCCGAGGAAACGCGCGCCGTGGATTGGACAGCGCCGACGGCGCTGCTTCACACCAACATTCTCTATACCGGCAAGGATGGGTACGACCTGTCCGGGATCGTGGGTGCGTCGCGACAGCAGTTCATCGACGTGGTGAAGAGCTGGCGGAAGGTGATCATCATGTACGTGATCAACGCAGGCCCCTCGACGGACAACGTGATCGCGCTTGCCGGGGCGATCAATGCCGCGGGCGGCAATGCCGTTCTCGAGAAAACCGAAAAGCTCCAGGACGTGCACGATGCCATCGCGAACCAGACGATTCACTTCTCGGTGGGCGATGGCGTGGCATCAGCCTGGATCGGCAATCAGCTTGGGTTCAAGGGGCTCAATCTCGACATCGCGGCGAGCGAGCGGCCCCTGCAAACGGCACAGCCGGTCGCAGCGTTCACGCTGCCATCCGGCTGATTGAACTGTTCCAACTGTCGCCCAGTCACGCCTTTGGCAGCTCGAATCCCTTTCTCCGCGGTCTGTCGAGCATCGAATTCGCCAGTGCGCTATTCGTGAACTGCCCCTTGTTCGGATAGATGTTCTTCTCGTCCAGGTTGAGACGATTGGGTGCGGCGTTCGTGCGGGCGCGCGCAAGATCCACGTCACATACACCGGCGAACACGGCGTCGTCGAATTTCTTCAACTCTCCAGTATCGGACCACGAGCGGCTCTCCGTCCCGATCGCACCGACTACCACCTTGTCACTCGGCGCCGAACCCTTCCGGTTTTGCCGCCGAGCACGTGCGAAGGAACGATGTAGGGCCTGGCAGGGCAATTCCAGCCGCAAATCAGGTATCTTTCAAGGCTATGTCTGAAACGCCTCACCCCCACAGCTCCGCAGCACCGGCAACGTTGAAGGACGACGTCGATCTCGACGCACGCGTCACCAGCGCCATTGCACTGCTCGAGGCCATCGCCAGGGACCGCGATCAGCTGCTCGACGTTGACGAAGCGCAGCGCAACCGGCTCCTTCGCGCGGCGGGCGAAGTCTCGCGGCCCGATGCCATCACGCGCCGCCAGCTCGTGAAGGCCACGAAGCGGGTGAAAAAGGCGGAGCGCCGGGAACGGCTCATGGAAGCCGAGGTGCGGCTCACGGAAACCGGTATCCGCCAGCTCCGAAAGCAGACCGTGTTCACCACGCCCAATTATTTCCTGCCGTCGGACCTGCCGGACGACGGCGTGGACGAACATGTGGAGGAGCGCGACCAGATCGAGTCACGCCACTGCTACGTGTGCAAGCAGCAGTGCGACGTGCTGCAT
>JAQBPY010000357.1 GCA_028287285.1 Gemmatimonadota bacterium
CACTGCTTTCTCTGACGAAAAGATCCGTGGTTTCAGTCCCCCTCGTAGTCAAAGGCCAGTCCATCCGCTTCGCGAAGCCGGTCGAGCAGCGATTCCAGCGGCGCGAACACTGGGGCGGCAAGTCCGACAACCGGACTCAGCGACACGGTGATGGCGCGTCGGGCACCCTCGGGCCAGTCAGGCATCGACAGGCCGGCGACAAGACGACGAATCAACTGTCCGCACTCGCCAAGCAATTGCGTGGCAGTGCCGTGAAGTATGTCCAGCGGGATCTCGAGATCATGCGTGACGAGCTGACCCGTCCCCACATCGCGCCATGCGGCATCGCCGATTGCGCCCCGCTCTGCCCATACGCCGAGATGGCGGATGGCGTCCAGATTGTCGTGCCCCTGACCAGTACGATGTGACTCGACTGCAGCCGCCAGCGCCAACGCAACCAACTCCTCACTCGGAACGCCGTAGAGCGTTACGATGTCCCGTGCCGGGCGCTCGGAAGCGAGAGGCGAAGGAACGGAATTCACGTGCGCGAGCACCGGCGAATGATCGGGGCTTTCCTCGAGCATGACGAGGACGTCCATACCCCCTCCTGAAAAAGACCCTGCACCAGCGCCTGCACTTCAACGACGAGTACACTCGAGCTGAAGTTTCGGGAGCGTCCAGCGAATTCTGGAGTCCCATGAGCTCGGACACGATCGTCTCGCCAAATGTTCCTCGCACACGTCACATCGCTGTGACGTAACCGTCCCGGACCGGGAACGATGCCACCGAAGCCGACGGGCTACTCCGGGTGGACCGCGGATATCGGGGCAAGGGCATATCGCATACCAAGGAACGTTGCGATTGCCACTGACGCGTACAGGGCACGGAGCTCTCCCAAGGTGAGGAGTGCGGCCAGCCCACCCGGGGTCCGAGCTGCGATGTGCGCATGGACGAGGTAGCCTGCGAGAGCTACTCCGCCCGTGGCCATCACGATGTGAAGGGTGCGACGAGACGATGCGAGTCCTGCGATGGCAATTCCAGCCAACGCGCTCATTACTAGAACCACCGCACACCCTGCCGGCGTCACAACCAGTTGCGGGCCAAAGACGTCGTCTGCCCGTGCGCCGACGATCAGGTGGGCGAGGGCGTTGATCGGGCGCCATGCGGTAGTTGACCGGTGGCCCATCCCAAGGAGCATTCCAAAGGCCGTAGCGGCTGTCACCGCCGCAGCCAGGCAACCGGCCGCAGCGCGGTCAACGATCAGTCCTTTCGGCGGTGCTGGACTGTGGTACTCCGGGGAATACTCGATCATCGCTGAAAGGAAACCGGTCGTCAAATGCGACGAAAGTGGCCGGACGTGACTCAGCGCTGGTGGCTACGGCGAGAACGTTTCAACGCAAATGCAAAACGCGCCCGCCTTTCAAGGCGAGCGCGTTTGTATTTCATTGACCAGCCGCGAGTTAGTGCTCGCCACCAATCGCATCTCCTTCGCTCCAGTAGCAGTCCGGGTCAAGATTTGGATCACATGCCTTGCCAGACGAGCTGGTATAGCCACTGAAGTGCTTGATGCGGCGCTTGACGATGCCGAAGCGTGTATCGACATAGGTCCGGAGCGATGGATCCTGGACCGACTCGTCGGTCGTGGCTCCGCCGATACTGCTCGCGTAGAGAACGTTGAACTTTGACAAATCCGACGCACCAATCGCGGCCGGCGCCCAGAACCAGATGTACGCCCAATTATCGGCGTCCGCCGACGGCGCGAAGCGAATGTTCGGAGAGAAATCCAGCCAGACGCGGCCACTGGTCGATGTCCGAACTTCTGCGTGAATCTTCAAACTGGACTTGATGGTCTTACACGAAGAATCCCACGTGCCTGGACCATAGCTGCTCTTGTCCGGATCACAGACGGCGTTCGCGGGAATCTCGACCACATGATTACCCACGATGTACCGGCCGCCGGCCGGAGAAATCGTGAAGTCACTCGAAGTGTTGTTTCCACTGGATCCGAGCAGGCCCAGCTGGGGCGTCGACGCGGGGACCATCATCATGGTCGTTGGAGCTACCGACGAACCAGGTGCGGAGATCGACTGCTCCATACAACCCGACAGCAACGCCATGGTAGCCAGCGTGCTTACGGTCTTCCAATTAGTCCGACGCATATTCATTAGCCGCTCGGCGCGGCGATGTTCGGGAAGTATTCAGAGCACTCCCCGTTCTACTTCAAGTTTGATGCTCAGCGAGTGCGTCCCCGCTGTAGCAACTCCAGCGACTGCGTGTCGAGTACCTAAGAAATCTCTCAATTCAAAGCTAGCACGCACGACGGTATCGGTCAATAGTCCATCAACTGTCAAGTTTCAATGCACCTAAACGCTCCCGCATTCGCGGATTTCCAAGGATTTCTGGCCTACGGGCATATTCACGCACTGCGGCTTCAATTTCGGCGGGAAGGTGACGCTTGAAGACCTCGCCGAATTCCGCCGTGAGCCAAGCACCTCCATAAACGTCACTGGGCCCGGCCGCGAATAAGGCCTTTTCAAAACACGCCGATGCTTCTGTATCTCTATTGTCGGTGAGAAGCAGATGAATCGTCAGCGCCTCCATGAGCTCGCGCCCCTGAAACCATTCAACCAACCGTTCCATCAACGGCACAGCTCGCTCAAATGACGCCCGTGCGGCACTCAAATCACCCAGCAGAAAGCGACAAAGCCCGACGCCGGCAATCGCTCCTGCCTGCACTTCAACCTGTCCAATTCGCTCCGCCAAGTCTGTGACAAGCGAATAGGTATCAGCCGCCTCCCTAAATCTGAGACGCTCCCGCTCGAGGTGTGCGAGGTTATAGGTGGCGTAGAGCTGCTCTTCACTGTTCTGAACCATCGACGTCAGTCGAAGGGCCTCAGCCAGCGCCCGCGCGGCGCCCTCGTGATCTCCCATGCGTCCGGCCAGCACACCCAGGTTGAGCTCGGCGCGGCCCCAGTGGTCGACCAGATGCGCTGTCCGAGCCTGGTCAGCGGCAAGCGTCAACATGCGGCGCGCCTCATCCCAATTATTTGAGATCAGCTCAAGAACGCCAATATTATTCAACACCCGTACCCGACGGAAAGCATCCCCCGCAGCAGTTGCAATCTCGAGCGAACGAGTGAACAGCTCTCGAGCCCGCGCGCCGTTCTCCAGCTGGATCGTTACGGCGAGCCGATTGCACGAATCCGCAATGAGAATCGCGTCGGTTCCCTGCTCCGCGATAACCACGCACTCCGCAGCTACCCGCTGGGCGGCACGAAGGTCACCGAGTCGCCAATGTGTCTGTGAGATCAATAGAAGGATGGCAGCACGCTCGGCGTCCGCACCCACATCTCTCGCTTCTTGCTCGAGCGCAAACAATGCCTCGAGTGTTTCCCGAGCGGCCTGACCGCGCTGCATTCGCACCCGAACGCGCATGCGCTTGAGTGGAAGCGCATGCACAGAATCTTCCCGCGATTCATGCCACGTGAGGGCACGCTCGCATAACGCCTCGGCTTCGTCGAAACGCCCGGCGACTTCTGCGAGCGCCGCCATCCGCACCCGAACATCGGCCAGCGCCTCGTCGGATGGAGCATTTCGCTCCGCACCGGCCAGCAGATCCGCAACCGCAATATTCTCATGGACGAGCATCGCTTCATCAGCCGCCTGAAGAGCGTACCGGTGTGCTTCAATGCGGTTGTTCGCGACCTCGAAATGTCCTGCGATCTCCGCGGAAGACGAGCGCTCTTGTGCCGCGAGCGCTCGCGCGATGCGTCCGTGCAGCTCAACGCTTCGGCGGGGGGTCAGACGGGCCTTCGTGATACGCGCCACTTCGTCGTGGGAGACGACATAGGAGGCGCGCCCGCGATCGTACGTCGGCACGAGCATTCCGGACTCCAGCAAGCGCTCGAGCCCGTGCCTCGCTTCCGGAACATGCAGGGCACTGTCGAGGAGCAATCCTTCCTCGCTCTCACGCGCGAGGACCGCAGCCGCCTCCAGCACGGCGCGTGCGCCCTCCGGCAGTCGCGCGATGCGCCGTGAGATGAGATCGTCCAGCGTTGCCGCCGGTGGCAGATCACTCACCGCCCCCCATTGCCAACTTCCTTCGTGCGAAACGATATGACCGCCTTCCTGCAGGTCGCGGAGGAGATGGGTGAGCATCAGCGGATTGCCTTCGGAATGTCTATAGACATATGCAAGGAGATCGCGCCCCAGTTCATCGGTTCGCATGGCCGACTCGAGCCAGCGCTTCACGTCGTCGCGCGTCAGATGCGTGAGCGCGATCTGCGAATGCCGGGGCCGACTCGAAAGCCTTGACCATCGCTCCAGTCCATCGTCCTCAACGCCTGTGCGGAATGTGAGCGCAAGTAGAATCCGCTCGCTCTCGAGCTGTGTAATCAGATACTCCAGAGCATCCCACGATGCCGCATCAACCCACTGCAGATTCCGGAGCAGTATCACCAATGGCCGCTGCTGCGCTGCCAGCCGCAGAAAGTCGGCAAGCTCCTCGAGCAGATGCGTCTTGCTTCCACCGCGCGCCGTATCCCCAGGAACAGGCTCCAACGTTGGATCAAGCGCCGGGAGCTCACGCCATTGACGTGTGCTCTTCACAGGCAAACGCCGAATCCCGCGAAGCACTTCGTTCCATAGGGCATACGGAGCAGCGAATCGATGCTCCCGCGCACTTCCGACCACCAGTGAGCCGCCGCGCAAACGAACTTCGGGCGCAAGTGTGCGAACAAGGGCGCTCGTCCCAACCCCGCTTTCTCCAACAATGGCAACGACTCTCCCCACACCACGCACCATGTCGTCCAGATAGTCGGTAAGCTGCGCGAGAGGCTCCGCCCGACCAACGAACCGGGAAAGATCAAGGACGTTGGAGCGCGCGCTGAAGGCCCTGGCCGCGCCGTCATTGCCCGCCGTGAGTCGCGCCTGGCGCGCAGCCGTCAGCAACGCCGGAAATGACGTCCCATGCTCGGGGGCCGTCGCAATGCCAAGGGACAACGTGAATCTGTGGGGATGATCAGCGCCACTCGGAGAAAACACATGCGCCCGCACCGCAGCCAGCAACCGCTCGGCAATGGCAGCGGCCGGCATGGCCGAGGCGTCGAGGAGCAGGACGAGCTCGTCGTCCTTGCAGCTCATGGCATCGCTCCCACGCAAATTCCGCCGAACGAACAGGATCAGCTCCCGCAGCAACATGGCCGCGCGCGCCTCGCCGAAGTCCCGTCGGACGACGCCCAGCCCCTCCGCCACAGCGGAGCAGATCGCGACGTGGCTCGACAACGCGGCGCTACCGGCATGTGCCGCTAGCTCCTCGTATGAGAGCTGACGCGCAAAATCGTCTGCGGGAATGAGCGGGCTGATCAACGGACCTGGAGGATTGGCGGCGGCGCCACGCGTCCTGTATGACACGGCGCAGCATCGCGCCCCGTACCGTACTGGTCGTTGCACGCTGTCCGCAAGCACCCTGTTCAATAATTTGCGCATTAACCATCCGTAGTTCCGGGCGTCTTCCAGTGCAGACTATTCAGGCGGATGATGACGTCATGATTTCCGATCGCGCTTTCTTCACCCTCTCGCTGGTCTTGGCTGCGACGGCATGCTCGTCTGGTTCGCAGCTGGCCCCAGCACCGTCCGGTACCCGCAGCGCGCTCGTCGTCGTCACTCCGAGCGAGCCCCGCGAACAAACCGCCGACCAGCAGGTGCAGCAGGTCCTCAACCGCCTGGCCTTTGGCCCACGGCCAGGTGATGTGGCGAAGGTGCGCGAGATGGGCGTGGACCAGTGGATCGCGCTGCAGCTCGCACCCGATCGCATCGATGACCGCGCGGCGGAACGGATCGTCGCGTCTTACGAAACGCTGAACAAGCCCACGACGGAGCTCGTTCGCATGTACGACGAGGGCCAGCTCGCGATTCGGAAACAGCAGAAACAGGAAGCCGCAAACGGCGATTCAGGCAGCAAGAAGGACCTCCGCGCCGAGATCATGCAGGGCAACCCACAACTGCGCGAGCAGCTGCGGCAGAATCAGCGCATTCTCGGCGACGTGCAATCGGCGAAGCTCGCGCGCGCAGTGGTGAGCGAGCGGCAGCTCGACGAAGTGATGACGGACTTCTGGGAGAACCACTTCACGGTATTCGCCGGCAAGGGGCTGGACCGCATCTTCCTGCCCGCCTACGACCGCGACGTCATTCGTCCCCATGCACTGGGAAAGTTTCGCGACCTCCTGGGCGCCGTCGCCAAGTCGCCCGCGATGATGTTCTACCTGGACCAGTGGCAGAGCGCCGCCGACTCCATGCACCCCACGCTGGTTGCCGCTCGCACGGGCCGCGGGGGCCGCGCTAGTGGACGTCCGGCACTCGTACTCCAGGCACAGGCGCGCAAAGGACTCAACGAGAACTATGCGCGCGAGCTGCTCGAGCTGCACACGCTCGGCGTGGAAGGCGGGTATACGCAGACGGACGTGATCGAAGTGGCGCGCGCGCTGACCGGATGGACGATGAATCCACGGTTGACGGCGGAATTCGTGTTCCGTCCGGAAATTCACGATGCCGGCCAGAAGACGGTGCTGGGCCATGTACTGCCGGCGGGTCGCGGAATCGAAGATGGTGAAGCGGTGCTCGACATCGTGTCGCGCAGCCCGGCAACGGCGCACTTCATCGCCCGAAAGCTCGCGACTCGCTTTGTCTCCGATCAGCCGCCCGCCGAACTCGTGGAGCGGGCCGCGCACACCTTTCGCGAGACGGACGGAGACATTCGCGAAGTCGTTCGCACGATTGTGACCAGTCCGGAATTCTTCAGCCGAACGGCATATCGCAGCAAGGTGAAGAGCCCGTTCGAGTTGGTGGCGTCGGCATTTCGTGCCGTGGGCGCACAGGCCGATACCTCATTGCGCTCCGCACAGATCGTCGGGTTTCTGGGCGCACCGATCTGGGGACATCAGGCACCGAATGGCTGGCCGGAAACAGGTGAGGCATGGATGAACAGCGGCGCGATCCTCAATCGCATCAATTTCGGGCTTGGCCTCGCGGCGGGCCGGTTCCCGGCGGCGACGGTGTCGCAGTGGAGCGAGTCGGAGCGGTTGCGGAACGTTCCACGAGAGCAACAGGTAGACGCGGTGGTGGGCGCCTTCCTGGGCGGGCAGGCGTCCCCGGACACTCGACAGATCCTGATGCGTGGCGAGAACCCGCTGGCGGCAAAGCTTGCGGTGTCGGCTGCACCGGATAGCGCGTCGGCTGGAATGGGATCGATGATGACCGGCGACGACGCGCGTCCGATGCGCGATCGTCCCACTCCGCCCCCCGCGAAAAACGGCGCGCCCCGCGCGGGCCGTGGCGGTGGCGCCGGTGTGCTCGGCGCGCAGGTGCAGTTGAATGGGCTGGCGCAGGTGGTCGGGTTGGCGATTGGTGCTCCGGAGTTCCAGCGGCGTTAAGAACGCAGGTCTTCGCTTCGCTCAGGACGACAAAGAGCGTTTCACTCGGGACGACAAAGGTCGAGGTAGCAATATGGATCGCAGAGTCTTCATGAAGTCCGGTGCGCTTGCCATGGTCACCATGGGCCTGAGCCCCAGCTTCCTTCGTCGCACTGCATACGGCGCGGACCTTCTCAATGGGGCGGCACTCAAGGGCGCAGCACGCGGCAAGACGCTCATCTGCCTCTTCCAGCGCGGCGCCGCCGACGCCTTGAACGTGGTCGTGCCGCACGGCGAAAAGGCGTACTATCGCCTGCGTCCGAACATTGCCATTCCGCGTCCGGGCGCCGGCATGGGCGCCATCGACCTGGACGGCTTTTTTGGATTGCATCCGTCGCTCGCGCCCTTGAAGCCCTTGTGGGACCAGGGTATCCTCGCGCCCATTCACGCCGTTGGAAGTCCGAGCGCCACGCGCTCGCACTTCGACGCGCAGGACTACATGGAAACGGGCACGCCCGACCAGAAGGGCACGCGAGACGGCTGGCTCAACCGGTATCTCGCCGTGAAAGGCACGTGCGAAGCCGGCTGCGTGGCGCATGATACCAAACCCTCGCCGTTCCGCGCGGTGGCGATGACGCAGCAAACGCCGCGCATGCTCGAGGGCCCTGCGCCGACCATCGCGATGAATTCACTCAGCGAATTCACCGTGCGTGCCGCCGGCCCCGCCGCAGACCGCCTCGAGGCCCTGTATCGCACGGGATCGGCGGACGTGGTGCACGCCGCCGGTGGCGAGATGTTCGAGGCGGTAAAGATCCTCAAGGCCGCTGATCCACAGAAGTACGCGCCACAGAACAACGCGGTCTATCCCAACTCGCAGTTCGGCACGCGTCTCAAGCAGATCGCGCAGCTGATCAAGGCCGACGTCGGAGTCGAGGTCGCCTTTGCCGACGTTGGCGGGTGGGACACGCATGTCAATCAGGGCGCATCAACGGGCCAGCTTGCCGGCCGCCTGGACGACTTTGCCAAGTCCATCGCGGCACTGGTTGCCGACCTGGGCGACCGCATGAGCGACGTCACCATCATGACGATGTCGGAATTTGGCCGCACGGTTCGGCAGAATGGCAACGGCGGCACGGACCACGGCCATGCGAGTGCGCTGTTCGTGATCGGCGGCGACGTGAAGGGCAAGAAGGTCTACGGTAATTGGCCCGGCCTCGAACCGGAGCAACTTTACGAGGGGCGGGATCTCGCTCTCACGACGGACTTCCGGTCGGTGTTTTCAGAGGTCGCCTCCAAGCACCTCGGCGCGTCGCGGCTGGAGACAATCTTTCCCGGCTTTGCTGGAACGTCATCGCCAGGAATACTCTAGACGCTGACGGCACAGAAGCATGCAGCCGGAACTTACTCTGTGTTCCGGCGTCAGCTGTTAGCTCCAGCTGGCACCTGCATTACCATTAAAAGCGAAAGATCCGACGCAGCACACTGCCAATGCCGTTGATCCCGCGACGCACCGGATCAGGCACCCGAATACCCTGCGGCGCATCCAGAATGGGCTCGTCCGGCATCGGCTCCGTATGCACGTTGCAGATCTCCGTCGGCTCCGTGCCCGGCTTGAAGTACTCGCGCTTTCGCTCCGGGCACCACTCACCAGCGAGCATGCCGTTGGACGGGTCGATCACGCGCGCCGTCATGCCCGCAGGCGGAAGCCATGGATCAGTCGCCGAGGCGGGCTCGTGCCACCCGTTGCGGTAAAAGTCGGCCCACGCCGGCGCCGCCAGGTGTCCACCGGAGGCATGCGGGGCAATGGGACGCGGGGTGTCGTAACCAAACCAGACCCCCGCCACCAGCGTTGGTGTATAACCCACGAACCACACGTCCTCGGCGTTGTTCGTGGTGCCCGTCTTGCCGGCCACCGGTCCCTCCACACCCGCCTCGCGAATGGTGCGGGCGGTTCCGTTGTCCACCACCCCACGCAGCATGGTGGTGATCTGGTAAGCATCCCGAGCGTCCATGACGGAGTCCGGACGCACGATTTCCGCACTCCACAGCACGGTGCCATCCGCAGCTTCGATGCGGCGTACGAGACGCGGATGCACGCGGAGACCTCCGTTCCCGAACGGCGCATAGGCGGCCACGAGCTCCAACGGCGTCACGGCGCCCGCACCCAATGCCATGGCCGGATAGCTCGACAGCGGACTCGAGATGCCATTGCGGCGCGCGGCGAGGATCACGTTGGGAATGCCCACCGTCTGGCTGATGCGAACGGCAGCGGCATTCGACGACACCGCCAGCGCCTTTTCCAGTGTGATGGTGCCAATGTAGGTGTCGTCGTAGTTGGACGGACGCCACACGCTCCGCCCCTGCTGCACTTCCACGGGCTCGTCATCCACGAGGGTGACCGGTGTCATGCCCGCACGCATGGCCGCCGCATAGACGAAGGGCTTGAACGCTGACCCGGGCTGGCGGCGGGCGTTGAAGGCGCGGTTGAATCCTCGCTTGCTTCGACGTCCGCCCACGAGTGCACGGATGTCCCCGTTGCGCGGATCGAGTGCCACGAGCGCGCCCTGCGCCGCTTCCTTCACGTGACTGCCCGCATACTGCGTCTCGCGCGTCACGGCCGTTGTCTGGTTGAGCACCGCGCGATCCGCCGCACGCTGGGCATTGAGATCCAGCGTGGTGTAGACGGTGACGTCGCCGTCCTTCAATGCATCGGGCCGAATTGAATCGATGAGCGCGCGAACGGCATCGAGCGCGAGCGGCTCGTTGCCCGTGTCCGGACGCCACTCGTCGTCGGAGATCTGCAGTGCGACCTGCGACTGCGCTTCCACCTCGGCGTGCGTGAGATACCCCGCCTGCTCCATCAGCGACAGCACCAGATTGCGCCTCCGCAACCCGCGCTCGTAGTGATCGCGCGGCGTGTACGCACTCGGCCCCTTGGGCAGGGCCGCGAGCATCGCACCTTCGCTCACGGTGAGCTGCTCCACGCTCTTGCCGAACAGGTCCCGGCTCGCGGCCTCCACACCATTCATGCCGTTGCCGAGGTAGATGAGGTTGAGGTAGAGCTCGAGGATCTGGTCCTTGCTGAGCTCATTCTCGATGAGACGCGTGAGACGGAGCTCGATGAGCTTGCGCCGCATCGTGCGGCCGTAGCGCTTGTTCACGAGAAACGAATTGCGCGCCACCTGCATGGTGATGGTGCTGAACCCTTCGCGCACCCCCAGGTGCCTCACGTTGCTCGCGGTGGCGCGGAGGAGTCCGCGCCAATCGAGCCCATTGTGCTGGTAGAAGCGCCGGTCTTCGGTGGCGAGAAATGCCTGTCGTACGTGCAACGGAATGTTCTGGAGTGGCACGTTCACGCGGCGCACCAGGGCAATGCGGCCCAGGAACTTGTCGTTCCTGTCCACGATGCGGCCGCCTTCGCCAGGCCGAAAGGCGCGCACCTCACTGCGCGATGGACAGCCCTCGAAGCCGCAGGTGCCCAGCCACGCGTCGAATGCCAAGACCACAAGGCATGCGGCGGCGAGTGCGGAGAGGGAGCGCCAGTGCCGGCGCGCCCAGACGCGGGCGGGCTCAGCGGTTGGCCGAATTCGCTGGCGAAGGTAGGCGAGTCGGGCGCGCAGATTCGGCAAGGGCACGCATCTGGTGAAGGAGACCTGCTTAATGTGGTACGGCTGGTGCGGATGCAGGTTTCCAGCCGATCGGCTTTATTTGTGTCTTCCTTGTCACCCCGCAGGCCCGAAATGGATCGTCGCTACCCTATCCTGTGCCTTGTTGCGCTCGCCGCCTGCTCGAAGGGCGAGGCAACACCGTCAAACACCACAGCCGCTGGAGCCTCTGGAGCTGCTGGCGCCGCGCGCGATTCCTCCGCAGGCAACGTTGCGGTAGCGCCGGCCCCCGCGGCGGCACCCAATCAGGCCGGCCGTATTCCCGTCCTCGAATACCACCAGATCGTTGGCGATAAGAACACCCTGTACACGCGCACCGCAGCGAGCTTCAAGGCCGATCTCGAAGAGGCCTACAAGCGCGGCTACCGGCCCATCTCCATTGCGCAGATGCTCGACAAGAATTTCAGCGACGTTCCGGCGGGCATGTCGCCGGTCGTCTTTGTATTCGACGATGCATCGCCCTCGCAGTTCCGGTACGTGGAGCAGAACGGAAAGCTGGAAATCGACCCGGCAACCGCCATTGGCATCTGGCTCGACTTCGCGAAGTCGCATCCGGGCTGGAAGAACCGCGGCACCTTCTGCATGCTGAACGGCGGCGCGGCCGGACACAATTTCTTTGGCGACAATCCCAAGTATGAGGGACAGAAGAAGGAGTGGCGCTTCCAGAAAGTGAAGTGGCTCGCGGATCAGGGCTTCGAGCTGTGCGACCACACGCTGTGGCACATGATGCTCAACAAGTACCCCGATGCCGCGGTCCAGGAACAGATTGCCCGCAACCAGATGGGCATCGATTCCGCGGTTCCGGGGTACAAGGTGCGAACGATTGCCCTTCCGTATGGTCTCTGGCCAAAGAACCGGCCGCTCGCGTGGCACGGAAGCTGGACGGATCCAAAAACGGGGCAGACGCACACATACAACTTCGAGGCGGTGCTCGAGGTCACGGGCGGTCCTGCGCGCAGCCCGTACGACAAGGAGTTCGACGCGCACAGCATTCCGCGCATCGAGGCAATTGGTGACGACATCCGTAAACAGCTCATCAAGCTCGACACCACGAAAACGCGCTTCGTGGTCGGCGCAAAGTAGCATCAAGACTTCACAATGATTTTCTGATGTCGCGCCGCACGTGCTGCGGCGCGACATTTTTCATGTGAGCATTCTCACAGTTCGGCATTGTTTCCACGGGAAATACCAGGAATGTTGATAATGTCTCAAATCATGGGTGTTTCTGTCCGAAAAACCCCCTTGCTACATGCGCGTTAAATGCCCAACCTCATGTGCATGTAGCCTGCCGGAGAATTCCGCACTGTGAGCTGAGGAGATTACTGGTGTTTGAATCGTCGCACCAAATGCGGCATGTGCCGTTTTTTACAGCGCTGGCCTCGCTCGAGGATTCGGATCCGTCGTGGCGAGCCGTAAGCGCAGGCCT
>JAQBPY010000372.1 GCA_028287285.1 Gemmatimonadota bacterium
GTGATCTGCTGGATGCCACTCGGCAATCCGGTATTGTCGATGGAGTTTCCGATCAGCGTCGCGCTTGGCATGTTCTGGAACACGCCGATGCCGCCACGCACCACGGCGCGCGGACCGCGCACCGCGCCGTCGAAGGCGGCAATCTGCGGCGACTCACCATACGTCCACGAGAAGCCAAGGCGCGGGCTGAGGTAGAGACGGTTGGGAACGAAGGTGTTGTCGACGTGAAAGAGTGTGTTGACGTTGGCGTTCTGCGCGGGTGCCTCGGTGAAATGATTTCCGTCGACGCGCAGGCCGTACTGGAACTGGAGATCGCTGCTCCGCTTGTACGAGTCGCCCAGCGAAATGGCACCGATGGTCTGCCCCGAGCTCTGCAGGCGCGGCGACAGCTGACGAGTGTACAACGCCGGCTTGTTGGCCTGGAGATCGGCGAGCGAGTTGAAGTAGAACGTGCCGAGCGAGTTGGTGGTCTGGTCCTGCTCGTACATGTCCTGGCGCAGCTCGGTGGCGAGCTTGAGGCGGTGCTTGTTGTCGCGGCTGAACCACGACAGCTGGTTCACGCCGCCGGCGCTGAAGTTCGTGCTCCTGGTGCTCAGTGATGAACTGCCGCCAAAACCGATGTTGCGGACGTTGCTGGTGCCGTCGGCAAAGGTGGAGTTGACGAGCACGGCGCCGTTTGGCAGCAGCGTGTAAGGCGTGCCGTAACTGCGGCTCCCGTTGAAGTTGAGCGTGGTTTCGCTGAGGATCTTGTCGTGCAGGTATGCCGTGTTGCTCGCCTGCAGTCCACCGCCCAGGTTGGTGCGCTCACCACTGTGGGCAGGGAGCTCGCCAGTGAGCTGCTGGCCGACTGGCGTCTGCTTGCTCCAGTTGGCGTTGTACGTGAGGCCGTACGTGGCGCCGGTGGTGGAGTTTGGCGGAGTATAATTCAGGCTTCCAAAGGTGAGCCCCTGATCACTCAGGCGATCGTTGGGAATTCCGCCGTTGATGGTGGACGGAATGTTTGCCTGCTGCGCGATGGTCAACAGCTTTGCAATGGAATCGGCGGACACGCCGGCCGCCTGCAGCCCCGCCGCATCCGTATTGAAGAATGTGGCCAGGTCATTGGCTCGGCGGCCGAGCTGGTAAGCAATGCTGTAATACGCCTTGTCCATGGAGATCGGGCCCGACAACGCACCGCCAAATGACGCATTGCTGTACTGCTGGCCAAGTGCGCGCGCGGCGGGATCGGTCCACTGGAGCTTGGGTGAGTCGAGATAGAGGCTCGTGTTGCGGCGGATGAAGTTCGACCCGGAGCCCGCATTGATGTTGAACTGCCCGCCGCTGAACCCTCCGCGGCTCACATCATATGGGGTGGTGATGAGCGAGCTCGAGACGTTGGCGTCGCGAGGGATGCTCGAGCTGCCGAATGGAGATCCATTGAGCGTGGTGGAGTTCTGATCGGAGCTCAGCCCCAGCACGGAGAAGCCGGCCGGGTCACCATCGGCACCCGTGACCGGCGTGACGCCGGGAATGGATGCGGCCATCGCATTGAGGTCGCCCTGTTGTGCAGCGGCGACGGCGGCGGCATTGGCCGATTGTTCGCTGCCACTCAGGTCCGATGGCTTGTCGTTGCGGTTCACGCGCGCGCGCTCGGCCACTGCTTTCATTGTGTCGAGGATGGCCATGCGCTGGAGCTTCATGTCGGCAACGAGGATGTCCTGATCCGCCGTGCGCTTGACCTCGAAGCGATGCGGCGAGAACCCGATGGCGGATGCCTGGACGAAGTAGTCGCCCTCGGCGCCTGGGAAGGTGATGGTGAAGCGCCCCGTCTTGTCGGTGCGTGCGGTGCGATTGACGCCGCCGGCAACGGAGGTGGCGGTGATGTTCGCGTTCTCGATGGGCTTGTTGTCCGGGCCGGTGATGAGGCCTCGGATGACGTCGACGCCCTGGGCGCTCGCGGTGTGCACGGCGAGGAGGAGTGCGAAGACGGCGATGGCTAGGAAGGATGGAATGCGGCGGGACACAAGAAGTGCGGGATGGGGGGAAGTACCGGTCTCGACGCAGGTATGACACGTGTTCCCTGCAAATGGTGCCTTCGGTTTTTCTTCTACTGCTTCTCCAGTAGTAAGATATTGCTGACTGCGGACGCGTCAACTGGTTTTCCAGTATTTAATTCCCGACATGGGAGCGTTTGCGGATTCAGTATGACGGCAGCGAAGGATCCGGGTGTGGAAGCAGGTCCTTTGCTGTGCTCAGGACGACAAACCCACGTCAGTGCGCGTCGGCCGGAAGCTCGGCCTTGCCGGCGCGCGGCTTTTTCAACAGCAGAATCGCCGGCGACACGCCAAGAAACGCGATGAGGATGAACAGCCACGCATCGTTGAAGCTCAGCATCGACGCCTGCTGCATCACCTGACCATTCAGCGCCGTCAACGCGGCGGTCTTTGCATCGAGCATCGCGAGACCGCGGGAGACAAACCCGGCGGTGAGCTGCTGGAGGCGCGTGTCGGTGAGCACGTTGCCCGACACGAGGTCACTCACGAGATCCGCGCGATGGTACTGCGTGTGCTTGGTGACGTAGTTCACCAGCAGCGCAATGCCGAACGAGCCGCCGAGCTGCCGGGACAAGTTGATGAGACCCGCCGCCTGCTGCGCCTCGCTTGGCTCCAGGCTTCCGTACGCGGCGTTGTTGATGGGCACGAACAGCAAGCCGAGACCAAAGCCGCGGACGATGAGCGCGGCGCGGACGTCGGACTCACCCGAGCCCGTGGTGAGATGTCCCATCTTCCACATGGAGACGGCAAAGAGCGACACGCCCAGGAAGATCAGGATGCGCGGATCCACGAGCGGCTCCCTGCCGCTGAGCAGACGTCCGCAGATCAGCGCGCTGCACATGGTCGCAAGACCACCGGGCAGCATGGCGAGCCCTGTTTCCGTGGGCGTGAAGTGGAGAATGCCCTGCGCAAACATGGGAAACAGGAACACACCGCCATAGAGGCCGAAGCCGAGCGCGATGAAGAGAAAGATGGACGCGGCGAGCGTGCGGTTCCTGAGCACGCGCAGCTGCACCACGGGATGCTCGTTGTGCCGCGAGAGCTCCCACCACAGCATGGCCGAAAGACTGACGACGGCAACGATGGTGAGCCGCACGATCCAGACGTCGGCGAACCAGTCCCTGGAGTTGCCTTCTTCGAGCACGTACTGCAGCGAGCCAACGCCCGCGGTAAGCAGGCCGATTCCCCACCAGTCAATGGACGTCCGCTTTTTCTCGACGTCCGGCGGATCCTGCAGGAAGCTGCTCACGAGGAACACGCTCGCCGCGCCGATGGGCACGTTGATGAAGAAGCACCAGCCCCACGTGTAGTTGTCGGTGATCCAGCCGCCAAGGGTCGGCCCAAGGGTAGGCGCGACGATGACGCCGAGCATGAAGACCGCCTGCACGAGGCCCTGCTCTTCGCGCGGAAAGATTTGTCGCAGCGTTGCCTGTGCGGTGGACAGCAGCGCCGCGCCCCCTGCGCCCTGCACGATGCGCCAGAACACGAGGGAGGTGAGCGACCCGGAGGTGCCGCAGAAGAACGAGGCGGCGACGAACAGCACGATGGAGAACGTGAGGTAGTTGCGCCGCCCGAAGCGCTCGGTGAAAAACGCCGTCATGGGAAGCACGACCACGTTGGACAGGATGTATCCGGTGGCGACCCAGCCGATCTCTTCCTGCGTGGCACCAAGATTTCCCGCCATTTGCGGCAGTGCCACGTTCACGATCGTGGTGTCGAGCACCTCCATGATGGCCGCGGTGATCAGACCGAGGAGGATGAGCCACCGGTACTTCCGGACGAACGCCGCCGCGGATTCCGCACGTTCCGCGGGCGTGGTACCAGCGTGAGCCTTTGCCTTCATTGAGCCGTAGGCGGCATGTGTGATCGCATGAGAAGGAATCGTGACCGTATCATGGATGAACACTGCCGGAGTATATCAAATTCCCGGCCTGCGGACGGGCTAGCGGACCGCAGGCGTCGCGACAGGTCCGGACGCAGGCGGCGTATAGCGCTTTCGTACCACAAAGGCGGTTACGGCGAGCAGAAGCACCACGGCAACCACGACCAGCGGCCACCGCTTTTGCGGGAGCCCATCGGCAACCTGCGTCTGCGCATGCGACTGCCGCGGCGCAATGACGGCATCGAGCGACCCGATCAACTCGGCGGCAGATTGCGGGCGGTCGTTGGGGTCCTTGGCAAGACAGCGCGCGATCAGGGCACCCAGTGCGGCGTTCTTTACCGGCCGCAGGAACCGCAGCGGTGGCACGGGCTCGCTCACCTGCGCCGCGAGCATCGCCTGCGGAGTGTGACCGGCAAACGGTGTTGCGCCCGAGAACATCTCGTACGCCATCACGCCCCAGGCATAGATGTCCGACCGGTTGTCGATGTTCGGGTCGGCGGCGGCCTGCTCCGGCGACATGTATGCCGGCGTTCCGAGCGAAATGCCGAGGCCGGTAATTCTTCCCGTTCCCGGGGTGGCCGAGGCGCTCAGTGCCCGTGCAACGCCAAAGTCCGTGACCATCGCGCTGCCATGCGAAAGGAGCACGTTGTCGGGCTTGATGTCGCGATGCACCACGCCCGTGGAATGCGCATAGTCGAGCGCCGATGCAACCTCGCGGAGGATGCGGGCCAATTCGGCGGTGGGTATGTCGCGCGCATGGACGATTCTTGCGCGGAGCGATTCTCCCTCGACGAACGGCATGGTGAAGTAGGGCATGCCGTCTACCTCGCCCGCAGACAGGAGCGGCACGATGTGCGGATGCTGCAGCGTTGCCGCGAGCGTGATCTCGAGGTTGAAGCGTTCCACGCTGAGGGATGCGGTCATCTCCGGCGGCAGGACTTTGATGACGACGCGCCGATGCAGCGCCGTTTCACGCGCGAGGAATACCCGTGACATTCCGCCGCCGGAGAGCTCGCGCTCGATCTGATAGCGCGTGCCGAGCTCTCGCTCGAGCCGGCGGCGGAGCGTGTCCACTAGCGTTGCCCGCTGCGTTCGTGGATCGGACCCGTCCTGTCGCGGAGCATTCCTCCACGACGTCCGGCGCTTACCGCGGCGATTTCGGCGACGATCGCCAGTGCGATCTCGTCGGGGGTTTCCGCGCCCAGATCCAGTCCAACGGGTGCATGGACATTTTGCGGGAGCTCGGCCGGGCTGCCGAGCAGCTCCATGGTCCGGCGGCGTGGGCCAAGCACGCCGATGTAGGCGGCGTTCGCGTCGAGCAATGCACGAATGTAGGCACCATCGTGAATGGCCGCGTGCGCCATGGACACGCCCATGGTGCGCTCGTCGAGGGTGACGCGATTCGCGAGTGCAGCGGGGTTGTCGGAGAGATTCGCGCAGACGATGTCGTGGGCGTCAGGGAAGCGGTCGGCGTTGGCAAAGCTGGACCGGTGGTCGATGACGGTGACGTGCATGCCCATCTGCCTGGCGAGCGTCACCAGGGGGATGGCGTCCGTTCCGCCGCCGCACACGACGAGCGGCGGAGCGGGACGCACGACCTCGCGGGCGACGTCGTGCGGGCGATGGAGGAGCCGGGCGTCGCCGTGGATGACGTCGCCGGTGGGACCGAGCATGACGCGAGCACCCAACAGCGGGCCGACGGGCTCTTCGCGGAGGAGGGTGAGCAGCGTCACGGGCTCGCGCTGCGTGGCGAGCCTGGTGTAGAAGGCAATGGCCTCGTGGAGCGAAGGGCCGCTGAACGGCTCGAGCAAGATGTCGATGATGCCCTGGCAGCCGAGTCCGAGACCGAGGATGACGTCGTCCGAGGCGCGCGTGTCGTAGCGCACGAGCTCCGCGTGCCTGAGATCGGGCGCGCGGGCCACGATGTCCGCTTCCAGACAGCCGCCGCTCACGGCGCCGATGGTCGTCGCACCGGCAGTGATGACCATTCGTGCGCCGGCACCGCGATAGACCGAGCCTTCGACGCTCATGACGGTGGCGAGGACGACGGACTCACCGCGCGCGGCCGCGGCAGTGAGGGCGGATCGGATATTGTCGAGTTCGCGCATGCGGGATTCTGTCGGGCGACGAGCGTCGCGGTCCCAAGCTTATCGCCCTGACCGTGGCGGAGCCAGATGGTATCTTCCGGGCATGGCTGACGACAACGGTAACGTGCTGTCCGCGATCGCGCCCGATGCGATCACGCGCATTCATCTCGTCGGGGTTGCGGGCACCGGCATGGGCTCGTTCGCGGGCATGCTCAAGGCGGCCGGTTATCATGTGACCGGCAGCGACGAGCGTGTGTATCCGCCCATGAGCGACATGCTCGCCAAGTGGGGCGTGGACGTGATGACGCCCTACTCGCCGGAAAATCTCGATGCGGCAACGCCGGATCTGGTGATCATCGGCAATGTGATTCGGCGCGTGAATGTGGAGGCCTCGGCGGTGCGTGAGCGCGGCATTCCGCAGATGAGCTTTCCGGCGGCGTTCGGGTCGCTGGTGCTCGCGGGCAGGCACAGCGTTGTCGTGGCGGGAACGCATGGCAAGACCACGACCTCCGCGCTCATGGCGCACGTGCTCGTGGCGGCGGGTACCGATCCCACATTTCTGGTGGGCGGCGTGACGCTCAACTACGACGGAAACTTCCGCAACGGGAGCGGAGCGTTCGTGGTGGTGGAAGGCGATGAGTACGACACGGCGTACTTCGACAAGGGGCCCAAGTTTCTGCACTACCGGGCGCGCACGGCCATCCTCACGAGTGTGGAGTTCGATCACGCGGACATCTTCCGGGACATGGCGCAGTACGAGTCGGCGTTCGACGAGTTTGCGAAGACGCTTCCGGCGGATGGGTTTCTTGCGGTGTCGGCGTCGTATCCCAATGCGGTGGCCATCGCGCAGCGCTCATCGGCGGCGTATGTGGCGACGTATGCAGGACACGAGAATGCCGAGTATTCCGCGCATGATCTGCGCTTCGGGCCCGAGGGTGCGCGCTTCACCATTCGCGAGCCGCGCGGCGACGTGGGGGAGTTTCTGTTGCCCATGTCGGGGCATCACAACGTGGAGAATGCGGTTGGCGTTTACGCGGCCGCGCGCGCGTTGGGTCTCAAGGCCGATGACATTCGTTCGGGATTTGCGTCGTTCATGGGTGTGAAGCGGCGCCAGGAGATTCGCGGCGAGGTGGGTGGCGTGCTGGTGATCGACGATTTTGCGCATCACCCAACGGCTGTGCGCGAGACGATTACCGGTATTCGCCAGCGGTATCCGGACAGGCGGTTATGGGCAGTGTTCGAGCCGCGGTCCAATACGAGTCGGCGGAACATTCATCAGACGGAGTACACGACGGCGTTCGATGGGGCGGCGCTGGCGTCCATTCGTGTGCCGGAGCCGCACGACAAGGTGCCGCTCGACGAGCAGCTCGATGTGGCGCGTGTGTGTACGGTGCTGCGTGAGCGCGGTATCGAGGCGGATGCGTCGCCAGATGTTGGGGTGTTGCTGGAAGGGGTGCTGGCCGGTGTGCGCTCCGGCGACGTGGTGTTGGTGATGAGTAACGGGGCGTTTGGTGGGTTCATCCCGTTGTTGCTGGCAGGTTTGGCAAAAAGGTAGGGATGGGAATGTCCCGACAGTCGCGTTGCGACTGCGGGATGACAACTAGTTGCTGGCGGTCTGGCAAAAAGGTAGGGATGGAATTTCCCGACAGTCGCGTTGCGACTGCGGGATGACAGCTGGGCGTGTCTTCTGGTTGTCATCCCGCACGAGCGACAGCGAGTGTCGGGACATTCTCGACCATCATTTGAGCCAGCCGACACTCAGATCATTCCAACTCGCGTTCGTCGTTTCGATCAACTTGAATTTCCGCGCACGCGGCCACCGCTTGAGCTGCTTTTCACGCGCGATGGCGGCGCGAACATCAAAGGTCGATTCGAAATACACGAGCCGGTTGATGTTGAGGCGCAAGGCAAAGCCGGGGGTCAGCCCGTTTTTGTGTTCGTACATGCGAACGCGGAGATCGGACGTCATGCCGATATAGAACGCGCGCGAGTGGTTGGCGAGGATGTAGACGTTGTATGTGCGCATCGCGCAATGCTAACAGACCTTGTGACACCGTCGTCACCGTACGAGCGCGGCTATCATTGTTTGCGTTCAGTACGGAATCTCCCGACAGCCGCTTCGCGACTGCGGGATGACATCGCTTGGCATCCTGCACGAGCGGCAGCGCGTGTCGTGATTCTATCTCATATTCCTGGCGCACTGGCCACTATATCGAAAAGTATTTTCGTCGTTTGTCATCCCGCACGAGCGGCAGCGAGTGTCGTGATTCTATCTCATATTCCTGGCGCACTGGCCACTATATCGAAAAGTATTTTCGTCGTTTGTCATCCCGCACGAGCGGCAGCGAGTGTCGGGAGATTCTGCCCCGCTACCTGACGATCGTCTTTGCCAGCGTTGACGCGGCACGGCTCAGCTCCAGCGCGATGTCCGTCCACCAGCTGCCCGCCGCCGGGCCGCCCTTGCACGTACCATCCGACTCGCCGGGCTGCTTGATCCACAGAAACGCATCCACGAGCGGATTTCCGGTATTCGTCGTGGGCGAAACGCCCAGCGCCTGACCACGCGGGTTGCACCAATCGGACATGCTGCCCAGACCATTGCGGCTCGTGTCGACGATGAAGTGCTTTCCACCCAACAGCCGCGACACGGTCTCGCCAAAGGCAATGTTCGCGGCGTTGTCGATGTAGTTGGAGACATTCAGCGAGAAGCCATCGGCCGAGGCAATGTCCACCTGCTTGAGCCGGTCCGCCATCGCGGAGGCCGGCTTCCACCGGGCGTGGCCGGCGTCGACGTACACGAACGCGCCCTGCGCCTTGAGCACCTGCACCGCATCGCGCATGAGGGCGATGCGCATGTGCTGGCCGGCGGCATCGAGGCAGTCCATTCCGGCCAGCGCATCCGGCTCCAGGATCACCACCGCCTGCCGGCGGCGCAGGCCGTTCGCGAAGGACCGCACCCAGCTCCTGTACGCATCGCCGCCGCTGGCGCCACCCGCCGAATACTGCCCGCAATCCCGACCCGGAATGTTGTAGGCGACGAATATGGGCAGTGCACCGGCGCCGGTGATCGTGGACACGGCCGCGTCGACCTCTCGGCCGATGTCGGCGGCCCAACCGCCTTCCCAGCGCGCTACGGGCTGGTCGGCGATGCGCTCGAGGAGGTCGGCATCCTGCGGCCTGGAGCGGCGCAGGCTTTCCGCCTGGCGCTTTGCCGCGGAGCCAGGGTCGATGTAGAGACGCTTGCCCGCCAGCGGATTCGTTGGCTGCTGGAGGAAGAGACCGCCCACGAGAAGCATCTGCCCCAGGCGACGTGCACCGTGTGCGACGTCAGCTCTCACGATCGGCTCGGGTGCCTGGCGGCGGAAGGGTTCCGGCCGCAGCGGCCTGCATGCGCATCAGGTATTCCGCCCGCGCGACCAGGATCTTCATGGCCCGCAGGTCGTAGTGCGACTTGATCGCCAGGACGGCGATGTCGCCAAGGCCCCACAGCAAGCCGGCAAAGATGATGAGACGCACCGCCTCGGCGAAGAGGACGCCGAGGGACAGGGCGACGGTGCCGGTGACGCCGGAAATGATCTGCACGCACATCAGCACGATCATCAGGATCGCCATGCCGCGGAACAGAAAGGCGATGAAGCGAATGCCCTTTGCCGCCTCGACGTCGTCTTCGCGAACCGTGACACCCGCGATCATTGGCGCCGAGTGATGCGAATCGCCGCGGTCGGTCTCGGCGTGTGTGTGTTCGTGGCTCATGGCTGCCTGGTCCAAGCGTTGATGCCGCGCCGGCGGTGGATGCCGAACGCGGCCGTACCATGGCGGTCAAGGCAAGGTTCGCACCGAAGCTATCGTTTCTTCCAGAGGCGATAGCCGCCCACGAACGCGTTCAGGTTGTTGCCAAGGCGCGCATTGGGCGGCAGCGCCTTCAACAACCGGGCATTTCCGCCGCCCAGCACCACGTAGTCAGATGTAAGGGCCGCGAGAAGCAGCGCCGAAACCGTCTCCACGTGTTTGGCCCACTTCCGGTATCCCTCGCTCTTCATTCCCGCGTTGCCGAGATAATGCTCGTACGAGTTGCCTTTGTGGTATGGCAGGTGAGCGATCTCGAGCGGGATGACGACACCATCGCGCACCAGCGCCGTTCCCAACCCCGTGCCGAGGCCCATGAACAGCATTCGTCCGCCCTCGTAGCTGCCCAGCGCCTGCATCGCGGCGTCGTTCATGATCCGCACGGGGCGCTTGAACGCCTTCCTGAAGTCGAACTTCACCCATCCCTTGCCGAGGTTGATGGGATCCGCGATGGGTTTGTTGTCTTCGACTGGGCCCGGATAGCCAATTGAGATGACCTCATAGCTCCAGGCGGCCGTTGCCTCGAGTACCGACGCAACCATCTGCCGTGGAGTGAGATCAGGCCCCGACGGAAGCTTCAGTGGGGTTCGTCGCCCGCTGGCGAGCAGCTTCACGTGCGTGCCTCCCACATCGATTACCAGGATTTTCATTCGCGCCACGCTGAATTGGTGCCATGATGCTCACGTGCCCCGTCGTACGCCATGAACAGCGTACGACAGGGCACGTGATTGGACCACCCCTGACCGCTCCGGACGGGGAGCAGCTCCGGGCTCGTGCTATTTCTGCCTGCGAATCCTGACGGCGCCGGCCAGGCCAAGCAGACCTGTACCGAACAGCACGAGCGTTGCCGGCTCGGGCGTGGGTGTCACGCCCTGGAAGCTCTGATTGCCCGCAAAGTCATTCGCGTAGAACTCGGCGCCGCCGAATTCCGCCGTGCCCTGGGCGTTGATGTTCCTTGCGACCACGTTGCCGACGATGTCGCCCACACCGAAGATCACGTCGGCGTTCGGGGCGAGCAGGCTCCCGTGCAGCGGGCCCGCGATGTTCAGGCCACTCTGCGTATTGAAGTTCCACAGGGTATAGCGGGCTTCTTCGGCGGTGCTCGCATTGTTGCCCTGCTGGCAGGTATTCTGGTCGTTCGGGTCGGTGCAGAAGTAGAAGCCGTTGTTCGTGAACGCCGAGAAGGTGGAGGTCCCGGTCACGTTGACGATGTTCGTGGCGCCCAGGGGGCTGAAGAACTTGTAGCCGCCGCTGGCCGCCTGCAGCTGTTCGATGGTCACGCTGAAGATGTTGAAGTCCGAGCCGCCAAAGAACTGCAGCTGGTTGTTCAGGTCATAGATGGTGTTGGCGTTGGCGTTCAGGCCCGCGTAGCTGTTCGAGATGCCCGTGAGCCGGGCCGACTCGCTCGCGAA
>JAQBPY010000381.1 GCA_028287285.1 Gemmatimonadota bacterium
GTCGTCGAGCTTCTGCCGAAGCAGGACGCGGATGAGGCGCTGCGCGAAGCCGACGCCGCGATGTACGCGGCGAAGACCGCTCGCGTCTAGCCCGGAGGTGCCTCCAACGCCATGCCCATCGTGTGGAACCCCTTGTCGACGTAGAGCGTGGTTCCGGTGATTCCCGAGGCGAGAGGCGAGCACAGGAACGCGGTGGCTGTACCCACTTCGCTGGCCACAAGCTCTTCGCCGAGTGGCGCGTTCGCCTGTACGTAGGCGACCATGCGCTCGATGATGCCGATGGCCGACGCCGCGCGCGACGCGAACGGGCCAGCCGACACCGTGTTCACCCGCACCCCCCACTTCCGTCCCGCCTCGAAGGCCAGGGTGCGCGTGTCGCTCTCCAGCGCCGCCTTGGCGCTCGACATTCCGCCGCCGTAGCCGGCGATCACCCGCTCGCTCGCCATGTACGTGAGCGACGCGAAGGCGCCGCCGTCGCGCATGAGGGGACCGAGCCGCGCGATCATGCTGACGAGCGAATAGGCGCTCGCACTCACGGCGGCGAGGTAGCCGTTGCGGCTCGTCTCCAGCAGCGGCTTCTTCACTTCGGGACCGTTGGCGAGGGAGTGCACGACGATGTCGAGCGGCTTCTCGCCAAAGTCCTTCACCAGTTGGGCGGCCAATCCATCGATACTGAAGTCGCCGAGCTCCTTGTACCGCTTGCTGGAACGCACGTCGTCGGGCACCGAGTCGAGCGTGTCGTAGACGGCGTCGAGGGGATAGATCTTCTCGAAGGTGAGGAGGGAGTCGTCGCTGAGCTTCCGCGACTCGTCCATCTTGCCCCGCTCCAGCAGATTCATGAAGATGTTGAGTGCCGGGGGCCAGGTGCCCACGCACACACTCGCGCCTGCTTCCGCGAGGCACTTGGCAATGGCGAATCCAAAGCCGCCGTCATCAGCCACGCCGGCGACCAGCGCTCGGCGTCCCGTCAGGTCGATATTGAGCATTCCCGGAGTATGACACACCGTACCAGGGCGGCAAAAGGGGGAGCCCGTCGAATCTCTTCGGGGCGGGTCACGTAGAGTCAGGAGGGACCGAACTACGGCAGCCAGAAAATGAAGACGATCCTGTACGTCGATGATGAGGTCAGCCTCGGTCTCGTGGTTTCGCGCTTCTTCGAGCGTCGAGGCGATCGCGTGCACGTGGCCCGCTCGGTGGCGGAGGCCCGCGAGGTCCTCGAGCGCGAGGAGCCGACCATCATCTTCATCGACATGTGGCTCGGCACGGAGAGCGGCTTTGAGCTCATGAGCTGGATCGACGACACCAGGCCGCACATGGCCGACACGGTCACCTTCGTCACCGGCGCGGTCGTGGATCCCAACTCCACCGAGATGATGTTCAAGACGCTGGGGCGCCCCGTGATCCGCAAGCCGTTCGATATCACGCGCATCATTGAAGCCGTCGACGATGCGGAGAAACGCGTCGGAGCATAACGTGTAGGCGTGCCGAATCACGCCATTTTTGCCTCGGGCAAGACCTCCGTCGACGCCGGCGACACTCCGCGCGGGCCATCGTTCGCGCGCGGTCTCTGGAGGATCGCCGCCGCCGACGTGTCGAGCGGCAACACCGTCCTGCTGCTGCACGATGGTCCCGCGACCTTCGACGTCATGTGCGAGGCGATCGACAACGCGCGCGAGTCCATCGCGCTGGAGGTCTACATTCTCCGCTCGGACGACGTCGGCCGCCGCATCGGCGAACGGCTCATTGCCGCCGCGCAGCGTGGCGTGAAGATCCGCCTGCTGAGCGACTGGATCGGCATGCGCGGTATCCAGGGGAGCTACCTGAGCGGGCTCACCAAGGCCGGTGTCTCGCATCGGGTATTCGGCGCGCCGGGCCTGCGCAGCTGGCTCGGTCTCATTCCGCGCGACCATCGAAAGCTGCTCGTCGTGGACGAGAAAATCGGCGTCACCGGCGGTGTGGGCATCGGCAACGAGTGGATCGGCAAGACCAAAAAGCACCGGGGCCATTGGCGGGACACCGCCGTACGCATCGAAGGGCCTGCCGCGCACGACATGCAGCAGGCCTTCGACACGATGTGGGCCCGTTCCGGACTCAAGGGCGAGCGGCGCGGCTCGCATCGCCGCACGCGCCGCGTAGCTCGCGGTGCGCATCTCGATCCCGCCACCGCCGAGCCGGCGCTCGTGGGCATCATCGAAGGCGAGCCCTTCCGTATGCGCATCGCACGCGCCTTGCAGATGCAGGCCATCTCCGCGGAGAAATCCATCTGGATTGCGAACGCCTACTTTGTGCCGAGCTGGTCGGAGGTAGAAGCGCTGATCGGTGCGGCGCGGGATGGGGTCGACGTCCGCATCCTCGTGCCCGCCCGCAACGATCACCGCTGGGTCACGATGCTCACGCGGCGCTATTACCGGCAGCTGCTCACCAATCACGTGCGCATCTGGGAATGGAAGGGCGAGATGATGCATGCGAAGACGAGTGTGGTGGACGGCCGCTGGGTTCGTGTCGGATCAACCGACTTCAACCCACTCGGCGTGGCAATCAACTACGAGATCGATGCCGTGATCGAGGATGCGACGATTGGTGCCCAGGCGGAGAAGATGTTCCTCGAGGATCTCGACCATTCGCGCGAGATCACGATGCGCAGCAGGGTCGTCACGAAACGGTGATCGCATGATGATTGCCGGGCCGCTGCGGCGCGCCGTACTCGTGATGTCGATGCTGCTGGCGACGCGGGCCCAGGCGCAGGCGGATACCGCGCCTTCCACGGTGAGCCTGTTCACCTATCGCGACGTGGCCCTGGCGGGCGCCGTGTCGGTGATGGCGCTGCTCGCGCGTCCCTTCGACGAGAACTACTCGAAGCGGCTCCAGGATTCGTCGACCCAGGCCAACCGGCAGTTGCATACCGTTGCGCAGATCGTGCGTACGACGACCGCACCCGGGGCGGTGATCATCGGCTCGACCATGTACGTGGTTGGCCGCATCACGAAACAGGAGCGCATGACGGAGCTCGGCCTCCGTGGCTCGGAGGCCCTCGTCCTCGGTGAAGTGGTGGGCGGCGTGATGAAAGGCCTGATCGGACGGCAGCGGCCGTACGTGATGCCCCAGAATTCGCACAGCTTCGGCTTCATGCGTGGCTTCACCAATGGGGATTCGCTCCGCTCGTTTCCGTCGGGCCATTCACTTGCGGCCTTTGCCGCGGCGGCTGCGGTCACGAGCGAGATGGCCGGATGGTACCCGAGCTCGCGCTGGCTCGTGGGTGGTGCCATGTACGGTGGTGCGACGCTCACCGGTCTGTCGCGCATGTACGACAACCGGCACTGGGCCACGGACGTGATCGTCGGTGCGGGCATTGGCACTTTTGCCGGGCTCAAGGTGGTGCGCTATCACCACGCACATCCGCGCACATTCCTGGATCGATGGCTGCTGCGAGGGTCCATCACGCCGAACGCCGACGGCGGCAGCTCGCTGCATTGGTCCATCGTGCCAGGCGCGGCGCTGCCGTCGCGATGAGCGGCACGACCCGAAGCGGGATCTTCATCATTGCGCCAATCGAGGGAGTTGTGGGCGAGAGGATCGCGGCGCTGCAGGCGGCCACCGATCCGCGCATCCTGAGGCTCGGACCGCCGCATCTCACCATTGCCGGCTCGTCCGGGATGGGGCCCATTGCGGCTGATACGCCGCTCGTCGAGCTGGAATCGCTGCTTGCCCCCATTGCCGCGGCGACGTCGGCCATTCCGCTCGCCTTCGGGCGCCCCGAAAAGTTCATGCAGACGGAGATCGTGGTGCTGCCGCTCGACCCGCACGGTCCATTGCGCGCGCTGCACGAGCGCATTAAGACGAGCGGCCTGCGTGCGGCCAAGCCGCGCTTCTACTTCACGCCGCACGTGACGTTGAGTCTGTATCGCGAGCTACCAAAATCTGTATTGGCGTCGCTGCTCACGGAGCGCTTCGATGAGCCGGCGCTGGCCACCCGCATCGAGGCGCATCTCACGCGCGACACCGGCGAATCGAAGCGGCTGCTGAGCCTGTCCCTGTCGTCCTGAGCGCAGCGTAAAAAACATGCATGAGCTGTCATCCCGCAGGAGCGTAGCGACTGTCGGGACATACTTTCATTACCTTTGCACCAGCATGCACGACGACTCCGCCCTCCTTGCAGCACTCGAAGATGACATGACCGCCGAGTCGGCGGCATTGTTCGCTGACCTCGCGGTAGGATATCTCGCGTCCACGCGCGACGGCACGGGACCCGTGAGCACCTCGCTCACGTCGGCCGACCTCGCGAAGCGATTCGACGAGCCGATGCCGCGCGCCGGCCGGCCACTCGCCGAGGTCGCGCGGCGTTTACGCGACGACGTCATCGCCGACTGCAACCGGCTCTACCATCCGCGCGCGGCCGGCCATCAGGTGTCGCCGCCCCTGCCTGCAGCCATCTGGTCCGAGATGGTGATTGCCGCGATCAACCAGTCGGTCGCCGTGGCGGAAATGTCGCCAACGGGCACGGTGCTCGAGCATCGCGTGATCCGGTGGATGTGCGATCTCGTGGGATTCGGGTCGAGTGCCGGTGGAACCCTCACGAGCGGCGGCACCGAGGCCACCCTGGCCGCGTTGCTCGCCGCGCGGTTCGTGGCCATTCCCGACGTGTGGTCCAACGGCGTGGGCAATGCGCCGCCGGTGGTGGTGTGCGGCGAGCACACCCACTACGCCGTGTCGCGCGCCGTGGGCGAGCTGGGCATCGGCACACGAAACATCGTGGTCGTTCCGTCGCGCCGCTTTCGAATGGACATCGAGGCGCTCGCGTCGGCACTGGGTGCACTCGAGCGCGAAGGCCGGCGTGTGATGGCCGTCATCGCCACGGCGGGATCCACCGCAACGGGCTCGTTCGATGACCTCGAGGCCATTGGCGCCATATGCGAGGCGCGCGGGCTGTGGCTGCACGTCGATGCGGCGCATGGCGCATCGGCACTCCTGAGCGACACGCATCGCGGACGGCTGCGCGGCCTGGAGCATGCGCGCTCCATCGCGTGGGATCCGCACAAGATGATGCTTGTGCCCCTCTCGGCGGGGGTCGTGCTCGTGCGAGAGGAATGCGACCTCGAGAACGCCTTCACCCAGCGCGCGCCGTATCTCTTTCATGGCGGAGCAGGGGCACGTGTCTGGGACCAGGGCACCCGCAGCCTGCAGTGCTCGCGCCGCGCGGACGTCATCAAGCTGTGGGTGGCGCTCCAGCGCTATGGGGCCGATGGCATCGGCGCGCTGTACGACCGCCTGTGTGCCACGGCGATGTTCATGCACGATACGCTCGTGGCGCATCCGTCGTTCGTGGTGCTGCATGAGCCCGAGTGCAACATCCTGTGCTTTCGCTACGTGGGCGATGGATCATTGTCCGATGTGGAACTCGACGCGATCAACCGGGATTTGCGGGAGGCGTACAATCGCTCCGGCGCGGGGTGGATCACGTCGACCGAGATTGGCGGGCGGCGCGTTTTGCGTGTCACGATCATGAATCCGCGAACCACCGCGGCGGATGTCCGGGCGATCGTGGATGGGCTGGCATGTCTGCCGGTGCAACCAAACTCTTGTAATCACTAGACCAACGACCAACCCGAACGCACAGGACAATGCGCGCCAACTCCATTCTCGATACCATCGGCAACACCCCGCACGTCCGCATCAACCGCCTGTTTGCCGGCCTCGTGAAGCCAGGCACCGAAGTCTGGGTCAAGCTCGAGCGCAGCAATCCGGGCGGCAGCATTAAAGATCGCATCGGGCGCGCGATGCTCGAGGACGCCGAGGAGCGCGGTGTCATCAAGGAAGGCTCCGTCATCGTCGAGCCCACGAGCGGCAACACGGGCATCGGCCTCGCCATCGCCGCCGCGGTAAAGGGCTATCGGTGCATCCTCACCATGCCCGACTCCTTCTCCGTCGAACGTCGTCGCCTGCTCATCGCCTATGGCGCCGAGCTGGTGCTGACGCCGCGTGAGTTCGGCATCAAGGGCGCCATCGCGAAGGCCGAGGAGATCGTGAAGGAAACGCCGAATGCGTGGATGCCCATGCAGTTCGAGAATCCCGCCAACGTGGCCGTGCACAAGCGCACCACGGCGCAGGAAATCCTTCGCGACTTCCCCGAAGGCGTGGACTACCTCATCACCGGCGTCGGCACGGGCGGCCACATTTCCGGTGTGAGCGAAGTGCTCAAGGAGACGATGCCGAAGCTCCAGACCTTTGCTGTGGAGCCAGCAAAGTCCACGGTGCTCAGCGGTGGTACCCACACGCCGCACAAGCTGCAGGGTATTGGCGCCGGCATCATTCCCGGCAACTTCCACGCGGCGGCGGTGGACGGATATATCCAGGTCACGGAAGAGGACGCGTTTGCGTATGCCGTTCGCGCCGCGAAGGAAGAAGGCATCTTTTGCGGACCGTCATCCGGCGCTGCGCTGGCCGCGGTGGCAAAGAAGCTGCCGGAGATTCCTGCGGGCAGCAAAGTGCTGACCTTCAACTACGACACGGGCGAGCGGTATCTGTCGGTTGAAGGGTTGTTCGCACAGGCCGAATAAAAGGCGGACCTGCTCTCTTACAAAGCCTTGCGAACGGCCTTTTCGATATCCTGGTCGCCGCCCACACCGCTGTACACCACCTTGCTGTTCCTGTCGAGCACCACGACATACGACGTCGCCGGCACTTCCCACCGGCCGGTGGCGTCGCCCTTCGTGTCATAGAACTGCTCGCCCGGCACGCCGTACTTCGCGACATGCGCCTTCACACGCGCAACGCTCTGGTTCACGCTCACTGCAACGGCCACGAACTTCACCTTGGAGCCATACGCCGCGTGCGCCTTTTTCATGGCGGGCAGCAGCGCCTCGCAGCTCTCGCACCAGGTGGCCCAGAACTCGATGACCGCCGGACCCTTTGCGATGTCGGCGAGGTTCACGGGCTTTCCGTCGAGCGTGGCTACCATTGCCGCAGGCGCCCTGGTTCCCACGGCAAGGCCGGATTCCTGCGCCTGCACAGGCGTCGGCAGTGAAAGACCACCCGCAAGAAGGGTAAGGCCAAGCAGGCCACGAGCAATCGTCTGAATCATATGATCAGCTGTCCCATCTTCACGAGGTAGTACTCGGCGGCGCCGAGCATGATCAGGGCGAACACCTTCTTCACGACCACCATCCATGCACCGGCACGCGGCAGCCGTGCCAACCCACCCGTCGAGAGTCCGACAACGACCAGCAACGCACACATTCCCAGCGAAAAGGTGAGCAGGTACACGAATCCCAGAAATGCGGAATGCGTGACCGTGACCCACGTGAGCACCGCCGCCATCACCGGCGCCGAGCACGGCGCCGCGACGAGGCCCGACATCGCCCCCATGGCGAACGCACCCGAGAAGCGGCCCGCGGTGCCCATGTTCGCCGCCCGCGCCATGATACCCGCCGGAAGACGAATGGGTACCACGTCCACCATGCTCAACCCGGCGAGAATGAGAATGTTCGCCATGGCGAAGTAGAGCCAGGGGTTGGTGCTCACGCTGCCGAACATGGTGCCGGTGATCCCCGCAAAGACCCCGAGCAGCGAGTAGACCATCGCGAGCCCGACGACATATGTCATCGTGAGCAGCACCGGCCGCAGGCGCGACGTCACGTCTCCCGTGGACTGTCCACCCACGATTGCCGCCGTGATGGGGATCATGGGGTAGACGCACGGCGTGAGGCTCGTGAGCACGCCGCCCAGGAACAGCGCGGGAAGCGCGAGGAGCGGGTTGCCGTTGAGGAGCTGCTGCGAGACGGAAGGGTCTGTCACGTGCGAAATTAGATGACGGGTAAACAATCCTCACACAAAGGTACGTCAGCGGGTGCGGCACGACCACCTGTCGCTCTCGCTACTTGCGTCCGCGAATCCACCAGAACAGGAAACCTGCCAGGGCGAGGAAAAATGCGACGGCCGCGACCCGCATACGCTGCTGGCGCCACGCACCGCCAGGCACCGAGCCGAATGCGCCGCTGATGATGTCGGGGTTGTTGAGGGCACGGGCCAGGTCGGCCGCGGTTCGCGGCCGGAGGGCGGGCTCCTTTTCCAGCAGCTGCTCGATGATGGTCACGAGCGCGCGCGGCACGTTGTAGCGGCGCGTCACGAGCGAGGGCGGTCTGTTCACGAGCTGCGCGGCCATCACCTGTTGCGGCGATGCACCCTGGAAGGGAGCGGCTCCGGCCAGCATTTCCCACGCCACCACGCCCAGGGCATAGAGATCGGCCCGGTGATCAGTGTTCGGATCGCCGGCCGCCTGCTCCGGCGCCATGTAGGCGGGTGTGCCGATGGCAATGCCCTGGAGCGTGATTGCCGCGGGCGACCCGCCGGGCGTAACGGGCGCTCGGCGCTGCGCCGGCCGCGAGGCGGTAAGCGCCTTCGCCACACCGAAGTCGGTCACGACCGCTGCGCCACCGGTGAGGAGAATGTTGTCGGGCTTGATGTCGCGATGGACCACGTCGCGCCCGTGTGCATAGGTGAGCGCGCGAGCAACGTCCCGCATGACCCCGACGGCTTCGCTCACCGATAGCGGTCCGCGCGTGAGCCGCGTGCGCAGTGATTCGCCGTCGATGAACGGCATCATGAAATACGGGAGGCCATCTACTTCGCCCGCGCTCAGTACCGGCACGATGTGTGGATGCTGGAGCGCAGCCGACATCAGGATCTCACGGTTGAAACGATCGGTCGAGACCGTGGTGGCGAGCGCACTGGGGAGCACCTTGACGACGACTTTCCGGTTGAGGGTGTTGTCGTTCGCCACGAACACCGTTGACATCCCCCCGCCGGTGAGCTCGTGCTCGAGCGTGAATGCATCGCCAAGCGTGCGTTGCAGTGCTGCGCGAATGTCGGTCATGTGGGCCGGAGACGAGACGGTGCACAAGCTATTGGATTGTCGTGCTCGCCGCATGTTGCTCTGCGGGGACGCCCGCAATATCGGCCACGCCATCGCGCGCATGTAACCGCCCCTCGTAGTGTGGTTAGATTATGGGCTGGTCTCGCGTGGCGAGCGAAGCGAAGGACCTGCTTTACCCAATCCCGGATACAGACCGTGGCTCCACAGCTCATCTACGTCATGAAGGCCCTGCGGAAAGTCGTTCCGCCGGCCAGGATCATTCTCGACGACATCTGGCTCTCCTTCTATCCCGGCGCAAAGATCGGCGTCCTGGGCGCCAATGGCGCGGGCAAGTCGTCGCTGCTCAAGATCATGGCGGGAGTCGACGAGAACTTTCAGGGCGAGGCCTGGGCGGCCAAGGGCACGAAGATCGGCTACCTCGCGCAGGAGCCGCAGCTCGACCCGAGCCTCGACGTCCGCGGCAACGTGATGCTCGCCGTGGCCGACCAGCGAAAGCTGCTCGACCGCTTCAACGCGATCTCGATGGCGTTCGCCGAACCGATGGATGACGACGCGATGACGAAGCTGCTCGACGAGCAGGCGCGCGTGCAGGAGCGCATCGACACGCTCGACCTCTGGAATCTCGACAACAAGATCGAGATCGCGATGGAAGCGCTGCGTCTGCCGCCCGATGACGCCGACGTCACCAGGTTGAGCGGCGGCGAGAAGCGCCGCGTCGCGCTCTGCCGCATTCTCCTCGAGCAGCCGGACATGCTGCTCCTCGACGAGCCCACCAATCACCTCGACGCCGAGTCGGTGGATTGGCTCGAGCATTTCCTGGGCGAGTTTCCGGGAACCGTCGTTGCCATCACCCACGATCGCTACTTCCTGGACAACGTCGCGAAGTGGATCCTCGAGCTCGACCGCGGCAAGGGGCATCCGTACGAGGGCAACTACACCAGTTGGCTGGAGCAGAAGCGCGAACGTCTCAAGCTCGAAGAGAAGACCGAGTCCGCCCGTCAGCGCACCTTGCAGCGCGAGCTCGAGTGGGTGCGCATGGC